>NZ_JAPVYY010000005.1:0-201939 GCF_041432105.1 Streptococcus sp. 27098_8_148 | reverse complement strand
AGGCCACCCCGAGCCGTACTTTTAGCATCCCAACCAAATTTTTTAGCCAGTTTATAACTGGTATAGCTAACATGAATGGAATGCTCCAAACGATTGGAATGAATATGGTGGGGAATGTCAGCTAATTTTTGAACCTTAGGATGCTGGATCAGATGGCCTACATAGGTCATGTATTCTTTGTCACGATGATATTGCATAAGATAACCACCTTTCGTTGATAAGCTCTCCCAATAAGATCTCCATCAACTTCTTCTTACAGGTTAAGTATACTTCTTTTTCTCAAAATTTCCTTAAAGAAAACATCAAAATTCCTGCTGCCACTGCAACATTCAAACTCTCGGCCCGACCTGGCATAGGAATATGAACCAGCTGGTCTGCTTGTGCCGCCATTTCCTGGCTGATGCCATTTCCTTCATTCCCCATAACCAGAATAAACTGATCGGTCTGAGGAAGCTGACGGTAGTCAATGGAAGCTTCTGAAAGCGTCGTTGCGAGAACTGCTAGATGAGATTGCGCAGCTCGTTCCAATAGTTCTTCTCGATCCAGTTTCCAGATAGGAATATGGAAATGACTGCCCTGCATGGATCGAAGGGTCTTGAGACTGTATAGATCTGCGGAGGCTTTCGAAAGCATGACGCCATCAAAACCTGCTGCATCTGCTGTTCGAATCATAGTCCCTACATTGCCGGGATCCTGTACATCCTCTAAATAAAGGTAGCGACCTTGTAACTGATCTGGAAGGACTGGTTGCTCCAGAGCGATCTCTGCGACAATCCCTTGCGGAGTCTTCGAATCTGCCAAGAGACTTAAGATCTCCGGGGTCACGACGGTGACTTTTTGGATGTTCTCTACCCGGTCTAAATAGGCTTCTAAAACAAAGACCTGTTGAATCTTCGCTTGATTTTCTACTGCCTCTTCAAACAGATGCCAGCCTTCAATGAGATAAGAATCTGTCCGGTATTTTTTTTGATGTAATTTTTTAGCATTTTTGATTACATTATTGGATTTAGACGTTATAATATTCATAGAACTATTATAGCACAAAGAAAAAGAAGAAATCATGCCTCAGATAGATTTCTTCGAGTCAAGGAGGTCGTACATGCAAAAGGTAAAAATGATTGCCCAAGGACGGGTTCAAGGGGTTGGCTTTCGCTGGGGAGTGTACAGTCTTGCTTTAGAGATCGGTGGGATCACTGGCCGTGTCTGGAATAATGACGACGGAACAGTTGGCATTCTGGCACAGGCAGAGTCTAGTAGCCAAATGGCCAAATTCATCCAAGAAATTCGCAAAGGTCCTACGCCTTTTGCGCATGTGACTTATTTAGATGTTACGCTCGCAAACTTTGAAAACTATACAGACTTCAAAATTGCAAATTAAGACTAGAGAACTATTGTGTATTTTCAAAAAAAACAGTAGAATAGAAAGGTAACATTAAAAAAAAGAAGGAACTATTTGTGAAAAAAAATAAACTTGCATTACTTGCATCGATGGGACTAGCTTCGCTTGTCTTCTTATCAGGATGCGTGAGTGTCGATCGGAAAACTGGAAATCCGACTGGATTGATCTGGAATCTTCTTGGCCGTCCAATGGGCGAAGCCATCAAATTCTTTGCCAACAACCTTGGCTTAGGCTTTGGGATCGGGATTATTATCGTCACCTTGATCGTACGGTTAATCATCTTGCCACTTGGTTTGTACCAATCATGGAAGGCAACCTACCAATCTGAAAAGATGAACTACTTAAAACCTATCCTTGGGCCAATCCAAGAGCGCATGAAGAACGCTAGCACACAAGAAGAAAAGCTATTGGCGCAACAGGAATTAATGGCTGCTCAACGTGAAAATGGAGTTAGCATGTTTGGTGGAGTTGGGTGTTTGCCACTCTTGATCCAAATGCCATTCTTCTCAGCTCTCTTCTTTGCAGCTCAGCACACCAAAGGGGTAGCAGATAGTAGCTTCCTTGGCATTGCTCTCGGCAAACCAAGCTTGCTCTTGACAGCGATCGTAGCAGTTCTTTACTATATCCAAAGTATGCTTTCTCTTCATGGAATTGAAGATGAAACCCAAAAGGAAAGCATGCGCAAAGCATCACTGATGAGTCCGATTATGATCGGTGTCTTCTCATTGATCTCCTCAGCCGGAGTAACTCTTTACTGGGTAGTCGGTGGGGTGATCCAAATTATCCAACAATTTGTCATCAACTACTTGATTCGTCCAAATCTTCGCAAACGAGTCGCTGAGGAATACAAAAACAATCCTCCTAAAGCGACTAGTCACCGCGTGAAAAAAGATGTCACACCTACTGCAACGACACAAATCCAACACAAACCAAAAAACAACCGCAATGCAGGAAAACAACGCAATAGAAAGTAGTACAAACTACTAATTCTAGCGGTATACAGTAGCACTTGAACCCAAGGTTCAAGTGCTTTTTTTGATATCGTTCAGTCAGCAAAGAATTTTCACTCTCACAAAAAGATTAAGAGCACAAAAAAACAAGCCCTCTTGGAGGGCTTGCGTTTTATAGTTACGCTGTTTTTTCTACGTTCAAAATTTTCACTTGGTAGCTTCCAGCTGGTGTCTCAACAGTGACAACGTCACCTGTCTTCTTACCAATCAAAGCGTGACCGATTGGGCTTTCGTTAGAAATCTTTCCTGCAAAGGCATCTGCCCCTGCTGAACCAACGATGCTGTATACTTCTTCATCTGTTTCGCCAACTTCTTGAACTGTAACGGTTTTTCCGATCGCTACTTCGTCTACTGCAACAGCGTCACTATCGACGATTTCTGCATAACGGATTTTTGTTTCCAAGCTAGAGATTTGACCTTCAACAAAAGCTTGTTCATCTTTTGCCGCTTCATACTCAGAGTTTTCTGAGAGGTCACCATATGAACGAGCGATCTTAATCCGTTCCACCACTTCAGGTCGACGGACCAATTTCAATTCTTCTAATTCTTGTTCCAATTTTTCTTTTTCTGCTAGGGTCATTGGGTATGTTTTTTCTGCCATTATTCTTCTCTTTCTATTATTTGAATGAAAAAGCTGTGGACGCGCCACATGCTTTTTCTAGTTTGAACTTGCTTGTGTCAATTTACTATTGACGTGTTCTTCAACATTTTTATTGTGTTCTTCGTATGTCTTAGCGAAGAAAACTTCACCATTTTCGACATTTGCGACAAAATACAAGTAATCGGTCTTACTTGGGTTCACCACCGCTTCGATCGCTGATACTCCAGGGTTATCCACTGGGCCAGGCATCAAGCCGGTATTCTTATAAATATTATAAGGTGAATCCAGCTCTGTATTGATCGTTGCATCTTCTTTTAAGGTCGTCTTTTGACCAAGTTTCCCTTCTGCATAAAGAATTGCAATATTACTTTGCAAAGGCATGTCTTGGTTCAAGCGGTTATAGAAGACACTCGCGATATCTTTGCGGTCCTGATCCGTCGCCCCTTCTTTTTCAACCAAGGAAGCAAGAGTCAATACTTCGTTTACATTGATGTTCTTGCTCTCAAGTGTTTCATAGTATGGGCTTAAGTTTTGATCCATTGCCGCAAGCATCTGATCGATCATCTCTTTCACTGTGGTATCTTTCCCATAGTTATAAGTTGCTGGGAAGAGATAACCTTCTAAACGGTAGCGAACACCAGAATCCTTACTTGGCAGATTCGCCAAGAGCTTAGGATATTTGGCCACCATCTTCTCAATAAAGGCATCGTCTTGGACAGCCTTCAAGAAATCTTCTTTCTTAAATGGAGTCTTGCCTGCCTTCTTAGTGGAGACATTGGTGGTGATAGCCGTCGCAATCTGATCGATCGTATAACCTTCTGGAATCGTGACCTTTCCAAGAACTGGAGCCTGAGGAGTTTTGGTTCCCTCTTCTTGCAGTTTTTGGATGATGGTTTCTAGATCCATGCTCTTTTGCAAATTGAAATAACCAGATTTGAAATTGCTATAGTTCTTGAACTTGGTATAGTAGTTAAAGAACTGACCATTTTTCACGAGTCCTTTTTTCTCAAGGATCGCGCCAATCTCACGATTACTTGAACCTGCTGGAATCTCAACCGTTACGAATTCTGTTGCATTTTTATCCATCGGCTTGACAGCTGAATGGATATAGGTCACAGCAAAGATCCCTGTAGCCACGATCACAATCAGCAAAAGGCTGACCACTGTCCGCACAATTCGTTTAGCGATTTTATTTTGTTTCTTTTGTTTTTGTTGGCGCTGGTTACGAGAAGAGCGCGATAAGCTTTCCTCTACCGGTTCCTGACTTGGTTCTTTTGGAGCAGGCTTTGGAAGCTCACTCTTTTCTTCCACAGCAGGAGTCGCCTTTTCTGGCTCCACTGGTTCTTCTTTGGGAGCCAACGCAGATTCTTCTACTTTTGGAGGTAGTGTTGCTTCTTCCTCCTCTTTCAGTGAAGAAGGGGTTTCAATACTTCGATCAGGTAGATCATACTCTTTTTCGATTTTTAGAAGTTGCTCATTGGCCTCTTCTAAGTCTCTGAGGATCTGCTCTTTGAAGCTTAATAACTTCTCACTGTCTTGTGATTTATCAGTCAAATAATTGACCTCCCTCATCATAATCCTTAATATTATATCTTAAAAGATTTAGAAAAGCAATACAAATCGCCTTTCTTCTTTAAAATACCTATTTAATCAAGTTTTTCATTTTCCCAGACCAGATTGTACCAAACTTCACCCGCATATTGGGATTCTGACCGGCCTTCATTGGTAAATCCTTGCTTTTCATAATAAGGAATCAAATAATCATGACAGGTCAAATTGATCCCTTGGCGATTATCTTTCAACGCAATCTCTTTCATCGCTTCAAGCAAAAGGGTTCCCACTCCAAGTCCTTGAGCTTCTTTAGCAATGGATAGACTCGTAATGGAAATAAAGCCCTGTTCTAACTGACTTAGATCTTCAACCTCTGAAAAAGAGGAATCGATCAAATAGCGCTCCGGTCTAACAGGTCCTTCTAAATAGCCTAAAATCTGACCCTGGCACTCTGCTACAAGAAATGTCGTTTGAATCTTTTCGATGTGATCTTTTAAAATCTCACGCGCAATCGCTTCTTCTTCTGAGAAATTTTCAAGCTCAATGCGCTCGATGGCATCCAAATCCTGCAGCTCTGCCTGTCTAATGTGAATCTTTTCTTTCATCATTTACTCCTTCTATCGTTCCCAAACCATATGGACACCTCGATCAGACTCAGCTTCATCTCGAAATCCTTGCTGGGAAAAATAAGATAGTAAGTCTTCTGGGCAATCGATCCAAATGGCTTCCTTTTCCTTTTGAACAGCTAGATCCTTTAAAGCAGCGATCAAAATAGAACCATAGCCTTGACCTTGAAAGGCTGGTCTCACTGCTAGTCGCAATACAATTAGGTCTCTTTTTAAAGGCTGGTCTTCTGTCGCCAACAAGTAAGCCACAGCATCCCCCGCCTGCTCTGCAAGCAAAGAAATGGCTTCCTTCGAACCTAGCGCTTCCTCAAGAGTGGCCCTGTGCTCCTTTCCTTCATTGTCATGAAGTTCTTCTTCTAGCAAGCCCAGCTGTTCTTGATCAGCTGGGGTGATTGATCGAATCATCATCCTGCATTCCTCATCTCATACTCCTTCAGTGGACAGATAAATTTGAGTCTGGAACCAATCGATTCCAGACTCAATCATCTCTTATTGTACACTATGTGTCAAACTAGATAATAAACGCTCAAATGAGTATTCATAGGTTTGAATATCTCCTGCTCCCATAAAGACATAGACTGCATTATCATGGTCAAGAAGAGGAGAAACATTCTCAGCTGTAATAATCGCTGAGCGTTTGACAATTTTTGCTTCCAAATCTTCAACTTTCACATCGCCGTGATCAACTTCACGCGCAGAGCCATAGATCTGTGCCAAGTAAACAGCATCTGCTTGATTCAACGCTTCTGCAAATTCATCTAACAAGGCAATGGTCCGTGTAAAGGTATGTGGTTGGAAAATGGCCACAATCTCTTTGCTTGGGTATTTTTGACGGGCCGCATCCAAGGTTGCAATAATTTCCGTTGGATGATGCGCAAAGTCATCGATGATCACTGTTCCATTGACTACTTTTTCAGTGAAGCGACGTTTCACGCCAGCAAAGGTCTTCAAATGCTCGCGGACTAAATCTAAGTCAAATCCTGCAATGTAAAGCAAGCCAATGACAGCTGTGGCATTCATGATGTTGTGACGACCAAATGTTGGGATATGGAATTGCCCCAAGTCTTCTCCACGGAAATGAACGTTGAAGGTTGAACCAGTCGTTGAACGAAGCAGGTTGCTTGCCACAAAATCGTTCGTCTCCTTATCAAAACCATAGTAATAAATTGGTGCTGATGAGGTAATCCGACGCAATTCTTTGTCTTCTCCGTAGATGAAGAGGCCTTTACTGATTTGTTTGGCATAATCATTAAAGGCATTAAAGACATCTTCCAAGCTCGTGAAATAGTCTGGATGGTCGAAGTCAATATTGGTAATGATGCTGTATTCAGGATGGTAAGGCATAAAGTGGCGTTCATACTCATCTGATTCAAAGACAAAGTATTTGGCTGCTGCAGAGCCACGACCTGTCCCGTCACCAATCAAATAACTGGTATCAGTGATATTTGATAAGACGTGAGAAAGCATCCCTGTTGTTGAGGTTTTCCCGTGTGCTCCGGCAACCCCCATACTGACAAAGTCACGCATAAATTCACCAAGGAATTCATGGTAGCGTTTATAAGTTAGGCCATGCTCATCTGCATAAGCAATTTCCACATTGTTATCTGGACGGAAAGCATTCCCGGCAATGAGGATCTTGTCGCCTTCCAAATTTTTCACATCAAATGGATAAATTTGAATTCCTACTTGTTCCAAGCCACGTTGCGTAAAGTAATACTTCTCAACATCTGACCCTTGAACCGTATGTCCCATTTGGTGAAGCATGAGGGCTAAAGCACTCATCCCTGCTCCTTTAATTCCAATAAAATGGTATGTATTAGACATGTTTTCTCCTTATTCTTGATCTAGATGGGTTAAATCCAATTCTTGTTTGATTGGCTGTGGTTTCAACTTGTGCTGATCTTTATTGTATATTTGGCTAGTCTTTAAGAAATCATAATTGTTTTTCTTTTCAGTCGGTTCTGCCACTTCTGGTTCTCCTGCAGATTCGAACTCTGCAAGGATCAACTGATCTTGTCGTAATCGTTTGCTATATTTCAATAATTCACCCGGATTTTCCTTTTGGAAGGGAGCCGTTGGCTGACCAGGTTTTCGTTCAGAAATAAATGGTTTTTTCCGTTTACTTGTAGTAGCTGCTGGATCCGTTGTCAGATAGGGAGCTGTGCGTTTCTTTTTCAGATCTTCACGAGCGCGCTCTCTCGCTTCCTCTGCATAACGATTGGCTGGGCTTTTTTTATCAATCGGCTCTTTAAAATCAGGTTTTCTTACTGGCCGTCTTTTCGGTAGGGGCTCTTCTAATGGTTGGTGGTAAGGATGCTTAGGTTTGGTATTTTCAGCAATCGGTTGCCATTCCAAATAATTTTTATCCACATAGTCGCCTGTAATGTTACTAATCAAGTCTGTTTCATCATACAGGTTCATGTGGGGCATCTCTGTTAACATCAACTCATTATCCCCTACTTGAGGAAAATATTTTTCTGTCATGCTTTCTTCCTTTCGACACTCCATTAATTATAAACTATTCACAGAATTTTTCAAGCTATTCTGACTGAATTCCAAGAATCTCACGAATTTCCTCAACCGATAAACTAGATCGTGTTTCCGTTCCGTCTAAAATCGTTGAGACCAAGTGTCTTTTGGAAGCTTGTAGTTCTTGGATTTTTTCTTCGATCGTACCACGAGTAATCATGCGGTAAACTTCAACATTTTGTTCCTGTCCCATTCGATGGGCACGTCCAATAGCCTGGTCTTCCACTGCAGGATTCCACCACAAATCGACTAAGATGACCGTATCGGCACCAGTGAGGTTCAATCCAACCCCTCCAGCCTTCAGAGAAATGAGAAAAGCATGGCGCTCACCTGCATTAAAAGCATTGGTCATTTCTTGTCGATCTTTAGCGGGAGTAGAACCTGTGATTTTAAAGGAGGTCATGCCAAGCTGGTCAATCTCCTGCTCTAGGATATCCAGCATGCCTCTAAATTGAGAGAAGATCAAAACCCGGTGTTCGCCATCCTTGATTTGACCCAAAAGATCTCGAAGGCTCTCCAATTTCCCACTATCTCCCTGATAGTCTTCCATAAAGAGGGCGGGGGTATCACAGATTTGGCGAAGGCGCATGAGACCCGAGAGAATTTCCACCTTACTCCGATTTAGTTCTTCCTCGCTAGAGCTTCGAACCCGATCTTGAATTTGTTTTAATTGAGCCAAATAGATCGTTTTTTGGCTTTCATCCAACTCATTGTGGTAGGTTGTTTCAATCAAGTCCGGTAATTCTTGGAGCACTTCATCTTTTTTCCGTCTCATGACAAAAGGTTTGACAAATCGTGCAATGGTCTCAGGACTCAATTTTTGAAATTCTCTTTTAGCTGGGAAGAGCCCTGGAAGGACAATTTGGAAAATGGACCAGAGTTCACCCACATGATTTTCAATCGGTGTCCCAGATAGGGCAAACACATGCGGAACCTCAAAGCCACGTAAGTGTTGGGCAATCTTGGTTTGGGCATTTTTCATGACCTGGGCTTCATCTAGAATCAAGTACTCATACTGATTCTTCTGGTATTCCTCCACATCTTGACGAAAAGACGCGTAACTAGTGATAACTACCTGTGGATTGGTTGCGATGAGTTCATCTCGGTGCTGCTTGAGACCATAGACGACTGCCACTTCCATCTGAGGAGCGAATTTTGAAAATTCTTGTTTCCAATTGTAGATGAGACTAGATGGAGCTAGAATCAAGATTTTAGTTTCTTTTTTTGCGACACTGGTCAAGAAGGAAATAGTCTGCAGGGTTTTCCCAAGCCCCATATCATCCGCTAAAATACCACCAAAACCATAATGATTTAACATGGAGAACCATTTAACCCCTGTTTCTTGGTAATCCCTTAGGGTCGCTTGGATTGTCATCTGAGGGAGTTGGAAGTCTTCTGGATGAGTCAAATCATGAGCTAAATTTCGAAAGTCTTCTGAAAAATGAACATTGTCTTGATCTGCCAACAAATCAGATAGCTGATAAGCGGCAATCCGGCGGGCTTGTAGTTTCCCACCCTTGCTCATTTTCGCCCGCAGATCTGCTAAGGCTCGACTGATCTTCTTGGTTTCTTCATCAAAGACAAGAACTTTCCCTGTATGGCTGACAAAATAGTCTTTTTGCCCTACTAGAGCTTTGAGGACCTGGTCCACTTCGGCTGGATCCACACTTTCAAAGTCAAAACCGATCTCCAGTAGACTGCCATTGGTTTTAACATCAATTTTTGGACGCTCCACTTGATAAAGATCTAAAAGGCTATCAGAGAGGGTAACCTCTCCTAAGGCTTCAAAAGTCGGGATCTGTTGGTGAAAGAATGGATAGATTTGCTCACTTGATAAAGGACTTCTTTGGGAAGAAAAATCATCCGTAAAACCTGCTGCTAGCATGGTTGAAAAGACTTCTTGCTCCTTATCGAAATCACTAGAATAAGGAAGATTGAGAAGTTCCTCACGCGTGGTCACCACACGATCCTGGTATTGAAAGACAACATCCAGTAATACAGTCTGATCCTGTGCTAGATCAAAATGAAATTCCGGAGTGAAATCGTGGATTAAAAAGCTGGTCGGGGCTGTTATTTGTCCCAGTTTTTTGAACTCTTTTAAACTATAGGAAAGCTTTGTTTGATCCGTTGGATCAAAATGCAGTCGTTTTTTGCGATCCTGATCCATTGGAAGATCTTGGATGGCCTTCCATAGGGTTCGCTGTTGGGGCGTCAGGTGATAGAAGACACCATTTCGAAACAGGTAAACAGCAGACTCGACAACCTTCACTTGTGGCTCAGTAATGATCAATTCGTAAAAATCACCATGGTCTTCCACCTGAAAGTGAAAGAGATCTTCCTCCCCATGGACATCCTGAAAATAGACTTCAGAAAAATCATACAAGCTGTATTGCAAGAGGAAGGAATCCAAATTCATCAGTAATTCTACAGCTTCTTCAAAGAGAGTCGGTGGAAAATAAAGATGGCGCCCAGCATTGGGAAAGAAATCTTGCTCTTTCGAGCCACTATCTGTGACCAAGCCTTGTAGGAAATTGATCACATCCTGACTAGGCCCATCAAATTCTAAATAAGAAATGGGTTCATAGTAACTTTTGCCAATTGCAAAGTGGCCTTCTTTCTGAAGGGTCTGCAAAAAAGCTAGTACATCTCTGATCACATAAGAACGCTCGTCTGGCAAGCGACGAATGCGAAGGGTCCATAAGAATTGACCAGAGTATTCATCCTCCTGCCCGACTGCTGATAAGACATAGCGTGTTGCTTTCTTTTCGATTTTTGGAAGGACCTGGTCTAAAAACAAACTTCCAAAAGAGACCTTCTCCTGCGTTTCTTCAGTCGCCGTGGCATCTTCTTCAAGACTTGCAAGAGCTGCTTTCCCACTGTCATCATTCTTCAAAAAAGCTTCCACAGCTGCCAGATGCGTACAGAATTTTTTCTTTTGAAAGAAAGCACAGCTACAAAAAACGGCATCGTCGTCCAAACTGTACCGCAAGCTTTCTTCTTCCACCCGAAAATACAGGTATTTTTCATTTACTTCCTGAAGGGAAACTTTCCCAGCTTCATAGAGAAGGCTCCCTTGTGAACGAACCTTCCCAGGAATTAATTTTGCCATGTTTACCACCTTAGATTAATCCCTTTATTATACCATATTTAAGATAAAATTAGAAAAGATAATTTTACTATTAAAAGGATTTTAACTTACTTTTAGAAAAAAACTGAGACAGTCTTGTCCCAGCTTTTCACCTGATTTCGTAATAGAGTTACCTCAATCAGCTATCCATGATTTTTCTCTTTTAACCGTCTGAGCGAACAATAGACAGAATAGCTAAATAGAGAGGAGAAAGATCCCGATAGCCCACAAAAAATACGACCTATTTTTTAATAAATCCCCAACAATAGGATCAAGAGCTCCAAGCTTACGATCGAACCGAGAAACAAGAGATACAGATAGATTTTAAATAATAAGTACACAAACCTAAAGCTCTCATGATCTTCATGAGTTTACTCTTCTCAACCTTAAAAAAAGCTAAGGAATAAAGCATATCCGGACTATGATACTACGCATCTGACTATCCTCCACTTCATTTTACCAGCTTATTAAAAAAAGCAACGCTTATGCGCTACTTTTAGTTGTTTTCATAGTTGGAAGAATGAGCATTTTATCATTTGAAATATCCTTCTCCACTTTGATCCATTTGTCTCGTATTCCCTACTTCCGTTTTCGCGCAATCAAATGGATTGGAGTTCCTTCAAAAACAAAGGCCTTGCGAATTTGGTTCTCCAAGAAACGGAGGTATGAGAAGTGCATCAGTTCTTCTTCGTTAACAAAGACCACAAAAGTTGGCGGCTTGGTTGCCACTTGTGTCGCATAGAAGATCTTGAGGCGTTTTCCTTTGTCGGTCGGCGTTGGATTAATGGCAATGGCATCCATAATCACATCGTTCAAGACAGCTGAAGGAATCCGCGTATTTTGACTCTCACTGATCTGTTTAATCATCTCTGGTAACTTGTGCAAGCGTTGTTTAGTTAGGGCAGAAACAAAGACAATCGGCGCATAAGAAAGGTATTGGAATTGATCGCGAATGTCATCTTCCCACTGCTTCATGGTATGGTTGTCTTTTTCAATAGTATCCCATTTATTGACAACAATGATCATACCTTTACCAGCCTCATGAGCAAAGCCAGCGATCCGCTTGTCGTACTCCCGAATCCCTTCTTCGGCATTAATGACCATCAAAACCACATCTGAACGGTCGATGGCACGCATGGCACGCATGACAGAATATTTCTCAGTGTTTTCATAGATTTTACCAGATTTGCGCATACCGGCTGTATCGATCATGGTAAATTCTTGGCCATCTGCATCAGTAAAATGGGTATCGATGGCATCCCGTGTAGTTCCAGCAACAGGGCTTGCGATGACCCGGTCTTCTCCAAGGATCGCATTGATCAAGCTTGATTTCCCAACATTTGGGCGACCAATCAAGCTAAATTTGATGATATCTGGATTTTCTTCTTCTGTGTCATTCGGAAGATTTTCGATGATGGCATCGAGCACATCCCCAGTTCCGATCCCGTGGACAGAGGATACCGGTAGTGGCTCACCCAGTCCCAAGGCATAAAAGTCATAGATATCATTGCGCATCTCTGGGTTATCCACCTTGTTGACCGCTAGAATCACCGGTTTATGGGTCTTATACAAGATACGAGTGACATATTCATCCGCATCCGTGATCCCTTCTTTTCCAGAAACAACAAAGACGATCACATCTGCTTCGTCCATGGCAATTTCTGCCTGATGCTTGATTTGCTCCATAAATGGGGCATCTACGTCATCAATTCCCCCCGTATCAATGATACTAAATTTTCGATTCAACCACTCAGCTGTTGCATAAATGCGGTCACGAGTGACTCCTTCTACATCCTCAACGATGGAAATCCGCTCACCGGCAATCCGGTTAAAGAGTGTCGATTTTCCGACATTGGGACGGCCTACAATCGCAATAGTTGGTAGGGCCATGATTTCCTCTTTTCTAATGAAAGGCGAGACTTCGGTTCAAGAACGCCTCTCTTCATTTCATAATAGTTTGTGTTTTTCTAGTAGTTTTTTGGTCTCTTCTTGTTCAGGTTGACCAAATTGAGCTGCAAGGCGCTCGCTCCAGCTATCGGTTGCACGCGCTCCAGCGTAATCTGCCTGAACCTTGTCATAGGCAGTCACAACTGATAGGTCTTGTTCTTGGTATTCTTCTTCAAAAGCAACCTGTTCCAATGGCAAACGTGGTTTCACTGCATGCTGCTGATTAGGTACTCCGAGAGCAATCCCAAAAACAGGATAGGTATAGTCTGGCAGACGGAATAGTTCTGCGACTTCTTCTGAACAGTAGCGCAACATGCCGATCATCACTCCACCATAGCCGAGACTTTCAGCTGCCAATAGTGTATTTTGAGCTGCTAGAGCCGCATCCACTGAGGTGATCAGTAAGTTGTCCACCCCTTCAGGATGAAAATCCTGCTCATGAAGTTTGACAGCTTTTTCAGCACGGTTTAAATCCCCAACAAAGAGGAGAAAGACGGCTGATTGGTGAATCGCTTCTTGAGGAAGCAAGTCGTAAAGAGCTTCTTTCTTTTCCTTGCTTTTGACCACAATCACAGAATAAGACTGAAAGTTTTTCCAACTTGATGCCATCTGCCCAGCTGATAAAATTTCCTGGAGGTCAGCTTCTTTGATGGCTTCTTCCTTAAAACGGCGAACAGAAAAATGAGATTTCATTAAACGGATGGTTTCATTCATCGGCGATTGACTCCTTCCAGATGGATTTCCTTGGCTAAAAATTTCACGCGCTCCATGACCCGTTTGGCCTGCCAGGTTTCATCTCCATTGCGCGAAGCCGCAAAATGACGTTCCAACTCTTCAAAATTAAAGTTAGAAGTAAAGAAGGTTGGGAGATTTTCCTGCATTCGGTGCTGCAAAATCACCTGTAAGATTTCATCTCGCACCCAGGCTGACATCTGTTCCGCACCGATATCATCGAGAATTAAAATTTCGGCTTTTTTCACCTGATCGACGGTTTCTTTGACCAAGCCTGAACTGATGGCATTTTTTACATCGATAGCAAAACTTGGGAAATGAAGTAGGGTAGTAGAGGCCTGACGTTTTTCGGATAAATCATGAGCCAAGGCTGCCATCATGTAGCTCTTTCCTACTCCAAAATCACCATAGAGGTAGATCCCCTTTTGATATTCCGGATAGTTGGCTACAAAATTGGCTAATTCTTCAAAGGCCTCAAATCGTCCCTTATCATCGAGCTCTACCTTGGCTAGACTCGCCTCTTTCAAGGTTGAAGGGAGATTTATCAAGTTGAGACGTTGGTTGATCTCAGCTCGTTTTTGGGCTTCGATTAACTCTGGTGTTTCCTCATAAGCGACATCCGCATAGCCTTCATTCATGGTGAGGATGGGCTTATAACCTTTGGCAATATAATCCGGATCTCCCAATAAGAAACGGTTGCGTTCACTAATGTATTGATTAAATTTTGAAATACTCCGTCGAATTTCTTGTTCAGACAAAGACTGGTCCTTGATAAAGGCAGCCACTTCTTGGTCTGCCAAGATCTGTGCGACCAAATCCTCATAGTTAAATTGACGCGCACGGTTCATGTGAGACATGGTTTGACCTACACTTTCCATCTACTCACCTCCTTGATTCAGTTTTTCTAATAGGCGTTGTTTCTCTTTAGCAAGATCCACCTTTTCTGCTTGACTGGTTTGATTTTGATAGTTTGGTTGGCTCCACTTGGGAACATTGCTGTTCTTGCCCTTGGCTGATGTAGGACTCGTCCCCTTGTTTCCTTGAGCTTTAGCTTGTTCCTGGCGTTCTCGAACTTTTAAAATCGCTAGTTCTGCACTGTTGACCCCTTGATAAGAAAAATCATTTCCCACCTTCAAAGCATACTTTTCATTGAGATTAGCAGACTGGGTCTTGTTAAAGGTCAACAACAAGATAATATTGATCACCTCGTCTAGTAAGCCTAGATCAGCTAACTTGGATAATGTCTTGCGTTCGCTCTGCGTAATGGTCGCATTGCGCGCCTTCTTAATCTCTGCTAGAAATTGTAGGCTGGATTTTGCCTTAGCTTCCCTCAGAATGGTTTCTTCCTGACGGCTATAGGACATGCGTGGTTGCTCTTGGCTCGCCTGAGCCAACTTTTGCTTCATTCTCTTTGGAGAGACAATCCGGTCTACAGCTGTTTCTTTCGCTAAAAGATAAGTTTCATACCAGGTCCATTGTTGTTCTTCTGCGATGGCAAAGAGGGCTAAGGTTGCTTCTCCTTCATCCGCAAAACGAAGTCCATCACGCCCCATCATTCGCTTAAACATCTCCATATCGAACTGCTGTTTCTTACTTGGAAGAACGGTCGTCTCCCCAGCATCTATTCCAAAGACTTGCGAGAAGGAAACTTGCCGTCTAGTCCCTAAAGAGCGTACTGGGAGCAGATCTTCCACGGCCTTTTCCCCAATCTTTTTTACAAGCAAGCGTTTGAAAACAGCATTCGAAAAAAATTCTCCTGCCTCAAGAGGAGCATGTAACTGAATGGTGATCCCAACTTCTTCCTCATAGAGATCCATCAACCCCATGGCAATTAAGCGATCAAAGGCGAGTAGCAACTGTGGAAATCCTATATTCAAGTGATTGAGGATTTGAGCAAGTATATATTGTTTTTCACCCTGATCATAAGAGGCCAGCAGATAACGATAAACTGCTACTGTTTCCGTCTCCAAAATAGGCAGGTAATACTGCTCCAATGCAGCCCCTGCCGGTGGAAGAAGATTATTTTTTAAAAATGCGAAAGGCGTATTGGGCTTCATCTATTTTTCCTTTTTCTTCTTGGTTCCCTTCGTAATTTGTTTCAAGAGGGTCTCTAACTCACCGACATCCTTGAAACTCCGGTAAACACTAGCAAAACGGACATAGGTGATCTCATCTAGATCTGCTAACTCATCCATGACCAATGAACCAATATACTCACTGTTGATTTCATTATCACTTTGGCTGCGAACCTTTTGTTCAATCCGGTTTACAATTTCTTCGATTTCGTCACTAGAAACAGGCCGTTTTTGAGCTGAGCGGATAATACCATTAAAGATTTTATCACGAGAAAATTGCTCGCGTGTCCCATCCTTTTTGACAACCACTAGGGTCCGCTCTTCCACTCGCTCGTAGGTAGTAAAGCGATAATGGCACTCTTCGCATTCCCTGCGACGACGGATGGTGTTCCCATCTTCAGCTTGTCGACTATCCACCACACTAGACTTACTTCCACCACATTTTGGACAACGCATTTGCTACCTCCTTAAACTGTTTTAACACTTCATTTTACCATAAATTGAATCGTAAAGAAAGCAGAAGAACAGGAGAATCCCCTATGCTTGCCCCTCATTGATCCATAAAAAAGAGTCGAAGGACGATTGAATAAAATCGTTTTCCTTTCGACTCTCCATTTATATTAAAGTGATAATTCAGCTTCTAAGCCATAGTGATCACTGACATGGGCTTTGTTTTGATCATCAAAAATGACATGTAGACGCTGGATGTCCCATTCTGGACTTGCAAAGACGTAATCGATTCGCAATGGAACTTGATTATCCGTCCAGCCATCGATTCCAGGACCTACAGTATAAGTCCCCTTTGTTTCTTTGGCTTCGATAAAACTATCTTGAAGTTTTAGCGAACTGGATAGAATCGTTTCATACCCTTCTTGACCAGCAGGATTATTGAAATCACCAGCTAGAATAAAAGGTTTGCCTACTTGGCTGAAGTAGTTCTCAATGCGTGGCCACTCAAATTGGAAACCTTTGTCCCACCAAGAAAGATGGACGCTGGCAACAGCAATCTCTTTGCCATCTACACTTGTATGGGCAACGGCTACTCGACGAGTATGGTAGTCCGTTGGATCATCCATATTGGATACCAAAATCTCATCCGCCTTCAAGGGTTGACGCGAAAGAACGGCCACACCCTCATTGAGGTGATCATAGCCAATATGGTTGTAGGCCCAAGTCCAATAATAGTGGAGTCCATGAGCAGCTAACTCTTCTACCAATACGCGAACAAAGTGATCCTTGTGAATCGCTACAGATGATGGCAAAGCTTGATAATACTCATCTGTTTCGACTGTTTCTGAGGCCATTTCTTGATTGACCTCTTGGAAACAGATCACATCATATTGCGCTTCTAAAATTTGTTCCTTGAGGGTTTCAAATTTTTGCTGAGCATTCTCTTCCATCCAACTATGGGAATTTAATGTTAAAAATTTCATCCCCTGATTTCTCCTTCTCTCCAAATCAAGAAACGGCAAGAGGCCGGGTGCACTGCCCCAACCTCATTTTCTTTGCCGACGTCTCTTATAATTCTACTGTTGCAACTGGCGCATTTGCTGCCAATTTACCAGTATGTTCGACCTTAACGGATTTAATCGCATCTGCATTTGTGAAGACAACAATTGTTGAAGTTTCACGACCAGCTGCACGGATTGCATCAAGGTCTGCTTCCACCAAGAGGTCTCCAGCAGCCACTGTTTGACCTTCAGAAACTTTAACCTCAAATGGTTTTCCTTCAAGACTAACAGTATCTAGACCGATGTGAACCAAGACTTCCAAACCATTATCAGTTACCAAACCAAGGGCATGTTTGGTTGGGAAGACACTAGTAACTTTACCAGCAACTGGTGAAACGATGTGGCCATTTTCAGGCTCAACTGCAAATCCGTCTCCCATCATTTTTTGTGAGAATACAGGATCTTTCACATCTTCGATGTTAATCACTTCACCATCTGCAACAGAGTGCACTTCATCAGTTACCCCTTTAAAGGTTGCTTCAGCTTTTTGAACTGCCGTCATTTGGCTAGGAAGTGTTTCAGGAATGACTTCACCTGAATCAAGAACGTCTTGGATATCAGATTTCAACACGTCAGCTTTAGGTCCGTAGATCGCTTGGACACCTTGTCCTTTCATGACAAGACCCATAGCACCTTCAGCTTTCCATTGTTCTTCTGTTCCGACTTTTTCAGCGTCCTTAACGGTTACACGAAGACGAGTCATACATGCGTCAACGTCTACGATATTGGCACGTCCACCAAGAAGGTTGATGATGTTAATGACTTGTGAGCTTGCTGAGCTTGTAGCAGCACCTGCTGCTGCACCATCTCCCGCAGGGGCATCATCATTTTGTTCATAGTTACCGTTACGTCCTGGAGTTGCATAATTGAATTTCTTAATCATGAAGTTAGCAATGAAGTACATGATAAAGGCAAAGAGGACTGTTACCCATACAAAGTTAAAGATATCTAATGCCAAACCAGCGTTGATGGCCATTGGGGTACGTGTCAAAAACTCGATTGAACCGAATGAGTGGACACGAAGGTGAACTAAGTCAGCCATTGCAAAGGCAGCTCCTTGAACAAAGGCATAGATTAGGTATAAAGGTGTTGCAATGAACATGAACATGTATTCAATTGGTTCAGTAACACCTGTCAAGAATGTAGCAAGGGCAGTTGCAAAAAGCATCCCTTTGTATTTTTCTTTCTTATCTGGGTCCACATTGCGATAGATAGCAACTACAACCCCCATCAAGATACCAAATGATCCAATCATTTGACCAACTTTGAAACGAGCTGGTGTGTACGCATGAAGCAAGTGTTGGTATTGGCTAGGATCTGCCTTCTTCAAGTTAACAAGGTCTGTTACCCAAGCTAACCAAAGTGGATCTTGTCCAAATACAGTTGTTCCTTTGGCAGCACCTGTAAGAACTTGGTAGCTACCACCCAATTGAGTATAGTTGATTGGAATGGTCAACATGTGGTGAAGACCAAACGGCAAGAGAAGACGTTCCAAGGTACCAAACAAGAATGGTGCCAATACTGGAGCTGTTGATTGTGAGTTGGCGATCCAGACACCGAATCCATTAATTCCTGATTGAACCACTGGCCACAAGGCTGCCAAAACCAAGGCTGTAAGAGCTGAACGAACGATAACAACGAATGGGACAAAGCGCTTCCCGTTAAAGAAAGAAAGGGCTTCTGGAAGTTTACGGTAGTTATAGTATTTATTGAAAGCAGTTGCTCCAACAAAACCTGAGATAATCCCTACAAACACCCCCATATTAAGTGCCGGTGCTTCAAGGACACTAATGAAGTAGTCTGCAACTTTAATTGATCCACCTAAGATCGTATGAACGGTAGCATCCTTATCAGCCAACATTGCAGATGTCACTCCAAAAACTGCACCGGTAATACGGTTAATCAAGATGAAAGAGAGACCAGCAGCAAAGGCACCCCCAGCACGCTCTTTGGCCCAGCTACCACCGATAGCAAGGGCAAAGAGGATGTGAAGGTTACCGATAACCCCCCAACCGATTTGTTCGAGAATCCCACCTGTAATAACAAGTGGAGATAAATTCGGGTTGATCATAGGGATTGATTTCCCGATTGAAATCATCAACCCAGCAGCTGGCATGACAGCGATAACGACCATCAAGGCCTTACCAAACTTCTGCCAGAATTCAAAGCTAAATAAACTTTTGAATGATCCTTTATTCATCATTCAACCTCCTTATATTGTTTAAGGCTTTTGTTTTGAGAAAACGTTTGCGCTTAATTTGTTTCTAGTATACCACATTTTAAAAATTTGTAAAGCTTTACATTCATTTTTTTCTCTAAATTTTATCTTTTTTTATCTTTTTTAAGCCAAATTCTTTTTAAAACTCATTCCTTTTCGACGCAAACGTTTCCCTTGAAGTATAAAAATATTCGAACCCTCTAAGGGTTCGAATGTCTTATTCTAATGCGTCTTGCATGGCATAGCCAATCCCACGAACGGTCTTAATATAGCTTTTTTGACCTGGTAGATCAATTTTCCCACGAAGATACCGGATATAGACGTCAACAATATTAGTCTCACCTGTACTCTCGTACTTCCAGACACTCTCCAATAACTGATCTCGTGTCACCACTCCTTTGCTTCCCATCAGGGTCGCCAAGAGGTCGTATTCTCTGCGGGTCAAACTAATCATGTCTTTCCCACGATAGACGGTATGGTGTTCCACATCAATGCGCAAATTGCGGTATGACGTTGGGATTTTCATCTGGCTACAATGTTGGTCAATATAATCACGTCCTCTAAAAATGGCTGTGATCTTATCTACCAAATCGCTGATAATAAAGGGTTTGACCATATAGGAAACGGCAAAGCGCTGAATACTCTCTTTGTGCTCAGCAATTTTTTCGCGGCTATCCAACACAATCAAAACAGAAGCTGGGCGAATCTGACGGATTTCCTCTGCGAATGTTTCACCAGACATATCTGACAGATCGTAATTAAACAAGATCAGATCATATTTGGTCGCAGCAATCAAGGCCAGACCCGCTTTTCCATCCTCTACTACATCAACTTGGTACCCTTCTTTTTGAAGTTCCAAATCAATGAAGCGAGCAATTTGCTTCTCATTTTCTACTAGTAGAACTCGTTTGACCATAGAGCAAGATTATTTTTCATCGTACCAAGAATAGTGGAAGGTACCTTCTTTGTCTTTACGTTGGTATGTGTGAGCACCAAAGTAGTCACGTTGTGCTTGGATCAAGTTCGCTGGAAGATCAGCTGAACGGTAGCTATCGAAGTATGTAATTGCCGCTGAGAAGGTTGGTACTGGTACACCTGCTTGAACAGCAAGAGCTACGATATCACGAACTGATTGTTGGTACTTAGCTGTTACATCCAAGAAGTACTCGTCCAAAAGAAGGTTAGCAAGATCTGCATCACGGTTGTAAGCGTCTGTGATCTTTTGCAAGAAACGAGAACGGATGATACATCCATCGCGCCAGATAGATGCGATGTCCGCAAATGGCAAGTTCCAGTTGTTTTCTTTAGAAGCTACACGCAATTGCGCAAAACCTTGTGCGTAAGAGATGATTTTTGAGAAGTAAAGGGCTTGACGGATTTTCTCAATCAATTCAGCCTTGTCGCCTTCAAATTTGAAAGCAGCTGGTTTTGGAAGCACCTTGCTAGCGTGTACACGTTCTTCTTTGTAAGTTGAGATGTAACGTGCAAATACTGACTCAGTAATAAGTGACAATGGCACACCAAGGTCAAGAGCTGATTGGCTAGTCCATTTACCAGTTCCTTTGTTTCCTGCAGCATCCAGGATATAGTCTACGATTGGTCCGTCTTGACCTTCATCGTCTTTGCGTCCAAGGATATCAGCTGTAATTTCAATCAAGTAGCTGTCCAATTCACCCTTGTTCCACTCAGTAAAGATTTCAGCCATGTCTTCTGCAGAAAGACCAAGCAAGTGTTGCATGAGGTCATAGCTTTCTGCGATCAATTGCATATCACCGTACTCGATACCATTGTGGACCATTTTCACGTAGTGACCAGCTCCATCAGGACCGATATAAGTTACACATGGTTTACCATCTTCAGGCGCTTTTGCAGAGATTTCTTCAAGAACGTCTGCTACCAAGTCATACGCTTCTTTTTGTCCACCAGGCATGATAGAAGGACCTTCAAGGGCACCTTTTTCACCACCAGATACACCTGTACCGATGAAGTTGATACCTGAGTTCGCCAATTCTTCATTACGACGGATAGTATCTTTGTAGAAAGTGTTTCCTCCGTCAATCAAGATATCACCTTTGTCCAAGTGTGGAAGAAGGGCTTGGATGGTTGCGTCTGTACCAGGTCCTGCTTGAACCATGAGCATGATACGACGTGGTTTTTCGATAGAGTTTACGAAGCTTTCGATATCATAGCTTGGCACAAAGTTTTTATCAGGATGGCAAGCAATCACATCTTCTGTTTTTTCTTTACTACGGTTAAAAATGGCAACTGTGTAGCCACGAGATTCGATATTAAGGGCAAGGTTACGACCCATTACGGCCATACCAACAACACCAAAGTTTGCTTTAGTCATGTGACACTCCTCTTTATAGTTTGCCTTTATTCTACCATTTTTCCTCCTCAAAAGAAAGCAGAAAATAGCTTCCCACCTTCTCTAAGAGGGAGAAGATCATGCAAGTCATTTGATCTTAAAAACAAAAGTGCCCGAGAAACAGTTCTCAGACACTTCTTGATGAATGGCATTAATCTTCTTTAGAAGCTAACTCCTCTGCTTCAATGACCGGTTGTTCTCCTTCTTTGAGTTTATTGACCGTCATATTGACCCCAAGAGCTCCTGCTAGCAATTGACGAATATCAAATCCGGCTCCTTGAGAGACTTGGTCGATACTTTGCATAATATCGCCCACCATCTTAGAAGCATTGCCTTCCCCATACATGGTGATCTTATCCACCTTGGTTAATGGTTCTGCGACAGCACGCGCAATTTCAGGCAACTTGTCAACGACCATTTCAGTAATGGCTGCTTCTTGCATTTTCTTCATCGCTTCGGCCTTTTGGTCCAAACCTTTGGCTTCAGCTTCCAGTTTCAAGCGAATGGCTTCAGCCTCAGCACGACCTTTGGCTTCAATAGCTTCGGCCTCTTGCAATTGGGCAAATTTCTCAGCTTCGGCTTGAGCTTTTCGAGCTTCGGCTTCTTTTTGTGTTTCGAAGAGTTCTGCTTCCGCCTTGCGTTGGCGTTCGATCAATTCTGCTTCTGCAGCTTGTTGACGCGCATATTTTTCAGCTTCAGCTTGTTTGCGGATGTTGGCATCCAATTCTTGCTCACGAACCTTAACTTCGCGCTCTTTGACTTCCGCTTCTTTTTCCTGTTTCATGATATTGGCTTCGGCTGCCACGCGCTCTTGTTCACGACGTTGCACTTCTGCCTCAATCCCTTTAGCGGCATCTGCTTTTGCTTGGGCAATATCTGCTTCTTGCTTGAGGGCTGCTTGTTTGAGTTTTAATTCGTTTTGTTTTTGCGCAATTTCAAGATCGGCAGCGACGCGTTTGTCGTTAGCCAATTTATCTTGTTCTGCTTCAACTTCCTTGCGTTCACGTTCTGCTTTGGCTTTGGCAATCAAGGCATCTTTCTTAATGGTTTCAACATTTTCAATCCCTAGGTTATCGATGACTCCCCCTTCATCAGAGAAGGATTGAACCGTAAAGGCGATGACTTCTAGACCCATTTTAGCCAAGTCTGGTGCTACGTTGTCCTGCACTTTTGAGGCAAACTCTTGACGGTCATTGACCATCTTACGGAGCTCCATCTGACCGATCACTTCCCGCAAGTTTCCTTCCAAGACATCTTGGACAGAGTTGGAAATATCTGTCGTATTCCAGTTCAAGAAGTTTTCTGCAGCCCGGGCAATCATTTCATCGGTAGTACCAATTTTTAATTTAACAGCTGCATCGGCACGGACGTTAATGAAGTCCAGTGTTGGGACTGCTTCTGACGTCCGAACATCTGTCGAGAATTGCTCAATATCAAGATAAGAGCGTTGTTCGACAAAGGGAATCATAAAGCCAGCTTTCCCACGCAAGTGACGTTGTTTCCGAAGACCGGTAATGACCACGACTTCGTTGGGTTTAGCGTTCACATAACCTTTAACAAGCAAAATCAAAATAATAACTGCGACTATTAGGCTGGTAATCAACCAACCTGGAATAAATAAAGTATCCATACTTTTTCTCCTTTTTTAGAGGTCTCCCCTCTGTTATTTATTAATCCTAGTATATCAAAAGAAGGCCTTTCCTCAAAGAAAAGACCTGTATTTATGTCTAAATTTATCAAATGTAATCTCTAGCTTATTCTTCGTCAAACAAGCCATTTAGACCAGCGAAAGGACTGTTTTCTTCTTTCTTGATCGCTTGAGCGTCTTGGTATTCTTCTTCGGATAAGATTTTCCAATCATTGCCTTCGATAAAACCTTGTCCAGCCTCTTCTTCTGGAGTGAGAACCTTGAGAGGAATATTGAGCAGAATATTATCTGCTACACTCTCACTCAGGTCAATCTTCCCACCTTCGATTGGAAGGATCAAGTCTTCCTCTAGGGCCTCGATATCTGCGTCAGACTGTACATCCTCCGCAAACACCTCTGTTACAGGATAGCTCTCTTGAAGCTCAACAGGCTCCATGCTTCGGCTAGATGCCAAAACGATGGTGTAGCTCAACTGGTAATCCAAGACATAGAGGCCTGTATCATAGGCTACTCGTCCTGTCGCCGTCACATTCTTTAAATCAAGAATTTCTGGATTACGCTTTTGCAATTCCTTGAGCAAATCCAACTCTTGATCAAAGGCTAGTCCTTCAGGATTTTTACGGATTTCTTGTGTAAATAGGTTCATTCTTTTGTCCTCAAATCTTCTAGATACTACTAGTATATCATGAAGCTGCCCCTCAACCAAGAAGTCTCCTCAAAAATTTGTTATAATCATGAAAAAAGATACAGTAACTAGGCCAATTGGTGTTGTACACAAGGTCCCACCATCTCTTGGACAAAAGAGGGTCACTGGCTAGGGCATTGAGCAATGTTAGATAGAGGATAATTCATGAAAGATATCGGAGCAGTTTTTCGGCAAATACGTGAAAGTCGCCACATCTCTCTAGAGGAGGCTACGGGTGGCGAATTTTCGCGCTCCATGCTATCTCGATTTGAAAGAGGGGAAAATGACCTGACCACGCAACGTTTTTTTCAGGCCCTTCAACAGATCAAAACCAGCCTCAGTGAGTTTTCCCATCTAGCTGGAATCGATCAGCACTCTTTTATTCCCAAATTGTTGAAAGAGCACTATGAAAACATGAGCTTGGAACACGATCAAGCCTTGTACCAAAGCTACCAGCAAGCCTATCAGAAATATCAGAAAAAAGAAGACTTCTTAGCCAGCATTATTCTCAAAGTCCAAATGCTTGGCTTCTATCCTGAAGTAGAGCTCACCGCTAGCCAAGAGGAACTCGATTTCCTCCATGATTATCTCTTCTCTGTCACAATCTGGGGAAATTTTGAATTAAACCTGTTTTCTCTGACCTCTCCACTTTTCTCTAGTCGCCTCTATCGACAATACACAGAGGAGTTGGTCCAAAGGGAGGATTTCAAACTTCTCCTAGATTCCTCTCGTCCTGCCCTTAACTCTATTTTTCTTAATGGCTTCTTTCTCGCCATTAGTTCAAATGAATTTGAAGATGCAACCTATTTTGATCAGTTAATCAAGGACCACTTTTACTCCGAAAACGAAGCCTACCTGCGGACGGTTTACCTCTATGCCAAAGGAGAATTTCTTTATCGAAAGGGAGAAAAAGAAGCTGGTCTTGAAAAGATGGAGCAGGCCATCCAGGTTCTCTCTATTCTGGATTGTAAGGACAGTGCCAACTACTACAAACAGGGCCTGCAAGAACTGATCAATAAATCCTAAAAACTCACAGATCTACTCTGTGAGTTTTTGTTGAAAATATGCAACATTAATTTTTTCTTGCTTTTTAGGTTTACAATAGGACTATCAAGTAAAGAAAGAAGGTTCTTCCCATGATAACCAAACTAAAAAGCCACTTCCTCCGCTTTCTTCTCTCACATACCAGCGTCTATCTGAAGGATCAGGAACTAGCTCTCTCTGAAAAGGAGAAGTTGGATCTCTTCAAACAGATCTTTCGATCCATCAAACAAGTCTTACCAACTGATCACATGAAGGAGGAAGGTTTATGAAACTCTTAATCCGTAATAAGATTTTTGCCTTACTTAGTCTTTCTCGCTTTTTGAATACCCTTGGTGCTGCCATCTACAATCTGGTCTTTGTGGTCTTTGCTGCCAGCATGCCACAACCGAGTCTGGCGGTTGGCATTGCCAATCTCATTGTATTTATTCCTAGCCTCTTTACCATTTTTGTCGGGATGAAGGCTGACCGCACGAAGAAAAAAGCTAACTGGTTGATCCGCATTGGCTATCTTCAAGCTATCCTCTTCATCCTTATTGCTCTCATGACCAAGATTCCGGGTTACCTAGCCTTTTCGATTGTTTGCTTTTTAAACATTATTTCAGATTGTTTGAGTGATTATCGCGGAGGCTTGCAACTCCCTATCATGAAAAAGAACATCCCAGACGAGGATTTAATGGAGGCTTATTCCTTCAACCAACTGCTTAGTATGGTCTGTTCGATTTCTGGACAAGCTCTAGGAGTTTGGCTGCTAGCTATCAGCCATCAAAATTTTGCCCTGGTCGCTTCGATCAATGCAGTGACTTTTCTCCTGTCTTCTACCTGTCTCTTGATGAGAAAAAAGCAGCTGACACATGATCCCGTCATTGAGCCCAAAAGCAAGAATTCTTTGATACACGAATGCCAAGAGATGTACCAGAACGCTAAAAGTATTTTTGCAGATGAGGAGGTCCACCACTTTGGTAAGTTGCTCTTCTCATTGGTTCTCATCAATGCTCTTGGGGGATCCATCTCAGGTATCTACAATTTGCAACTGCTTCACTCCCCCTTCTTTCAGTTGAGCTTTAGCCAATCCCTCTTGATTTTAGAGGCAGTGACTATTTTAAGCATGGTCTGGGCTAGCCTGACACCCCATGACTATTTTTCCAAGCAATCACTCCACCATATCCTCCTGTGGATCGCAGGTGGGCTCACCATACTTGGGCTCACAAATATCCTAATGCACTGGGACATTCTTTCCCTTCTACTCATCACTTTCCTTGGTTATCTTGTAGCAAAAATCAACCCAAAAGTTTCCAGTCTTTTAATGAGCAAATTACCCGCTGAAAAATTAGCTTCTACGTCTAGCTTTTTGGGACTGA
Organism: Streptococcus sp. 27098_8_148; assembly: GCF_041432105.1. Lineage (NCBI taxonomy): Bacteria > Bacillati > Bacillota > Bacilli > Lactobacillales > Streptococcaceae > Streptococcus > Streptococcus sp. 27098_8_148. The sequence goes on along the minus strand of NZ_JAPVYY010000005.1, from coordinate 175,510 downwards.
TGGTCAGCTTTGCCATGCCACTTGGGACAGCTCTCTTTTCTAGTCTAGCTATCTGGAGCCTTCCCCTAGCGTGGGGGATGTTTGCCATTCTCGGTTTCGGCACCGTCCTCTTAACAACCAAATAAAAAATCCACCGTTTGGTGGATTGATCTTGAAGACAAAGTTATCTTAAAAACTTTCCTTAGGTGAGGACGGACGTCAGCGAACTTCTTCGAAGTTCCATGACTTAGTTTTGGACACAAGGTTCCAAAACTCCCGAGTGCTAGAAACAAAAGTGTTTCTAGCACTTTTCTCACAGCGGAAAGTTTCAATAGATGAGTTAATAATTCTAAAGAATAAATTTCTTTTATTTGTATAGAATTTATTAGATTTATAAAGAAAAACAGTTTTCCCACACTCTCAATCCTACTAATGGTGGATTTTTTACATTTTTCTTAGGCGAGCTACCCGTTCAGCAATGGGTGGGTGGGTATAAAAGAGTTTTTGCAAACCGGATTCTTTTTTAGGATCGTTGATAAAAAGAGCACTGCTCGCATCATCGACATGTCGTTGCATTGGTTCGCTATTGTCTAGTTTTAACAAAGCATTGATCATCCCTTGAGGATTCCGCGTCAATTCAACACTTGAAGCGTCTGCTAGGAACTCCCGTTGACGAGAGATGGCTAACTGGACCAGGGTCGCTGCTAATGGTGCTAAAACGATGGCAAGCAAGGAAAGAATCAAAATAACAATCTCCAAACCACCGCTACCTTCTCGATCATCGTCCCGGCTACGGCCACCGCCCCACCACATCATCCGACCACCAATGCTAGAAAGCATGGTGATGGCACTAGCAAGGGCAACTGCAATCGTAGAGATGCGAATATCGTAATTGCGAATATGGCTGACTTCGTGTCCGATGACTCCCTCCAATTCCTCACGGTTCATCACAGCTAGAAGACCTGTCGTTGCTGCAACAGCAGCATTTTGAGGATTAGACCCTGTCGCAAATGCATTCATAGAAGGATCATCTACAATATAGACCCTAGGCATGGGGATCTGGGCTACCATAGCCATATCTTGTACAATATGGTAGAGTTGAGGGGCTTGCTCTTCCGTTACCTCATGCGCCCCATTCATCCGCATGACAACTTCGGTGGATTGAAAAATCATGCTAAAGGCATAGATTCCACCAATAATCAAAGCTAGGATGACGCCACCAAGGGAGGAGCCTAACCAGAGGTAACCAACGGCTGCTCCGATAAGAGCTAAGAGTATGAAAAAAGCAATAAGGAGAATCCAAGTTCTCCTTTTATTGCTTGCAATTTGGTCAAAGAGCATATTAGTCTCCTAATCCGCTAAAGTCCACCTTTGGTACTGCTTTTTCTTCTTCAGGTACTTGAAGGAATTCGGCTTGTTTGAAGCCAAACATTCCAGCAATCACATTTGTTGGGAAAGTTTCCAACTTGACATTGTAGTTGCTTGTGACACTATTGTACAATTGACGAGCATAAGAAATTTTGTTTTCTGTATTGGTCAATTCTTCTTGCAACTGCATGAAGTTAGTGTTAGCTTTCAAGTCTGGGTAATTTTCAGCCACCGCAAAGATTCCTGCTACTTGACGAGAAAGAGCATCACTGGCCGCCATTGCTTCTGCAGGTGAAGAAGCTTGCGCTACTTGTTGGCGAAGTTGAGTGACCTTAGCAAGGGTATCCCCTTCGTACTTGGCATAGCCTTTTACTGTTTCGATCAAGTTTGGAATCAAGTCATTCCGACGTTTCAATTGCACGTCAATTTGACTCCATGCTTCACGAGTTTGCATGCGGCTTTTCACCAAACCGTTGTAAACTCCTACTACAATCAACACAAGGACCACGATGATCCCAAGAATAATCCAAATCATTTTATTGAATTCCTTTCATTTCTTTCTACCAGTATATCAAATTTCCCTTATTTTGTGGTAAAATAATAGCATGAAACCAGAAGAATTTTATGCCCGTTTAGCCGAACTCGGCTTTCCATTAACTGATCGTCAAAAAGAACAATACGAACGCTATTTTGAGCTCCTCGTGGAATGGAATGAAAAGATTAATCTCACTGCCATCACCGAAAAAGACGAAGTCTATCTCAAGCATTTTTATGACTCTATCGCACCCATTTTGCAGGGCTTGAGCGAAAACCAACCCATCCGTCTCTTGGATATCGGCGCTGGTGCTGGCTTTCCGAGCCTTCCTATGAAGATTCTTTTCCCTGAGTTGGATGTGACCATCATTGATTCCCTTAATAAGCGGATCAATTTCCTTCACTTGCTGGCTGAAGAGTTGGGCTTGAGCGGAGTTCATTTCTACCACGGACGTGCGGAGGACTTTGCGCAAGACAAGAATTTTCGTGCCCAATTTGATATCGTAACTGCCCGCGCGGTTGCCCGCATGCAAGTCCTCTCTGAGCTGACCATCCCTTACCTGAAAGTAGGGGGACAGCTTCTTGCTCTCAAGGCCAGCAATGCTCCAGAAGAGTTAGAAGAAGCCAAAAATGCCCTCAACCTGCTATTTAGTAAGGTTGAAGATAATCTACAGTATGAATTGCCAAATGGCGATCCACGCTATATCACTGTTGTCGAAAAGAAAAAAGAAACCCCTAATAAATATCCAAGAAAAGCGGGTATGCCCAATAAGCGTCCATTGTAGTAAGATACAAAGGGCTACGCGGATAAAGTCAAATAAGAGGCTGGGACAAAAGTCCTAGCCTCTCAATTATTTTTGGATTGCCAAGCAAGACGCAGTGGTTGAGTGGGCTCTACTACGCTGATTTCATCAGCTTTTACAGCCCTACTCAACTGTGAGGAGGTGGGACGATGAAATCGAATTCTAACGAATTACCGATTTCTGTCCCACTCTCTTTTTTATTTTTGTTTCAATTCTGTTCGCAGGGCTTCTTGTTGCTCTTTTGTCAGATGAACCCCCTTACTTGCAACAATCTGGCTAGAGACTTTGTTGGCAAATCTTAAGGCTTGCGCGATGTCTAAGCCTTCTAGACGAGCGGATATAAAGGCTCCTACATGGCTATCTCCAGCGCCTACGGTATCGACGACTTCTGTTGGAAAACCATCTGCCTCATACCAGTTGCCATCATAGGCAACCGCTCCTTTTTCACCCAAGGTGACAATGACTAATTGCCCCGTTCTTTGATACAAGTGTTCGATGGCTGGCTGGATCTCTCTACACCCTGAAAAAGCCAGTGCTTCAGCCTCATTAACATGGAGAATCGGATGCAGATCATAAATGGCTTCCAGTCGATCCTTTGGAATCAAGAGTCCGCGTGGCCCAGGTGCGAAAATCACCTGGCCTTCTAGTTGCGAAACAGACTGCACCAATGCAAGACCGGTTGGCTCCTCAACTTCAAGGCCACACAAGTAGATATAATCAAATCGATCTGTCTCGATGTCTTTTAGCCACTCTGCTTGGAAGCTATACTCCACTCCGTGGTCCGATAAGAAGGTCCTTTCACCATCAGACTCTACAAAGCAGTAACAGCAACCATTGGCCCCTTCTAATGAGATGCTAGAGGAAATCCCTAATTGTTTCAGCTCTCTCCGAATAAAATCACCATATATTCCAGAACCGACTGGCGAGACAAACTGATAGGGTTGCGACAAAAAATGAAGGATATTAACGACATTAAAGGCACAACCTCCCACAGACCATTGCTGGTGATCAATATGAGCATCTCCTTCACGACTTGGCAAACGATCCAAGTAAATCATCACATCACAAACTGTAGAACCAATAACTAAGGCAGCTGTCATCTTTTTCTCCTTACTTTGCCTTCTATTATACCAGAGGAAACATAAAAAACAACCAACCCCTTGTGGTTTGGTTGCTTCTCTTTTTAATCACGATAAACGGGTTGAGGGCCAAAGGTTTGGGAAACCGGCATGATTTCAATCCGATTGACATTGACATGCTTGGGCTGTTGGATCAACCAAGCTACTGTGTTGGCAATGTCTTCCGGCTGAATGGCATGGGCATCTCGATAGAGGGCTTCTACCCGTTTTTCGTCTCCTTTAAAGCGAACAGAAGAGAACTCTGTCCCTTCGCAAAGACCAGGTTCAATATTGCTGACACGAATCTTCTTGCCAGCTAGATCCGCCCGAAGATTGAGGGAGAATTGCTTGACAAAAGCCTTGGATGCCCCGTAAACATTGGCCCCTGGATAAGGCACAGTTCCTGCTGTAGAGCCCAAATTGATAATATAGCCATCATTTCGTTCCACCATCTGGGGCAAGATTTTCCTTGTCAGATAGGTCAAACCAACAATATTGGTCTGAATCATGGTCAGCCAGTCTGCGACCTCTGCTTCATAAGCTGGGGCGAGGCCTAGAGCCAAGCCAGCATTATTGACCAAAACATCCACTTTCTCCCAATCTTTTGGCAAACTGGCAAGTGCATGATCTACCTGAGAAAGATCCGTCACATCCATTTGCAGGGGATAAAAGGCTTCTCCCAACTCTTCTTGAAGGGCCTGTAATTTATCGATGCGTCTAGCTGACCCGATCACACGGTATCCATCTGCTACTAAGCGACGGCAGATTGCTTGACCAAAACCAGCTGAAGCTCCTGTTACTAAAATCGTTTCTGACATGTCATTACCTCCATGGATTGTAAAAACGTCCCTGATTGACAAAGATCAGGACAATACTCAAGACCAGAACAGCTAAAGCTGATAGAATCATCCCATAATCTTTCATTTCCATGGCTTGATGAGAATACCAGGTCCGCTTTTTATTTTTACCAAAGCGACGTAATTCCATAGCCGTAGAAATGCTGTCAATCCGCTCAAGTGAGCTAAAGATTAAGGGAGAGATGATTTGCAAATTGCCTTTGATCCGCTTGATCAGCTTGGCCTTTTTGGACAACTCCACCCCTCTGGCTTCCTGAGACAATTTAATCGTTTGATATTCTTCTTGTACGTCAGGAATGTAACGCAGAGTCAAGCTGACAGAATAGGCAATCTTGTAGGATACGCCAATTTGGTTGAGGCTTGAAGCAAACTGACTAGGATGGGTCGTCATCAAAAAAATCAAGGCTAGAGGTATGGTACAGACATACTTAAGAACTAGATTAAAAAGATAAAAGAGTTCCTGCAAGGTGATACTATAGGAGCCCCACCCCTTCATCAGTACTGTCTTTGCCCCGTAAATCTCTACACCATACTGGGGGGCAAAGAGATAGACCATGACAACATTTAACAGTGCAAAAACAAAAGCAAATGCAAGTACAAATGAAATATCTCGAAATCGAATACGAGCTGTAGAGAATAAAAGCAAGGCGCCCACACCAATTCCTAGAAGGAGTCGAGTATCATAACTCAACATGGCCGCAAGAGATACAAAAAGAAGAAAGAGTAACTTACTCGCACCTGAAAGGCGATGAAGAAAACTCGTCCCCTCATGGTAGCCGACTAATCGATGCTTCATGACCTACTCCTTTCTGTTGCATATAAAACTGCGTTAGCGCCAAGGGATCCATTCCTAATCGATTGGCTAAGGCAAAAATCGAAGTCTCTTTGAGATTAGCCTCTTGTAAAATATCCGGATGAGTGAACAGCTCTGCAGGTGAGAGATCTGCTAGAATTTGCCCGTCTGATACTACAAGGGCACGATCAGAATAATCCAACATCAGTTGCATATCATGGGTAATCATGACAATGGTATGGCCTTTTTCTTGCAAGCTATCTAGAAATTCCATGATGTCAGTGTAATTGCGTTGGTCCTGACCTGCTGTCGGCTCGTCCAAGACCAAAATTTCTGGTCCTAAAACTAGTATCGAGGCGATGGTCACTCGTTTCTTTTGCCCATATGAGAGGGCAGAAATCGGCCATTTACGAAACTCATAGAGGCCACAAGTTTTCAGTGCTTGATAGACACGCTCTTTGATGTCTTCTTCAGCGACACCCCGCAAGCGCAAACCTAGAGCAACTTCGTCAAAAATCATATTGGTCGAAATCATTTGATTGGGGTTTTGCAGGACATAGCCGACTCGCTCTGCCCGCTCCTTGACACTCTCCTGCTTGATATCTTCACCTCTAGAGGTGTATTGTCCTTCTGTTGCAATGAAGCCACAGATAGCTTTCGCAAGAGTTGATTTCCCTGCCCCATTCTTCCCGACAATCGCTAAGCGCTGCCCCTTAGGTATACTGAGGGAAATATTTTTTAAGATCGGATGATTTTCTTGATAGGCAAAGGAAATCTGCTCCAACTTCAATAGTTCTTCCGTCTCACCAGTTTTAGTAAAGGTCGCTTCTGGAATGGAACGATTCACACCAGTAAGCTCGATATCTTCTAGACGATCCAGATGCTCCAATTGATTGATATCCTGACCAAGCTGGCGAAGAGTTGTTAAATAGAGGGGTTCTCGAATCCCATTTTCAGCAAGCAGTGTCGTCCTCAACAACTCATCTGGGCTCCCATTAAAGAGAACTTGACCTTGATTGATCAAGATAACCCGATCGACAGGACGGTAGAGTACATCCTCTAAACGGTGTTCGATAATAATGGTGGTCGTCCCCTGTTCTTCATGAATCTGATCGATCAGATCAATAATATCCTGACCCGACTTGGGATCTAGATTAGCCAGTGGTTCATCAAAAAGGAGGATCGGACTTTCGTCAATCAGAACACCTGCTAAGCTCACCCGCTGTTTTTGACCACCTGACAAATCTTGTGGCCGATGATCCAAGAGCTTCATCAAATCTAAGCGTTCTGCCCAACTCTGCACACGCTCTTTCATCGTTCCCAGCTCTACCATGTCATTTTCAAGAGCAAAAGCCAAGTCTTCTGCGACACTCAAACCGATAAACTGGCCATCTGTATCTTGCAAAACCGTACTGACCAAATGAGATTTCTCATAAATACTGAGATCAAAGGCTTCTTTCCCCTGAATGAGGAATTGCCCACTACTGGTTCCCTTATAGATATTGGGGATAATCCCATTTAAGCACTGGCCAATGGTTGACTTTCCAGAACCAGATGGCCCAACAATCAGAACCTTTTCCCCCTTATAAATGGTTAAGTTGAGATTTTTCAAGGTTGGTTCAGACTGTGCCTTGTATTGGAAGGAAAAATCCTTCAGTTCAATCATTGCTTCTTTCATTTAGTTTGCCTTTTCCCAAAAGAGCGCAAATTGGATGGCTAATTCTGCGATTCGATCCTTGCCATCTAAATCCTCATGACTAGATAAGGTTCGGATATCCCATTTTTCTTCCGAGAGGTGGTCTGCTGCATAGAAGAAATGGCAGAGCTCAAAGTCCCTATAAGCTGCTAAGGCTGCCACTGCCGAACACTCCATATCCACACAGATGGCTCCCGCTTCCTTTCGTCTCTTCATCTTATCGATGGTTTCCCTGTACGGTGCATCTGTCGTCCACACTTTTCCTGACTGATAGGAAACCTTGTGGCTGTCCAGAAAGGCTTGGAAGAGAGGAAGGGTTTTCTTGTTTACTTCCACTTCATCACTAGCTGGAAGATAATGGTAACTGGTCCCCTCGTCGCGAAGAGCAGCTGTTGGAATGATGATGGAAGTCGCTTCGATATCACGGTCTAAAACTCCACAGGTCCCAAAAAGAACGAGTTTTTCCATCCCAAATTGAATCAGGTCCTCTATAATCCCCACACAGGAAGCAGCCCCAACTGGTGCATTAAAGGCAGCAATTTGTTGGTCTCCAATAGTGATCCCATAGACCAGGACTTCAAAGTTGGCCATGGAGGTTCTTGCAATGACCTCATGATCGTAATTCTCAAGGAGGCGCGCAAAAGTTACTCTTGAAAAGCAAGAGATGACTACTTTGGGAAATCCTTCAATTGGTTGGTGTAAGTCTTGTGGATTGATAATCGCCTGTCGATTAGCATCAAATTCTTCTAACAGCATTTCGTGCACCTCTTTCATTCTACTTCTAGGCCCCTATTATACCACAATTAGCCTAGTCATTGGTTTTTGATCAAAGGAAGGGCATAAAAAAAGAACTGCTCCCAGACGTTAGATTTTTCGGATCAAACGTCGGAAGGACAGTTCACTGCGATATTTTTTACTTGTTTTCCAATTGCGCTAATTCTAGCAAGCGTTCTTTGGACAATTTTTTGATTTCAATTTGACTAGCATCTAGCAGCTGGTATTCATCTGGCTCTAGCGCTTCTATAAGTTTCTTCAGAGCAAGAGAGCCAATTGGATGGTAATTTTCTGGCTTATCCGGATCTCCATCGATCGCAACCAATAGAACTTGCCAATCACTGATACCCGCTAAGCCCACAATTTCTACATATTCTGCAGGAACATGTGGCACGCTTGGCAAGACCGTATCCGTATCTTCTGTCAAGCTATAGCTGGCTAAGAAGGCTCCTGTCTCCTCCTGTTGATAAAAACGGACTTGACTGAAATATGCTACACTATATTGAATCTTCTTGATAAAGGCAGAGTAAGCTTCTAGTGGATGGACATGGTTCAAGACTTCCTGCACTGTATCCCGATCCAAATAGACTGGATGAGCGAAGCCTTGTACTTCAAACTCTTTTAGATCTTTTTCTTTCGTCAAATTACCCAGCGTTTCTAGGATAACGACTTCATAATCAAAATGGAAAATAGAATCTGGAGTATAGCTCACGCCGTCACTAGCCACAATCTCCGTTCCTAATACTTCTCCTAGGCGACTGATCCATCGAAGGGCCAACTGCCAATCTTCTTCTATCGCAAAAGAGGGCACCTGAATCTGATAAGACTCTTCCTCATCAAAATAGCGTAACTGCAGAGGAAGACCGCTCTTACCAAATACGATACAGTTCAAGCCTTCAAAATCATTTAAGGGACGATGAAGGGTGGCAGGATCATAGTTGTAGGTTGTTAACCCCTCCACTAATTTAAGAACTTCCTGTGCTGCGAGTACTTTCTGATAGCCAAATAAGCTCTTTTTATTTTTGATTGAAAACACGATACTCATTTGTTTTCTCCTTTGTGAAATCGCTTACCTAAAGTATAGCACAATTTTCAACCAATTTCCATATAAAAACAGCCTGAGCTTTCAGACTGTTTGTTTCTATTATGCTGGTGCTCCATCAAGCGTTTCACCGATAAGGGCCAAACGCTCACGAACTTCTGCTTGTGACAAGTTGTGTTCTTCAACATAACGATTGCGAGGGTGAACCCGGCACTCATGCGAACATCCGCGAAGGTACTTATCTTCGTTTTCTTCTGAAGTCAAGATCCGACGGTTACAGAAAGGATTTCCACAGTTGACATAGCGTTCGCATGGTGTTCCATCAAACCAATCTTTTCCAACTACACTTGGATCGACATGGTTGACATCGACTGCAATCCGCTCGTCAAAGACGTACATTTTCCCATCCCACAGTTCGCCTTGAACTTCAGGGTCTTTCCCATAAGTGGCGATTCCACCATGCAATTGACCAACATCTTTGTAGCCTTCACGCACCATCCAACCCGAGAATTTCTCACAACGGACTCCACCAGTACAGTAGACGACAACACGCTTGTCCATGAATTTTTCCTTGTTATCACGGACCCATTGTGGCAATTCACGGAAATTGCGGATGTCAGGACGAATAGCGCCACGGAAGTGTCCAAGGTCGTACTCGTAGTCGTTTCGAGTATCAAGAACAACGGTATCCTCGTCGAGAAGAGCTTCTTTAAACTCTTTTGGAGACAAGTAAGCACCTGTCGTTTCAAGAGGATTGATGTCATTATCGAAATTATCATCCTCTAAACCAAGGTGGACAATCTCTTTCTTATAACGTACAAACATCTTCTTGAAAGCTTGCTCTTCTTCCTCGTCAATTTTGAACCAGAGGTCTTCCATACCTGGAAGGCTGTGAACGTAGTCCATGTATTTTTGTGTTGTTTCGTAGTCACCAGAAACAGTTCCATTGATTCCTTCGTCAGCGACTAGGATACGTCCTTTGAGGCCGATTGATTTACAGAAGGCCAAGTGGTCGGCTGCAAATTGTTCTGCATTTTCAATGGGGGTATAGAGGTAGTAGAGTAAAACACGAATAGGTTTTGCCATAAGATTCTCTTTTCTAAGATTAAATTATCAGAATTTTTCATTCAACTATACCAGTATACTCCCCCAAGAAAGCGAATGCAATTTATTTGACCGAAAAATAAAAGCCTGGGGTTCCAGACTTTTTTACGACAAAAATAAGGTTTCAACTAATTACTCTTCTTTTTCCAACTGATCCAGATAGGCTTCATAGCGTTTTTTCTCAACTTTTGCTAGGAGCATCAAAAGGAAATTCATCCCCCATACAATCGGAAGATTCAGGAGAAATGTGATCGGAAGCACCAGCAAGAATTTTGAATGGAAGGGATTTGAGTGATAGACAGCCTGGTTTAATTGAAAATTTTGAGCCCAGATGAACAAGGAAAGAATAGAGGTTACTGCTACAATTCCCGTCACATTTAGATAGCTATAACTGATAAATTTCACACCCAATCGTTGACAACGAACAGAGTAATACAATCCTGAGACGATGAGTAAGGCTACCACCATGATTGGACTGAGCCCCACCTTAGATGTAAAAATGGATCCCACACTAAAAACAGTTAAGGCAAGGAAAAGAAAACCGGCTGTCTCAGCACCAGCCTTATTAGCTAAGCCTTCTTCTCGTTCATCTATGATTTGTTTGTTCAGCAATTGTAATCTCATTGCTTTCTCCTTATTCTTCATCCTCTAACTCTGCCTCGATCTTCTCTTGTTTTTTCCGATTGATAAGAGCAAGTGGTTTTTCAAGCAGATCTGTCAGGATGGCAAAAACGATGATTTCTAATAAAATTTTGATCAGATACTTGGGACTCAAGATAAAGCTCGTTGCCTCTCGCTTTCCAATCACATCCATGGCTATCATCAGCACAGCAAAGACTAGACCTGACCCAAGGCGACTCAACCAGCTATCTTTTTCTAACACATCTCGGATATCAATCCCTGAACTGATCCTTCTTAGCAGAGCATAAGCCCCCATGGCAATCAGAAGGAACATCTCGGGGAGATAAGCGACTAGGTCTAAGTCCAGGATACTGGACTTCACAAAGGCAGATAGGGCAATAAAGCAGGTCATGCCAAGGACAAGTTCTCCTGCGATTTTTCCATCAAGTAGCATAGTCCGTTCATCTTTTACAATTGGTTCTTTCTTTTGTTTCATATTCTTCCTCTTTCTATTATTAAAACTGTTACTCCCAGAACAGTTGATCCAGCGTCTTATCCAAGGTCTTACAGATGGCAAGGCAGAGACTGAGGGTTGGGTTATACTTTCCCGCCTCAATCAGACCGATGGTCTGGCGCGTCACTCCAATGGCATCTGCAAGATCCCCCTGGGTCATATCATGCTCGACCCGGGCCATTTTTAATTTGAGATTTTTCGCCACAGGCTTTTCCTTTCTTATTTTTATAGCTCTATTATACACTATATTTTCTATTTTGCAATATATATCTTGCATTTTGTAAAAAATATTTTTGATAAAACAAAAAAGAGGCTGAGACAAAAGTCCTAGCCTCTCAATTATTTTTGGATTGTCGAGCAAGACGCAGTGGTTAAGTGGGCTCTACTACGCTGATTTCATCAGCTTTTACAGCCCTACTCAACTGTGCGGAGGTGGGACGACGAAATCGAATTCTAACGAATTACCGATTTCTGTCCCACTCTCTTATCTTCTGTACATTTAATCTTTGGTCAAACTTCCATCTTTTGTTTGAGTCCGTGCATAAGCAATCAAGAGAAGAGAACCTGCAACAGCTACTGTTAAAGCATTAAATGAACCGGCAACAACACCTTGTAGGAAGACTTTATTGGCACTTTCCTTGTAGATCAAGACATCTCCAACCGGAGCAATCAAGCCCCAGATCACAAGGTTGGATACGATTTGAACGACGTTAAAGACAATTAATTCTTTCTTTGTCACTTCCCCTTTGAATTCACCGATTTGTTTGCGGAAGAAACCAACAAAAAGGCCAAACAAACCACTTGAAATGATCCAAGTCCACCAAAGACCACCTGACATAGCATCCTTAATGGCATGACCAATCAAGCCGATTAAGAAGCCGACAATTGGGCCAAAGACTACACTAAAGAGAGCTTGAAGGGCATATTGCAACTGAATGCTCGTATTCGGTGCAGGTGCAGGGATTTGCAACATAGCAATCACGACAAAGAGGGCTGCTCCAACCCCAATAGCTACAACATCTTTAATTGAAAATAATGATTTCTGTTTCATTCTGATATCTCCTGTTAATTTTCCATTTTTCTAATCTCGATATGCCAAGAAGCCCCAACTCCTACATTATAGGCCTTGGCAAAGGATCCCTGGTTGATGGCAAGACCAACACGATAAAGGGAATTGATATAAAGGATTGGCTGTCCAATTCGCACATCGGCGAAAGACTTACCGTAGGTTACTTGGTTTTGGTAAACCAGCATGTCATTGTTATAGATGGTTACTTCAAAACGTTCCCCAAATTCGGGTGCCAAATGATTGAACTCTTCCCGAGTAATGGAAGTCCAAAGAGAACCAAAGCGCACATCTAGGATATCAACTGCACCTTTAACAAGATTATCCTCAAGAACCGTCTCAACCACTGGGATTTCCACAATATGTTCGACACTGAGTTCTGGTCCGACGTCTTCAAAACTAATATGGCCACTGGCCAACTTAGCTCCTGTATAGGCGTAGACATCACGCCCATGGAAGGTATAAGAAAACTCTGTATTGGCCCGGCGGTTCTTCACTTCTGAAATCTCACGGATAGCAACAATCCCTACATGTTTCTTGATAAAAGAGAGAGTTCCATTATCCGGAGTGACAATGTATTGATTTTTCGCCGTTTTAGCTACGACACTCTTTCGTTTGGAACCGACACCAGGATCGACCACCGAAACAAAGGTTGTCCCTTCTGGCCAGTAATCTACTGTCTGAAAGAGACGGTAACTCCCTTCAAAGATATTGTAGGGGGTAATATCATGAGTTAAGTGGTGAATTTTAATGGTTGGTGATTCTTCTAAAGCAACCCCAATCATAGCGGATACTGCTCCATCCACCAAACCAAAGTCTGACTGAAGAACTAGTAAATTATTGTGCATCTTTATCTCCTTTTTTGGCCAATAATGGAAGAAGGATGTTCGATAGCCCCCATCCTAATCCAGCACCCAGTATGACCGTGAGGACAAACCAAGTGATGGTCGCTAGATCTGGTGATACCATCACCCGATTGACATAGTCTATCGATTTACCACGATCCAGTAACGACATGCGGTAACTGGCTGGATAGAACCACATCATAAGAATGGGCCCTGTTGTCGCAAAGGCAAAAATAACAAAAGACAAGGCATTTCGTAAATTCGAGCGAAAACGACCACTTGAGGCGACCATCTCCGCAAAACTTCCGGCGATCAAGGCTGGAATAAAGGCCCCTGCGCCGTGACGTGAAAAGAGGAAGAAGGATCCGATCACGCAGCCAACTATAAAGATAGATCCAACTCCTTTTATTTTTTCTAGATAATAGCGGTAGATCGTCCCGCCAAACAAGGCTGAAAAGGCAGGAGCATAAAACATATTTCCTTGATGATCGACCAGATTTCCAACTAAGACCCCCAGTCCAATCGCAAGAAAATAGAGGAAAGTGAAGGCTCCAACTTGTTTTATTTGATTCACGTTTATTCTATTCATTGGATACTGATCCTAACGGTGGCTAATTTTCTTCGAAAGGAAGTCCCCGATAAATTGGACCAGAACGATCAGAATCAGGATCAATAAGGTCGCCACAAAGATGACATCATTGTTAAACATATTTTTCCCGTAGTTGATGGCCAAGGTTCCTAATCCTCCAGCACCAACGGCACCCGCCATGGCGGTTTCTCCGATCAAGGAAATGATGGTCACTGTTGTCACACGGATCAAATCAGGAAGCCCTTCACGCAGGTAGACTCCGACAATATCCCAGAAGGTTGCCCCACTGGCTTGCGCTGCTTCAATCACGCCTCCATCCAACTCGGACAAGACCACTTGGACTTGGCGGGCAAAGAATGGAAAGACAGCCAAGGATAGCGGAACAAGGGCTGCTGTAGGACCGATGGTATTTTTCAAGAGCAAGTAGGTCAAGGGATTAATAAAGGCCAACAAGATAATGAAAGGAATGGCGCGGAACAAGGAAGTAATCTTATCCAAAATTTGGAAAACGATTCTATTTTCGATGACACCACCTGGACGGGTCAAGACTAACAAAAGTCCTGTCACCAAACCTAAAAATCCACCAATAATGAAGGAAATAACGGTCATGTAAAGAGTCAAGTAAATAGCGGTTCCCCATCCATACTGGCCAGACCACCCTAATTTATAGACATTTGGTAAATATGTTTGAATTAACTGGATCATGCTTTTCTCCCATCTTTCACAATAGTCACGGAAACTCCTGCATTTTCTAACTCAGCTTTGGCCGTTTCCAGATTTTGAGTCTCACCTGATAAGATGACCACCAATTCTCCGACAGGAGTGTGATCAAGGATCTCGATGTTCCCAAATAAAATGTTGGCAGATACTTGGTACTGCTTGTAAATATCATTGATGATGGCTGTATCTGTCACAGAACCTGCATACTTAAGATGCGCTAAAATCGAATCATCAGGCAAGTTCTTCACAATCGCTTGTTGATTGATTTTCACCATGGCTTCATCGATTCCTGTTGCAACCGTGATAAAGTCTTGCGTCAAAGCATTTTTCGGATTCGAGAAGATATCTAACACAGACCCTTCTTCAATCAGTTCGCCATTTTGCATGACAGCTACCCGGTTGGCAATATCTTTGACAATTTGCATCTCATGGGTGATCAAGACAATGGTTAAGCCAAGTTTTTTGTTTAACTCTTGCAACAAAGCTAGAATTTGTTTGGTCGTCTTTGGATCCAAGGCTGAAGTTGACTCATCTGAGATCAAAATTTTTGGATCGTTGGCAAGGGCACGCGCAATCGCTACCCGCTGCTTTTGCCCACCAGACAATTGTGCTGGGTAATTCTCTGCACGGTCAGCTAGACCAACCAATTCCAACAATTTCGCCACTTTCTCATTCTTTTGTTCTTTGTTCAATTTAGAATGTTTAAGAGCAAAGGCTACATTTTCTGCGACAGTCATTTGAGCCATCAAGTTGAAGTGTTGGAAGATCATCCCGATATCCCGACGTTTCTCCCGAAGGGCAGCCGGTTTTAGGGTCACCTGATCTTGATAAATCACATCTCCATCCACAGTGATGGTTCCGGCGCTAGGCACTTGCAAGAGATTGATCACCCGAACCAAGGTCGATTTCCCGGCTCCGGAATACCCTACAATCCCATAGATATCGCCTTCATTAATATGAATGGTCACATCTTTGACGGCTTGGATCTGACGTTTCTTTTGCTGGAAGGTCACATCAATGTGGTCCAGCTGAATCATTGCTTTACTCATAACTTGCTATTAACTCCTTTATCAATTCAATATGGGTGTAATAATCGGCGATTTTCACATTTTCGTCGCCCCCATGATCACGGCTATTGGCATTGCCAATTCCAAAGGCTGCCATCGGCACCTGCAAAGCCTCAAAGACCGTGTGCATTGGCCCTGTTCCCGCTGTTGTTGGAAGAACAGAAACTCCTTCTCTATAGAAATCTTTGGCCAGCCGTATGACATTTAAAATCGATGGGGCACTCATATCACTTCGGTAACTCATTTCACCGAGAGTATAGACCAATTCGACCTGATCATAGCCATTTTTCTTCAATTGCTGCTTGATCTTTTCTAAGACATCCTTGGGATCCAGTCCAGGAACCAAACGCACCTCCATCTTGGCACGTGCCTCTGCCGGAAGAATCGTTTTAACACCTTGTCCTTGGTAACCAGAGCCAAAACCTTCAATATTCAGGGCTGGTTCAAAATAGAAACGGCGTAGGAATTCTTTTCGGTCTTCCTTCAAGATTGGAAGGCTTAGACCATAGGTTTCCGCTACATCTTCTGGTCCTTTGTTGGCATATTGCTCGATCAAAGCTAGCTCGCGTTCATTGGGTTCTTGGATCTGATCGTAAATCCCATCCACCAAGATTCGGCCTTCTTTGTCACGAAGACTGGCGATAGCATTTAACAAATACCAAGAAGCAGAGTCCACCACGCCACCATAGCTGGAATGGATATCCACTTCTGCACTCTTCACCACCATATCAAAAGTGACGATCCCCTTGCTACCACCGGAAATTTCCAACTGACCCTGATTATTTCGTGTGCCTTGTTCCCAGACTAGGAGGTCTGCCCCACGCAAGTGTTTCTTGTGTTTGGCCAAGTATTTATCCAAGTCAGTCGATGCAGACTCCTCTGCCCCTTCGATGATAAAGGTGATATTGACTGGCAAATCGCCACTTTCACGAATGTATTTTCGAAGAGCTGTGAGACGAGCTGTGATATGCCCCTTGTCATCATCAACCCCTCGACCGTACATGGTTCCATAATGAACAGATAAGGTGAAGGGATCTCCCGTCCAAGGTTGATCTCCATCAGCTGGTACCGTATCATAGTGGTTATAAAAAATGATGGTTTTGGCTTCAGGATTTGGCGAGAAAAATTTGGCAATCACAAAAGGTGCTGTATAGCTATCATCCACTTCGACTTTGGCTCCTGCAGCTGTAAAAATTTCTCCCAAATAGTTGGCTACTTCCTTGAGACCAACTTGTTGGGCAAAGATGGATTTTTTTGAAATCAAGGTTCGCAACACTTCAAAATAATGTTGTGCGACCTCATCATTTTCAAATTTACGGATTTGTTCCGCTTCTGTTGCAAAAGGCATGCATTCCTCCTAATACACGATAAGAGGTAGAGAATTGCTTCTCCACCTCCTTCATACACTTGAGATCAAATCTTAGAAGACTGGTTGGTCCATTCCTTCTGAAGATTCTTCGATCACTTTCTTCACATTGTCTTTGTGATAGGCTTTGATGATTTCTTTGATTGCTTTTGCTTTATCAGATTTTTCCCAATCTTTCTTAGCAGCGATCACGTTGTACCATTGTTTTGAGTTGTTGTCTTTCTTTTCAACATAGATAGCTTTTTTGAAATCAACGCCTGCTTCACGAACGAAGGTATTGTTGATGACTGCAGCATCTACTGATGGAAGAGCAGATGGTGTTTGTGAAGCATCCAATTCAGAAATCTTCAAATCTTTTGAATTTTCTTTGATGTTTGACACGTTTGCCAATTGTCCATCCTTAGTATCCAATTTAATCAAACCTGCTGATTGCAAGACATACAAGGCACGGCTTTCATTTGTTGGGTCATTTGGTACAGCGATTGTTCCACCTTTAGGAATTTCTTTAATTGAAGTGTATTTGTTTTTACCGTTTTCTGTACCAGAGTAAAGACGGATTGGAGCGATGTACGTATCTGCTACTGCAACAAGGGCATTGTCGTTTTTAGAGTTCCAGTTATCAAGGAAGTTGTAGTGTTGGAAAGCATTGATATCCACGCTACCATCTTTTACAGCCACGTTTGGTTGTGAGTAGTCTGTAAATTGAGTGAATTCCAATTTGATTCCTGTTTTAGCGTCATCCAAGTTCTTTTGAACTTGATCCCAACGAGCTTTTTCAGTATCGCTCAAAGTCATGACACCTACTTTTACAGTTGTTTCACCATCTTTGCTAGATGATTTTGAAGAACCACATGCTGCAAGAGCAAATGTTGCAATAGCTGCAAGAGCTGTTAAACCAAGAATTTTTTTCAATTTCATTTTGAAGTCTCCTTTAATTATATATTATTCTTTAATATCTTTTGCTTCTGGTAGATAAACTCCACCAAAGTATTTTTTAGACAGTTTTTCAAGGGTTCCATTGTCATAGAGTTCCTTGATACGTTTGTTGACAAATTTTTGAAGGTCTTTATCTTCTTTTGCAATAATTGGATACACATAAGGTTGTTGGTCGCTTGGAAGCTCGATAACCTTCAAGTTGTCATAGCCTTGATCACGAATGATAGTATCTACTGAGATCCGTTCGAAGATCTTGTAATCTGTACGACCATCCGCTAAATTAGCCATGATGGTTTGAATGGTTCCATCTGTGTATTGTAAGTCAGTTGGATTATCTGAATGTTTTTTATTGAAATCTTCTAATTGTTTAGCAGTAGATGTTCCTTGAACAACTTCTGTTTTCTTGCCACCAATGTCATCCAACGATTTAATAGAAGAATCTTTTGGTACGACCAACACTAATGGATTGCGAGCATATGGATTTGGATAGAGGTATTTTTCTTCCCGCTCTTTTGAGTAACTAATGTTGTTGGCACCGATTTGGAAACGGTCACTATCTAAGCCAGCAAAGACGGAAGACCACTCTGTTTTGTTAAAGTTTACTTCATATTTGTCTGAGCCTTTGAAGATTTCACGCAAAACTTCGATTTCATAACCGGTTAGCTTGCCGTCTTTTTCTTCGTAAGAGAATGGTTTGGTTGTTCCAACAGTCCCAACTTCAATGGTTTTCTTACCACTGGCTGATTTACCAGATGAACATGCTACTAAAGCACTGGTTGCAAGGACTGCAACTAATCCTAAAGCAGAATACTTAATCACTTTTTTTAGATTCATAGGATCTCCTTATTCGTTTCAGGCACATAAAACGCCATTTTAAAAGTATTTTTTAATTTTATCAAAAAAGCATTTACTTGCCTAATATATATTTTTTATGGAGGTGATAGTTTTTCTTTATCACACTTCTTTGGCCTTAAAATATCGCAATAAAGCTTGCGCATTTTCAACATAATAGGGAACCGATACCTCAAAGGCTGCATCATCGATGGTCATGTGATCATGATGGAGGTCTGGCGCATCCGGCTCTCCATTTGAACCGATAAAGGCAAAGACTCCAGGAATTCGTTCTTGATAAAAGGCGAAGTCTTCTCCAGCTGTAGATGGATTTGCTGGAAGCACCTCAGCCAAGTCTTGTGAAGCTTCCCAAACGACTTTGGTCAATTCCTCATCATTAAAGGTAACAGGCGGGGTCACTCCCCACTCAAAAGCCACATCCACTTCCAAGCTTTTTGCTATATGGCGAATGATCGAAATGAAATGTTCCTTCAACTCTCTTTGCACACTCGGATTAAAGGAGCGAATCGTTCCTTCAAAATAACCTGATTTAGGGAGTACATTCCAGGTTGAGCCTACATCCAAGTGAGTAATAGACAAAACAGCTGTTTCAAAAGGAGAAACGGTCCGTGAAATTAATAATTGTACATTCTGAACCATGGTTGTGACGGCTGTTACCGTATCAACTCCTAAATCCGGTCTTGCAGCATGGCTACTAACCCCTGTTACAGTGACCTTAAATTTCTCTACCCCTGCCATCATAGCTCCAGCATTCAAAGCAAGTTGTCCTGCTTTTAGCTGAGGCATATTATGAAAACCAATAATTCCTTGAACATCCTCCAACAGTCCTGTTGCTAAAACGTCAGAAGCACCTTCTGAAATTTCTTCTGCCGGTTGAAAGATCAAGCGTATTGTTCCTTCCAGCTGGTCTTCTTTTTCCTTGAGAAGAGCTGCTGCTCCTAGAAGACTGGTTTGATGAAAATCGTGACCACAAGCATGCATGACACCTGGATGTTGACTTTGGTAGGGAAGATTCGTTTGTTCCAAAATTGGAAGGGCATCGATATCTGCACGTAGCGCCACCACTGGTTGGCCGGACCCAATTTCTGCAATCAGACCAGTTTTTAACCCACTCTCTAAAATACGAATCCCCAACTTTTCCAAACGTTCCCTTAGAAAGGCGGTTGTCTGGTATTCTTGACCAGACAATTCAGGGTGTTGGTGGATATAGTGGCGAATCTCTGCTAACTCTTCATAAGAAAAAGACACAAGCCTTCATCTCCTTTCAAACTTAAAATTATTCTATCACTAATAGGTGTTTCCGTCTAATTCCTGTTTCTTGGGTTTTGATATAGTTTTAAACTATAGATAAAAACACTCCTAGATTCACGTTCTAGGAGTGCCAACTTCCGCATTAAGAAAGATTTCCCTCGAATTTTTCCATAAAGCTATCACTATTATAGGCTTTTTCCACTTCCCATTTGCCATCTTTTTTAACAAAGGTCAACTGGTAGTCGTACCGATCCGGCGTCGTCAAGGGACGATCCGCAAGAGAAGCCATCATTTCCTCTCTATAGGCTTTGTTTTGAGCCTGATTGGCCTCAATGATACTCGAATAATCTTTCCGATGTTCTTGATAGAAGGTCTGCATGTGGTTTAAAATCGTCTTTTCCATGCTGACCGTCTCAGGATTTAGACTAATGATCACCTTGTCCGGGAGATATTGTTTAACCTTATAGGTTAATTTCGCACGCTTAGCATTTTCTTTTTCATAAGCATCGATAAACTGGGTCACTTCTTCTTCAGGGAATTGGTAATCATGTAGTTTACGAGTAAAATCAGCCGCAAATTTCGCACGGAAATCACTGCGTTCCTTTTTCAAATCAGTTCCCAAAACAAAAGCGTCATCCTTTTTGACCTTTCGTTGGCCACTGAAGTAAACTTGATTGATGTATTCATCTGCTAGAATAGTGGAAGCTTCCACCTTGTCCTCATACTGAGAAGAATTCACCGCAAATTTTAGAGGTTTGGATTTTTTATCAGAGCTATAGGTTTTTCGTTCATACTGCACTTCGTACTTCTTGCCTTTTTCGACTGGAAAAACGATATAGCCGGTTAATTTTTTATCCTGGGCCAACTGATCACTCTTGAGCAGTTGGAAGGCTTCACTGTGGTCATAAATTCCTGACTGCAATTTGACCTTGTTATTATCCGCATCGTAAATAGTGATATCTGAATCTGACACGTTGATAGATTCTTTGGCAACATTCTTAAATTCCAATTGAAGGGCCAAATAAGTGCCGTCTTCTGAGTCATTGAGGACAGGTGGCTTGATGTATTGCCCTCCTTTTAGACTCACCTCGACTTGACCGTCAGATGCGGAAGTTTTCGCTGCTTTTTCTGTCTTTGCTTGCTGCGAATTGGTCTTTTGAGCACCAGTCCCACAAGCCGCTAAACTAAAGGTCGCCACAGCAAATAGGGTCCATTTAAAAATCTTTTTCATCCTTATCTCCTTAAAAAAGTTTTGTTCTATTTTAACATCTTTTTCTATCTATGTATACGCTATATAGTGATAACTCTTCCCTATCATAAAAAGGCCAAGACCTTCGTCTCAACCTTTTAACTAAAATATGATAGGTCTTGGTTTTACAAGATTCCTTTTTCTTTTTGAATCATGAAATCCTTGAGGGAAATCAAGAGAACTGCAAGGAGGATCATGGCCATCCCAATCACATCAACCATAAAAAAATGCTCCTTCATAATGACAAAGGCAAAGAAAACTGCCGAAACAGGCTCAAAGGACGCCAGCAAGCTTCCTTTAACGGCTCCTACCAAAGAGGTTCCTTTCAGAAAGGCTGTATAGGCAAAAATCGTCCCAATCACCACCAAGCCAAAAAGGGCCATCCAGGTATCGAGTCTGTAGTTTCCAGAAGAAGAGAGAAGACCACTAAAAGGGAGCATTAGGATTCCTGGAATAGTCATCCCAACTCCAATCACCAGCATGCTTCCCCATTTTTGAATTAAGTTCAGAGGTAGAATGATGTAAAGGGCATAGGCAAATGCTGACACCACTCCCCAAGCCAAACCTTTGGGATTGATGGCCAATTGATTGAGTTGACCATGGGTTGCTATTAAGAATGTGCCACCAATCGCTAGAAGCATCGAAAACACTTCTGCTAGTGTAGGGGCCACCTTATCAATGATACAGGTATAGGCTAAAATTCCCACTGGACAGAGATACTGTAACACCGTAGCAGTCCCAGCATTGGTTTCAGCAATCGCCTCTAAATAGGTCAACTGAGTCAATAACAATCCTAAAAAGGCAAAAATAAGAAGGGGAAGGTAGGAAGATTTATCTTTGGCAAAGGCCAAAAACTTCTCCTTATCTGCAACGTAGGAAAGAAGAATAAGGACAATTCCAGAAAAAAGCAAACGGAGATTTGTTAACTCAATAGCCGAAAATCCATGAACCATTAAATATTGCCCGCTAACTCCGGATAGTCCCCAAGCGATCCCGGCGATCAAGGTCATGAGTGTTCCTTTCATCGTCTTTGACATAGTCCCCTCCTAAATCTGTTCCTTACTTTTATTGTATCATAAAAGGCCGAAACGAAACGTTTCAGCCTCATATATTTCATATAAATTTATTCGCTTATTCAGGTTGAACCAAAATCTTGATTTGAGATTTATCTTGTGTTAATTCAATAAATCCTTCTTCAACGATATTTTCCAATTTAATTTTCTTGGTAACCAATTTTTCAGCAGAGAAGTAGCCTTGTTCCATCAATTCCAATACTTTAGGGAAAATATGACGGTAGGCAATAATTCCTTTGAGAGATTTTTCTTGGATAGCGAATTCATTTGGATTGATGCTAGCTTCACGTTCCCAGATAGATACGACCATACATTCCCCAGCTTTATGAACAGCTGCAAGGGCTTGACCTAAAACAACTGGAACTCCAGTCACTTCATAAGAAACATCTGCTCCACCACCTGTCAAGCGATGGATGGCTTCGACGATTGTTTCTCCTTCTTCTGGGCGAACAACGATTGCTCCCAATTCTTCCGCTTTCGCTTGGCGTTCAGGAGATAATTCAACCGCATAGATTTTTGATGCTCCTGCTGCACGAAGGGCTTCAACAATCAAAAGACCGATTGGACCCAAGCCAAAGATAACGGCTGTATCCCCAGTTTTCAATGCAGATTGACGAACGGCATAAACAGCCACAGCTGCAGGTTCTGTAAGCGCAGCTTGTTCATAGCTCAAGCCATCTGGAATCACATGGACAATGTCACCGTCAAGGACACAATATTTGGCAAAACCACCATCTGCAGCAAGGCCGACAAAGTTCAAGTTTGGATCAAGGTTATAGTCACCGATTAGGTTATGTTTTGCCAAAATTGGTTCAATCGTCACGCGATCCCCAACTTTGACACGAGTCACATCACTTCCGACTTCTACAATTTCACCAGAGAATTCATGTCCCAAAGTAACCGGTGCTTTTTGACCAGAATACACATGTTCTTCAGTTGGGATGAAGATCGGTCCATCCAAATATTCATGCAAGTCCGTCCCACAGATCCCTGTGAACTTAACTGCCACTTTTACTTGATGTGGTTGTACTTCAGGTACTTCCACTTCTTCGATACGAACGTCTTTTGCTGCATGCCAGCGAGCTGCTTTCATAGTAGCCATAGGATAATCTCCTTTATATTTCCATGATTTGCATTTTCCTTTTCAGGAAACTCAACAAATCCATTGTAAGCCTTTTCACAAACTTTGTCAAGAAAAAACTGAAGATGAAAAAAGAGCCGCCCTTCGACTGCTCCTTCTTATTTCTTCTTGATCCGAGAAGATTCCAATCTCCACCCAACAATCCAACCAAGGACAAGGAGATAATTTTCAAGCGCACCAATCCCATTGACCGGCAGATGATAGTGAAAATAACTGAAAAGATGATTGGTCCCAATTCCAAACCCACCAATGATCAAGGCCACTAGTACCGTCCGAAGATAAAACCAATCGTATTTGAGATTGACGGCAATCAAGATCACAAGGACTGCCATATTCCAAATCCCAATCTCCCGTTGCCAACCGACAGAAATACCATATCCCGAATGACTTCCCATATAGGATGGAAAGAATAGTTGGAAGATAATCGCTCCAGACATAGCGATAATGACTAGGATAAATAAAACTCTTAAAAATTTGTTCATGTGACTCCTCCTAATGATAGTTGATATGTAATGGTCTTTCCTATTCTAACACAATTTTATGGATAGTAAAAACCAACCTTTCGGCTGGTTCTTTATCTATTACTCTTCTTTCAACTTAGCCAATTCTTGGGCAAGTAACTTGAGGGCTACTTGTGGGTTAGCTTGGCCTTTGGTTGCTTTCATGAGGAAGCCTGTGAAGGCCTTGTCCGCATTCCGTTTCCCTGACTTGAAGTCGGCTACGGCTGCTTCATTGTCTGCGAAGACTTGGTGGATGATTGGAATCAAGACTTCAGGGTCTGAAATCTGTACCAATCCGGCTTTTTCGACGTATTCACGCGCACCGCCACCGTTTTTCGCCAAGTGAACGAAGACTTTCTTGGCAATCTTAGATGAAATCGTTCCATCTTCGATAATGGCAATCATTTCGACCAAATTTTCCGGCGTCAATTGGATTTCTTCAAGGGTCTTGCCTTCTGCATTCAAGAATTGTGCGACTTCACCTTGGAGCCAGTTAGAGACTTGTTTGGCATCACCACCAAGGGCTACCGCTGCTTCAAAGAAATCAGAAGTAACTTTCGTCGCTGTCAATTGGTTGGCATCATAGTCAGACAAACCAAGCTCTGCCACATAGCGAGCACGACGGTCTTTTGGAAACTCTGGCAACTCCGTACGCATTTCCTCGATCCACTCATCTGAGATTTCAAACAAGGGAAGGTCTGGTTCTGGGAAGTAACGGTAATCCGCTGCTCCTTCTTTGACACGCATAAGAATCGTGCTCTTGTTAGCTTCATCATAACGACGTGTTTCTTGGCGAATGACACCACCTGAACGCAAGATTTTCGCTTGACGCTCAACTTCGTATTCAAGACCTTTACGGACGTTTGAGAAAGAGTTCAAGTTTTTCAACTCAGTCTTGGTACCAAATTCCTCTTGACCGTATGGGCGAAGGGAAATGTTGGCATCGACCCGCATCGATCCTTCTTCCATCTTGACATCTGAAATACCTGTGTATTGGATGACTTCTTTCAAAG
The DNA here is from genome assembly GCF_041432105.1 of Streptococcus sp. 27098_8_148. NCBI lineage: Bacteria > Bacillati > Bacillota > Bacilli > Lactobacillales > Streptococcaceae > Streptococcus > Streptococcus sp. 27098_8_148. The sequence continues at coordinate 150,639 of NZ_JAPVYY010000005.1, read as the reverse complement.
CTGTCAAATAAGCGTAGGCTTCTTCTGGAGAACGCATATCTGCTTCAGAAACGATTTCGATCAAGGGCACCCCTTGACGGTTAAGGTCTACATAAGAGAAGCCATCTGTTCCGTGGGTGTTCTTACCGGCATCTTCTTCCAAGTGGGCCCGTTCAATTCCGATTTTCTTAGTTGAGCCGTCTTCCAATTGTACTTCAATCCAACCGTTGTAACCGATTGGTTCGTCAAATTGTGAAATTTGGTAGGCCTTTGGATTATCAGGGTAGAAATAGTTCTTACGGTCAAAGTGCATATGCTGATGGATATCCATATTCAAGGCCAAAGCAGCCTTGATCCCAGCATCCACAACACCCTTGTTCAAGACAGGAAGCACCCCTGGGAAAGACCAGTCAATCACATTGGTGTTGGCATTTTGCTCGTTCCCAAAGTGGGCAGAGGTTGGTGAGAAAATTTTTGAGTTTGTATTCAATTCAACGTGGACTTCAAGTCCGATGACTGTTTCAAAATTCATTAATTGTCACCTCCGAAAATAAGGGGTTGTTGCTTGTGGTAATCCGTCGTAGCTTCAAAGGCAGCTGCAGCTTGGTAGATAGTTTCTTCAGAATACTTAGGACCAATCAACTGCAAACCAACTGGAAGACCTTGCGCAAAACCTGCAGGAATCGAAATTCCTGGAAGACCTGCCAAGTTGACTGGAATGGTCAAGAGGTCAGCCAAGTACATGGCAACCGGATCATGGTTGAGCGAATCCAAATCAAAGGCTACACTTGGAGCTGTTGGACCAAGGATAAGGTCGTAATCCGCAAAGACTTTTTCGAAGTCTTGGATAATGAGGGTACGGACTTGGCCAGCTTTCTTGTAGTAAGCATCGTAGTAACCAGATGACAAACTAAAGGTACCAAGCATGATCCGGCGTTTAACCTCATCACCAAAGCCTTGGCTACGAGTGTTCACGTAGATATCATCCAAGTTTTTAGCATCTTCCGCACGGAAACCATAGCGAATCCCATCGAAACGTTGCAAGTTTGAAGAAGCTTCAGATGAAGCGATGATGTAGTATACGGCAACTCCGTATTTAGAATGAGGCAAGCTGACTTCTTCGACAGTTGCTCCCAATTTTTCAAAGTGTTTGGCCGCTTTAAGGATAGTTTCTTTGACTTCTGGGTCAATCCCTTCCCCAAGGTATTCCTTCGGAAGGGCAATCTTCATGCCTTTAATGTCTTGACCAATCTTAGAAGTATAGTCTGCTACGCGCACTGGCGCTGAAGTTGAATCTTTATCATCTTCACTGGCAATAACATTAAGCAAGAGGGCATTTTCCTTAACCGTTGGTGCAAACGGCCCAATTTGGTCGAGTGAGCTACCAAAAGCAATGAGACCAAAACGGGAAACTGTTCCATAAGTTGGTTTGAGACCAACAATCCCATTAAAAGCAGCCGGTTGACGGATAGAACCACCTGTATCTGAACCAAGGGACAAACGGACTTGACCTGAAGCGACAGAAGCTGCTGAACCACTAGAAGATCCACCAGGCACCTTGCTGTGGTCCCATGCATTCTTGGTTGGTCCATAGTAAGAAGTTTCACCAGATCCACCCATGGCAAATTCATCCATGTTGGTCTTTCCGATGACAATCATATCTTTGGCTTTGGCATTGGCAACCGCTGTCGCATCAAAGATTGGCTCGTAGTTATAGAGCATTTTTGAAGCCGCAGTTGTCAAGATACCATCTGTTGAGATATTGTCTTTGACAGCGAGTGGAATCCCTGACAGGAGGTTGTCTGCATCGATTCCTTTTTCATCAATGGCCTTGGCTTGTGCAAGAGCTGCTTCTTCGGCCACCGTTACAAAGGCATTAACCGCTTCTTCACGCGCCTTGATATCATCAAGCGTAGCTTGTGTCAATTCGGTTGCCGAAATTTCCTTAGAAACAAGGAGGTCGTGCAACTCTTCAATGGTTTTATGGTTGAATGACATTAGGCATCTCCTCCATCTTCTAGGATAGCTGGTACCTTGATGTAATAGTTATCTTTTTCAGGTACATTTTTAAACAAGCGGTCACGGTCCGTCCCTTTTTCAGCAACATCCGGACGCAATACGGTCTTACGATCCGCCATAGTCGTTGTTGGGGCAACACCTGTTGTGTCCACTTCTTCCAACAATTCCACCATGTCGACAATTTTAGACAAGGTTGTCGCAAATTCAGCTGTCTCTTCTGGAGAGAATTTCAATTTTGAAAGATTGGCAACGTGGGTTACCTCTTCTTGCGTAATTTTCATCTTGCTTCCTTTCGTGAAATGATGATTTTTCAATACCCTCTATTTTACCATAATTTAGCCCAATTTGCTTGCCTTAGAAAAAATCTGTAGGACTTTTTTGTCACTACAGATTCTTCTTTTTATATTTCTTTTCCGCCGAATTGCCCCATCTCCATTAGAGTCTCTTTCCAGACTTCCTGGACGTTAGAAGCGAGGTAAGAGGAGGCTAAGTCATAAGAAGCCTGATGAAATGGAGCGAGGTCCCTTTCAAAGAGCTGGACCAGCTTGTCTGCCAACTCTTTCACCAACTCTTCTTCTGGCACTGTCTCGCTATAAGGTACCAAAAAGCCATTTTCACCCTCTTTTATAAAAGTTGGATTACCATAACGGGCATCAAAGCCCAGCAAGGCCAAACCTGCTCCAGCCGCCTCCATCAAAGTCAAACCAAAGGTCTCCCACTGAGAAGTGGTGAGGTAGGCTTGGTAGCAAGGATAGATCTGCTGAAGATCCGCATGACCGCGTAGGTGAATATAATCTTGTGCTGCAAGCTCCTGAATCAGGTGGCGCAAGTTGTCCGCTTCTCCACCCTTCCCATAAATATCAAACTGAAGGGCTGGGAGTTTTTCATGAGCTTGGGCCACTACTCGAATAGCCAAATCGATGCGTTTTCTTGGATCCAAACGGGAAGCTGTGAGCACACTAAAGGGAGGTCGATCTCCTTGTGATTCTGTCAATTCTTCTAGATGCCCAACCGGAATGCTATAGATTGGAATTCCTTGGCATCCTTGTTTAGCAAGTGTCTGCTCCAAGACTTCTTTTTGAAGATCCGTTGCCGTGATGAAATAATCGAAGCGTTTAGCATACTTGAACACATAATAATATTCATAATTGAGATGGCCATTTTCAAATTCATGCTCCGAATGAAACACCATGGCGAGCTTTGAAGAAGCAGGTTTCTCCAACAAAGGGCGAGCAAAATCCATGCGCGAAGCCCGGTCAAGCAGAATCAGATCTTCTTCTTTTAGCGACAGCTGCGACAAAAAACGTCTCATCACTTCTGTATGGTTGGTCAAAATCTCAGACCCCAGTTTATAGAGCCAGCTTCCACCGAACCTCGATTCTTCAAAAGCGATAGTCCCATCTTGATGGTGATAGATCCGTCTGACAACACTACCATACTGAAAATACTCTGTGACAAGTTTACAAGCTCCATAATACTCTCGCTTGATCCTATTTCCAGCCAAAAGATAGTCTACATAGCGGACACAGTTTGGATGATAGGGATCCAAATGAAAGCTCAAGGCGTTTCCATCCGCAAATTGGTAGCGAATGACTCTTTCCGTTTTTTCAACAACATCCAGACGAGTCAGTTGAAACTCCATTTGCAAGGCCCCTACCGACTTTTGAGGGACCGTAGTCTGTTGATCCGTAAAAGTTAAATGGGCAAAAAGCAGTTCCTCATCCCGGTGCCCCAATGAGAGGTAATAGGCCAATTTTTCTGGAGTGGGCCAAGTGGTAAAGACAAACTTCGCTGCCACTCCTAGTCTCCGGAGCATCTTTGCCCGAGAGGCTTGTGCAACATCAACCCCATTAGGTTCGAATCCCACTAATAGATTAAAGGTATAAATGGTCATGCGGTTCCTCCCTCTAATCGCTTAAACAGCTCTTCCAAAGCTTCTTTTTCAGGCAATTTCAAGATTCGTGCCTGCTCTCTTACCAATTCTTTGTGGGTCTCTGGATGCTGGAGCAAGGTATCTAGTTGCTGTTTCATTTCTTCGACTGTATCTGTGATTGTGCTCAAGTTTTTATAGGCTTCCTGATGAACCGTGCTCTTCAAACCAAATAAGACTTGCCCATTTTCAAGAGCATGAAGACTACTACTCCACACTTCTTCTCCCTGGTTGCAATCCAGATAAATAGAGCAGCTGGATAACAAGTCCTCATATTTGTCCAGCGAAATCCCTGGATAGAGGCGCACATTGGAGCGAGTCGCTAAGTCTGTTAATTTCGGCCCCATAGCCGTCAAAGCAGCAATGTGAAAGGTGACTTGTGGGAATTGATGGACCAGGCTAGATAGGCCTTCGACCTCTTGAGAAGCCGTCATAACCATGGCTTCTGGTTGAAAACTTTCCTGCTCCACATCTACCAGCCCTGACAAGACTGTGATTCCGTCTATTTTCTCACTCAACAGACCATCTTCTACCAACAAAATCTGACTGACTTGTTCTTTGATCTCGTCTAGATCATGCGCGTCACTGGCACAGTAGGCGAGTCTTTCCTTTGGTTTCTCTTTCACAACATCTAGCAATGCCTTGTCCATCAAAAGAACGGCTTCATCTTCCGGCAAGACTTGTTCTAGGACAGCTCTTTGCAGCTCTTTCTTATTGGCATACAGGCGATCCCGTCCCTTAGGAGTTTGAAGCAAAAAGGTTCCTTGTGAGACAAAGTGAAGCAAGACTTCTTCTTGTTGACGGTTCAAATAGATGTCTAAATAGGATTGGCCAGCTTCCGTCAGGAGACTCTGTTTGCTTCTCCAGCCATAGCGGTTGTAGACATCAATGGATACGATCTCTTCTCCCTGACCAAACCATTCCACTCTGTCAACTGTTCGAGACAAGATATCCTCTCGCAAAACCACGTTGGCACGACGTTCCTCACCATCAAAAAGATAGGTCGTGATCCCTAGTGTCCAACATTCCCATAATTCTGGAACTGCTAGATCATTGAAAAATAAAGTTTTTCCAATTTTTGATACTGGGTCTTTTTGGGTAAAAAAGGTCGCAAGACTCTCTGTCTGTTGGTCCAAATCTGTTTCCAGATTGGTCACAAATACCCGGTAGGGCTGGCCAAGTTTGTCCAAGTATTTTTGCAAACGATCCAGCTCTCTGGTCTGCTCTGATGCAATAATGAACATGCTGATCCTTTCTCATCAATAAGGGGTTAGTCCATCGTTTCAATAAAACGGAGGTTGGTCACCACGCGCTCATAGGTTTCTGTCCCTTGCAAGCCTGCTTCCTCTAATTTTTCAAGGGCCCGTTTCAAGCGCGTTTTGTAGATATAGCGATGCCAAGTCAAATCATAGCCCAACATCCCCAGTAGAGCCAACTTCTCCTGCTTAGCTTCCATCTCATCGACGACTCGCTTTTCTGTCCAAACCTGGGACAGAGTATCTGCACGGCCCACGCGATACCAATAAATACATTTCTCCGTATGAACTACCCGATGGGCTTTTAAGAAGAGCTTGTACATCAGGAAGTTGTCTTCGACATTTTTTCCAACTGGAAAACGAAGTCCTTCAAATAAGTTACGCTTATAGAGCTTCATCATAGCACACGCCCAGGCCATATCTCTGGTCTCCTGAATGGCATCGTGGTCCATAATTGTTCGCCCCTCATAAAGGGTCTCTGAATAATCATCGTCCGTTACTTTGATCAAGTATTTGCTACTACTGTCATCATAGAGGTTATAGTTGGCTACGGAAACATCCGCATTATACTTTTGAAGTTGGCGATAGAGCACTTCTACATAGTCTTCCGTCACCCAGTCATCTGGATCAATAAAGGTAATGTAACCACCAGTCGCTAGCTCAATCCCTGTATTCCGAGCAGCAGATAAGCCCCCATTTTCTTGGCGAACGTAGCGGATGCGCGCATCCTTCCTAAAAAATTCTTTACAGATCTCTTCTGACTGGTCTGGCGAACCATCATTGACCAGGATAATTTCCAAATGAGGGTAGGTCTGATGGATAACCGTTTCCAAACATTGTCTCAAATAAGCCTCTACATTATAGATGGGAATGATGATACTCACTACTTCATTTGTTTCCATGCTTCTTCTCGTTTCTCTTTAAATAATCGCGAATGGCTGCCACCATCTCCTGCACCTGATCATCCCTAAACACCCGATTCTCACCATTCTGCACATGATTGGTTCCCTCAAAAGAAAAAATAGGGACGCCTTGTTGGCTGAGTGTTTGCGTGATTTGATCGACCTCATCATAGGGATTGATATCCAGATACAAATCCAATTTTTCTATAACCTTCCGACTAGTCAAAGGATCAAAGGAAGGGTATAAAAAGAGGTTGGGGTAGCGTTCCAATTGCACCAAGTTAAAACCAAAATGACTATGGGCAAGAACATGAATCGCGACATCTGGCAACTCTTTTAACAACGTCTCCAACTCGTGGATATCTGCTGTATGAGTATAAATAGCCGCATGATAAGGAAAAGTTCCCACTAGATCTTGATAAGTTTGCTTCAAAATCGGTTTTCGAAGCAAAATTTCCTCCCAAGATAGGGCATAATAAAACCACCATAATTCACGAAAACGATTGAAGCGTTTGGAGGTCCATGGTTTATTATGAGAGGTGTAATGAATGACCGCAGGAATCCCTTGGAAGGCCTCATACCAATCCAAGTCCCCATAGAGGTACTGATCCTTATCAGACCCCACTTGTAAATTATAGGTCCAAGGTAATGGAAACCACGCATTTTTGAAATACAGATTCAAAATTCCCTGATCTCCATAGACCTGTTGATGATACTTACGAGTAAGATCAAAAAGTGCCTCTGTCACTTGGTGCTCTTGCCACCAAGTCTTATCAATCACCAAAAGTCCCGCATTAAAGCCATCTGTCGTCGTTGGCTTATCGACCACTGCACCCAGTCCATAATCTTTTAGATCAACCTCAAACAAAGGCGATAAATCCTGTGTAAAGATCATGTCACAATCCAGATAGAGGATCCGCTCTTCCTCCACCATCTCTGGAATAGCGTAACGGAAATAGGTCGCATAGTGAATATGGTCACTTGGAAGCGAGAAGGATTGGAATTGCTCGGGAGACATCCGACAATTAATCACTTCTGAATCCAACTGGCGCAAGCGCTGATTCATGATAGCAAACCACTCCGTTGGTAGATCTTCATTTAAGACATAAATTTTCAACTGGTCTTGATGGGCACACAGTGACTTCATAGCGGTTTCCAATTTTTCCATATAAGATAGATTGGCTGAAAACACGACAGCTTTTTTACTCATAACTCCCCCTTATTTTCTTCCATTAGAATACCATTTTCAAGAGAGGAAGACAATTTCTAGGCCCCAAAAAAGAGGCCTAAACAAATGTCTATGACCTCTTTTACAATGTTTTCTTATTTAGTTTCTAATACAGCTAGTGCGTCGTCTACCAAGCTTGCCCCTAAGACATGCTTAAAATGATTCAAGGCAAACTGGTGATTTTCAGGAGTGAGCGACGCCACTGCAGGTTCTACGACTTCGATCTGGTAGCCGAGATTGTAGGCATCAACCGCTGTATGAAGGACACAGATATCAGTCAAGACACCTGTCAAAATAACGGTATCTACATGGCGTTCCCGCAGGCGGATATCTAGGTCCGTTCCTGAAAAAGCAGAATAATGACGTTTATCCATCCAAAAGACGCGTGGATCCGCTTTATGCTCCTGATAAAAATCTGCCAAAGGGCCGTACAAATCACGTCCACTGGTCCCAATGATATTATGAGGTGGGAAGAGCTTGCTTTCAGGATGAAATGGATCCTCTACGTCATGCGCATCAATGGCAAAAAAGACATAGGCTCCTTGGTCAAAGGCCAATTGGGTCACCTGAGCAATGGTCTCAGAAATGGCTTGTGCAGGAGCACCTGCCGTAAGCTTACCATCATCTGCTACGAAATCGACAGTGTAGTCAATTGAAATCAAGGCTTTAGTCATTAGTAATCTCTTTTCTTAATTTCCTCAAAGATATCTGGAATCAACACCTTGAGATAGGTTCCCTTCATTCCAAGAGAACGGCTTTCAATAATACCAGCTGACTCCAATTTCCGGAGTGCATTGACAATCACAGAGCGAGTAATGCCAATCCGATCCGCGATGATAGAAGCAGTCAACTGTCCCTCATTTCCTTTCAATTCACTAAGGATGGCAGAAACAGCCCGCAACTCCGAGTAAGACAAGGTATTGACAGCCATATTCACCGCTGTCCGACGACGAATATTCTTCTCGTCTTCCTCGCGTTGGTAGTTCAACATTTGAATTCCTACCACGGTACTCGCAATCTCAACCAAGATCAAATCATCATCCGCAAACTGTTTATCATTGCGCCAAATGATCAAGGAACCCAACCGAATCCCAGAAACATGAATAGGCGCAATGGTGGTCAAGCCATCAGGAAATTCAGACTTGGTTTCGACCGGAAAGATACTCAAATCATGGTCCACATCTAAATTAGCTTCTGTATCGTAGACTAAACTAGCTGCCTTGGCATAATCTTCTGGTAATTTTTTATTTTGAAAGAAAGCTTCTACCCGGTCATTGTTGGTCTTGTAACGCATGAAATAACCAAGAAGGGTTCCCTTGCTATTAATGATACAGGCATTACAGTGGATAATATCCGCTAATTGCTGGGCAATATCATTATAAGGCATCTCGAACTGCAACTGTTCATCAGTCCGTTTCAAGATGGATGTAATTTTACGTGTCTTTTCTAATAAGTTTGCCATAATAAACCTCGCATATAGTCAGCTCAAGTATATCATATAAGTGTGGGAATTTCAAACAAATTATCTGAAAATTATTTATTTTTTCTACAATTATGCGCAATTCAGAAAAATGTCGTTTCGATGACATGGATTTTATAAAATGAATCAAAAAAAAGATTGAAGACTTTCCTCTTCAATCCTTTATCTAATTAACGTTTGTATTGCTTCAAGAAACGAGTCATTTTTTCTTGAATTTGAGCTAACTCATCGACACGTGGAAGGTAAACGATCCGGAAGTGATCTGGATCTTTCCAGTTAAAGCCACGGCCATGAACCAAGAGAATTTTTTCTTGCTTCAAGAACTCTAAAACAAATTGCTCGTCATCATCCACGCGGTACATGTCCCGATCAATCTTAGGGAAGATATAGAGACCAGCCTTTGGCTTAACAGCTGAGAGGCCTGGAATATCATTGATGGCTTTGTAGATAAAGTTCCGTTGTTCATAAATTCGACCACCTGGAAGTAAAAGTTCATCCACGGATTGGTAGCCTCCAAGAGAGGTTTGCACAACATGTTGAGACAAGACATTTGAACAAAGACGCATATTGGACAACATGTTCAAGCCTTCGATATAGCCCTTCACGTGATGCTTTGGTCCGGACAGAACCATCCAACCAACACGGAAACCGGCAATCCGGTGAGATTTTGACAAGCCATTCATACTCACACAGAAGAGATCAGGCGCTAAACTTGCGATAGCCGTGTGTTTTTCACCATCCATGACCAAGCGATCGTAAATTTCATCCGCAAAGATGATCAAGTTATTTTGACGAGCGATCTCTACAATCTCAAGCAGGATCTCATCTGGATAGAGGGCACCTGTTGGGTTATTCGGGTTGATGACAACGATAGCCTTAGTGTTTGAGGTGATTTTCGACTTGATATCTTCAATATCTGGATACCAGTTTGCTTCTTCATCACAAAGATAGTGAACCGCATTCCCACCAGCTAGGCTGACGGCTGCTGTCCAAAGAGGATAGTCCGGCATGGGAACCAAGACCTCATCCCCGTTGTCGAGCAGTCCTTGCATGGACATGACGATCAGCTCACTCACTCCATTTCCAAGGTAAATATCATCAATATCCACATTTGGAATTTTTTTCAACTGGCAGTACTGCATGATGGCTTTGCGGGCTGAAAAGATCCCTTTTGAGTCTGAATAGCCTTCACTATCACGCGCATTCATGATCAAATCATGGATAACTTCATCTGGAGCTGTAAAGCCAAATTCAGCAGGATTCCCTGTATTCAAACGTAGAATTTTTTCTCCATTTGCTCGCATGCGCATCGCTTCTTCCAAGACTGGACCACGAATATCGTAAGCGACATGTTCGAGTTTGCTTGATTTATTATATTCCTTCATATTCTGCCTCGATTCACGAAATTATCTCTATTATACCACTAGTTCAAATAGAGTACAAACCGAGGACTTTAAAAATTCTGCAAAAATATAGCAGAAAAGCGAGACTTTACCTTTACATTCTAGCTCAAAAGAGATAAAATATAAGTGTATAAAGAATAGGATTCCCTTCTATTCTATCCATGTTTTCAAGCTATAAGGAGGTAGGATTATGTCTCAAAAATACGAAAACATTATGGTCGCTGTCGACGGTTCTCATGAAGCAGAATTAGCCTTTGAAAAAGGGGTTAACGTTTCTCTTCGCAACGGCTCTAAATTGACTATTGCCCACGTCATCGATACTCGTGCCCTTCAAAGCGTCTCAACTTTTGATGCTGAGGTCTACGAAGAATTGCAAGAAGAAGCTAACGAATTGCTCAAGGGCTACAAGGAACGTGCTGAAAAAGTCGGCGTTCAAAATGTTGTGACTGTTGTAGAAATGGGAAATCCAAAAGTCCTCTTAGCCAATGATATCCCAAGTAAGGAAGGGGTTGACCTTATTATGGTCGGGGCTACCGGACTCAATGCCTTCGAACGGTTAATGGTCGGATCCTCCTCAGAATATATCCTTCGCCACGCCAAAGTAGACTTACTAGTGGTACGTGATAAGGATAAAACCATGTAAGAAAGAAAAAGTTTGGAACAAAGGTTCCAAACTTTTTTAGTTGTCTTTTTTTGCTTCTTTTTGTTTTGCATGTTTTTCGTAGGCCTTGAGCTGGCGATCGAGTTCTTTTTTGATAGCTGGTTCCGGGGCGTATTTTTCTTCCCAATCATCTGGCTTCAGAATTTTGTGGGTTACTGGATCAAAGTGCGCCTTTCCATCTGGGAAAATCTTGCCCATATTGGCCCGGTGAACAATCTCAAAGACCTCTTCAGGATCAACTCCCATTAGTACAAAGCTACCATAAGTCAGATAGAGGGTATCAATTAAGGCATCAACCTGCCCTACCATGGAGATCTCAGCTGGATGCTTGCTCCGAACCTTATCTGCAGCCTTATCCAAGGCTTCGTGAAGAGCTGCTACCGAGCGGTCAAATTCTTCCTCACTTGTGCTAGCTGCTCGGACAAATTCAACCAACTCCTCTTGCTTGAACATGGTTCGATAAAGGGCGTCTTGAGGCTGCCAAACAACTGGTTTCTCCTGGGTTTCCCCATCCATCACACCATGGAAGGTTTTGACCTTATTGAAGTGATCATCCTTAGAAAGAAAGAGTTCTTTCTCTGAGAGAATACCAAAGTGTTGCAGGGCCTTTTGGATGCCATCCTTGCCATTACTAGTCGTGGTATGCTTGGCAATTGCCTTGACACTGGTCGTCCCATTTCCCATCGCAATAGACAAGCCAACACCTGACAGCATCTCTAAGTCATTATCAGAATCTCCAAAAGCCATCACTTCATCGATGTCAAAGCCAAATTCCTGACCAACGATGCGGATCCCTTCTAACTTGGAAATCCCTGGGTTGAGGACATCTGCTGCAAAAGGACTAGACCGTGTGAATTTCAGATCCGGAAACTCTTTTTCAATTTTTGCAGTCTCCTCTGGACTCGATAAGATCAACACTTGGTAGATTGGTTCTTGCGCTAGTGCATAGAGGGTATCCTGATCTTGTGGGACGACCTTGCTGACCACTTTGTTAAATCCACGACTGACTGTACGGGCCATTTTGCGGGGCACAAAGCGACTGGACCAGGTTGAAATAGGACTCATCCCAAAACTCATGATCCGAGAACCGAATACCCCATCCTTGGTACCGAGAGCAATTTCCTTGCGGTGTTCTCGAGCATAGTCAATTAGTTGGTGCAGACTCTTTTTATCGATTGGACTGGTAAATAGCACGCGGTCCTTGGTCAAAATATACTGACCATTATAGGTCACGGCAAAATCAAAGCCATAGCGTTCCATAAACGGTTTGACAAAGGCCGGTCCCCGCCCTGTCGCAAGGCCTACATAGATCCCTTCTTCCTTTAAAGACTGAATAGCTTTTTCTGTTGATTTGAGGACCGCTCGACTATCATTCACCAAGGTTCCATCGATATCAAAAAAGACTGCTTTTATTTCCATGTCTACTGTTTCTTTCTTTTTATGATAAAATAAATTATATCACATATTCCAAGGAGCTTCACATGTTTAAGAAAATTTTAGCACTACATACCGGAGGGACCATTTCGATGGCGGCAGATGACTCTGGGGCAGTGATTACCAATGAAGTCAATCCCATGACCCAAGTCACTTCACCAATTGAAGGGATTGCAGTCACCTCGGAGGACTTCTTCAACCTTCCCAGCCCTCAAATGACACCCCGTCACATGTTAGCTCTATATCAAAAAATCAAAGAGGAAGCTCACAACTACGACGGCATCGTTATTACCCACGGGACAGATACGCTGGAAGAAACGGCTTATTTCTTGGATACCATGGAGTTACCAGAGATTGCTGTGGTCATTACAGGAGCTATGCGAAGCTCCAATGAGCTCGGAAGCGATGGTGTCTATAATTTTCTGACAGCCCTTCGAGTAGCTGCCGATCCAAAAGCACGCGATAAAGGGGTCTTAGTCGTCATGAACGATGAAATTCATGCGGCTAAGTACGTCACCAAAACTCATACCACCAATGTCAGTACCTTTCAGACACCAACCCACGGTCCACTGGGTTTGGTCATGAAAAAGGAAATCCTCTTCTTTAAAACAGCCGAGCCAAGGGTGCGCTTTGATCTCGATACCATCGATGGGTTCGTTCCGATCATTGCTACCTACGCAGGGATGAAATCCGATCTGCTGGACATGCTGGATCTTTCAAAGCTGGATGGTCTCATTATCGAAGCCTTTGGAGCTGGAAACATCCCTAAAGAAACGGCACATAAACTCCAAGAGTTTATAGATGCAGGCCTTCCAATCGCTTTAGTATCCCGTTGCTTCAATGGAATCGCTGAACCCGTCTACGCATATGAAGGAGGAGGCGTCCAACTCCATCAAGCAGGTGTCTTTTTCATCAAAGAATTAAATGCCCCCAAAGCGCGCATCAAACTCCTCATCGCCCTCAATGCCGGCCTAAAAGGACAAGAACTCAAAGACTATATCGAAGGGTAAAATAAGATACAAAGGGCGTAGCGGATACAGTCAAAATAGGGAATACGACGAAGAATCCAAAAGATTCTAGGAGGATTCATCTTTTTGATACAATCCGCAGCCCGTGTTCAATTAATAAGATACAAAGCCCGTAAAATGCCAAGTGAAAATAGGGAGTAGGACAGAAGTGATACTTTGTCGGACGCTTCGTCGTCCTACCCCCACAAGGCTGATTAGGATTCTTCCGAGCTGATAGGCGAGAGAAGAGTCCAATCAGCTACTGTGTCTTGAAGTTAGTACTCGTATAGTTGGCGTTTTTTCACACAGCATTTAGGGCGTGTTCAATTCGTGTAACGGCAAGCACTATGGTGCCTTGCCTAAACGACTCACTAACTCCTCAGGTGGATAGTATCGATCCACCTTCGTCCTGTCGCATTTCATCAAGATACAAAGCCCGTAAAATGCCATCTTAAAGGGAGTAGAGTGGAATCCAAAGAATTTCCACTCTACTCCCTTTTTATATTTTAGTCTAAATGTTCTTTCTTTTCTAAATAAAGCGAGAGCAAATGCCAATCGGGGTGTTCGCGCCAATCTGGCGTGGCTACGATCTTGCTGGCAACTTTCCGCGCTTCTTCCAGAATGGGATAATCTTCTACCAAATCCGCCACTTGAAATTCTGGGATCCCAGATTGACGGGTTCCAAAGATTTCACCTGAACCCCGCATTTTCAAATCTTCTTCCGCCAGCACAAACCCATTGGTTGTCTCTGTCATGATTTTCATGCGCTGCTTGCCACTATCTGTCTTAGGATTGGCTACTAGAATAGCATAGGATTGCTTGTTTCCCCGACCAACCCGGCCTCGTAGCTGGTGAAGTTGGCTAAGACCAAACCGATCTGCATCCATAATGACCATAACGGTTGCATTGGGTACGTTGACTCCTACTTCAATAACGGTCGTAGACACCAAAACATCGACTTGGTGCTCTTTAAAGGCCTGCATGATGGCATCTTTTTCTTCACTTTTCATCTTCCCGTGAAGCAGAGAAACGCGTGCTCGCTGCCCAAAGAAGGTCTCTAGCTCTTCTTGGAGGGCAAGGGCATTTTTCAAATCTAGCGCCTCTGACTCCTCAATCAAGGGAGAAATAAAGTAGGCTTGAGAACCTTTGCCAAGTTCTTTGACTAACCAGTCGAGGACCACTTCTAACTGCTCATGCTTGACCCAACGTGTGATGATTTCCTTGCGTCCCGCAGGCATCTGATCAATGATGGACACATCCATATCTCCAAAAGCCGTGATGGCCAAGGTCCGGGGAATAGGGGTAGCCGTCATCATCAGGACGTCTGGATTTTGTCCTTTTTCTCGAAGAATACGGCGCTGGGAAACCCCAAAGCGGTGTTGCTCATCAATAATGACCAAGCCTAGATTTTGGTAGTGAACTCCCTCTTGAATCAAGGCATGTGTCCCCACATTCAATTGGGCTTTTCCTGAGGCGATCTCTTCTAAGACTTCTCGTTTCTCAGCCGCCTTTAATCCTCCTGTTAGAAGGGCAATTGGCAAATCTGGAAAAAGATTTTGCAAGCTTTCCTTGTGTTGCTCTGCCAAAATCTCCGTTGGAACCATCAAGGCAGCTTGCTTACCAGCGCTTAAGGCTGCATACATAGCAAGACCGGCCACAACTGTCTTCCCGCTTCCCACATCCCCTTGTAAGAGGCGGTTCATATGATAAGGAGAGGCCATATCTGTCAAGATTTCATTCAAGCTGTTTTCTTGAGCTTGCGTTAGCTCAAAGGGAAGCTGTTTTTTTCGTTCTGCTAATTTTTCCGGATCCCAAGCCAAGGAAATCCCTTGGCTGGCATCGTGATTTTCTTCTTTTAGCACTTGGAGTTGCAGCTGGAAAAAGAGGAGCTCTTCAAATTTTACCCGGCGAAGAGCTTGCTTGTACTCTGCCAGATCCTTAGGAAAATGCATAGCTTGCACTGCTTGGGAACGAGACATAAGTTGATAACGATCTCGTAAGATGTGGGGTACATTCTCTTCTAAAAGCTGGTCCAAGCCCTGGTCGAACGCTATTTTGATCAATTTCACCAGGCTGTTTTGGCTCACTCCTTGCGTCACTCGATAGACCGGCTGCAAATCATCTTCCACTTGAGCCAGGAGTTTCATCCCTGTCAAACTGCCTTTGGCCTTGTCCCATTTTCCAAAAATCGCCACTGTCTGCTGAACCTCAATTTTGTCTGCTAGATAGGGTTGGTTGAAAAAATTAACCGCAATGACCTGGTCTCCCTGTTTGATCGAAAAACGCAAGCGATTTCGTTTGTAGCCATAATATTGGACATTGGCTGGTGTTGCTACCACCCCAGAGATGACGGCTTTTTCCCCATCTTCCAACTCTAAAACATTGCGCGTTTTGAAGTCTTCATAGCGAAAAGGGAAATACAAGAGCAGATCTTCTAAGGTTTCAATCCCTAACTTTTTAAATTTTTCCGCCGATTTTGGACCGACTCCAGGCAGTACGGATAAGGGTTGATGTAGATTCATTTCTCCTCCTTTCTTTTATAAAAAAGCAGGTTCATCCGGGAAAATCCCACCTGCTTCTTCTTATTCTTCACCTGTATAGTCACGAGGAATCCGATCACTCAAAAGACAGACCACTTCATAATTAATGGTCCCACGGTAATCTGCAACCTCTGTTGCCGTGATTTCTTTCTCGCCCTCTCGTCCAATCAGGGTAACCTTGGTCCCCAGAGGCAATTCTTCTGGAAGGCGAACAGTAATCTGGTCCATCGAAACGCGACCAACAATGGGACAAAACTCACCCTTGATCAGTACATGGAAATTTTGCATCTCTCGGATCCAGCCATCCGCATAGCCGATAGGAATCGTCCCGATCCATTGGGGTTCTTCTGTCGTATAGGTTGCTCCGTAGCCAATATCTTGACCAGCTTCTAACTGTTTCACATGAACTAACTCACTCACCAAACTCAAGGCTGGCTTAATTTCATAAGGCAAGGCTAGCACAGAACCGCTGGGATTCAAGCCATACATGACATCTCCCAAGCGCACAGCTGTGAAAATCGTATCCGCATGCCACAAAGAGGTGGCTGAATTACTCGCATGGACAATGGGAGGAAGGGTTTCAAGAGCAGCCAATACTTCTTTGAAAAACTGGTATTGCGCTTGGAATTTTCGATCATCTGCCTCATCTGCTGTCGCAAAATGAGTAAAGATTCCTTCAATTTCAGCTCCAGCTGCTATGAGAAGGCGTTCAGCTTCTTTGATCTCTTCGATCGTTCGGAATCCAATCCGCCCCATTCCAGAATCCACCTTGATATGGACCTTCAATCCTGAAAGATCTGCTTCTTGTCCAAGCAATTGAACCAACCAAGCAAGACTCGCCACCGTTAAGCGGATGTCATGCTCTTTGGCTAGATTCACTGTTTCACTCGGCACAACTCCCAAAATCAAAAGAGGGTGTTGCAAACCTTCTTCACGAATTTCAAGGGCTTCATCCATATTGGAAACACAAAAACCATCTACCTGAGGTGCCAATTTTTTGGTCACCGCAACGACCCCATGACCATAGGCATTGGCCTTGACGACTGCATATTTCAAGGCTTGACTCGGAATATGGTCACTGACTTGTTGCACATTAAAGGCAATGGCATCCAAATCGACTCTTGCAACAGTTGGTCTATGTTTACTTGCTTTCATTTTCTTCCTCCAAAATGACACTGGTCGACACTAGGTCTCCCTTATGACTGATCGAAATCCATACCTTCCCAGAAAAAGGAGACTTGGAAAAATAGGGTGCTCCGTGGGCATCATTTAAAATTTCTAAATCTTGAAAACCAACCGGTCCAATCCCTGTTCCCATTGCCTTTGAAAAGGCTTCTTTGGCGGACCATCGGCCCGTTAAATATTCCATTTTCCGTTTTCCAGACAATTCCTCAAAGCGCTCTCGCTCAGCCTCGGTTAAGACTTTTTCAGCGAATCGAGTATTCTTCTGATAGGCTTTTTCAATCGCAGCGATCGATTCGATATCGATGCCATGTCCTTTGATCATCTTGTTTTATCCTTATTTATCGTTTCAGTATCGTTTTACTGACAAAAGAGAAGAGGCTAAAGAATCACTCCTTCCGCCCCTGCCTTTTACTTATTCATCGTTGCAATTTCTTTGACCAAGGCCTGTGTTTTTTCCCAACCCAGGCAAGGGTCTGTGATGGATTGACCATAAACCACTGGTTCATTTTGACGGCCATCTTCTAGATAGGATTCAATCATGAAACCACGAACTAAAGTTGCCAAATCCTTGTTCCAAGCACGGTTCATCATGGTTTCTCTCACGATGCGTACTTGCTCTTCGAATTGTTTGCCAGAGTTATTATGGTTGGTATCCACCAGGATGAAGGGATGTTGCAAGCCCATTTCGCTATAGCGTTTTGCTGCCGCTAGCAAATCTTCATAATGGTAGTTTGGAATATTCTTACCACTTGCATCCAAGCCTCCACGAAGGATCGCATGAGCTAAAGGATTTCCTGATGTTTCCACTGCTTGGGCATTGAACAAAAAGTTTTGGGGATGTTGGGCTGCATAAATCGCATTAAACATGACAGAAAGATTTCCAGAGGTTGGATTCTTCATGCCTGTCGGAGCAGAGATCCCACTAGATACAAAGCGGTGCTCCTGGTCTTCAACCGAACGCGCTCCAATGGCATGATAAGAAATCAAATCCTCAACATACGGAAGACTTGCTGGATAAAGCAACTCATCCGCAGTTGTCAAACCAGTCTCGGTAATCACACGGTAGTGGAGATGCCGGACCGCTTTCAAACCATCCACAAAGCTTGGTGCTGCATGTGTATCTGGTTGGTGCATCAAGCCTTTATAGCCATCCCCATTGGTCCGAGGTTTAGCCGTATAGACCCGCATCACAATGAAAATCTGATCTTTAACTTGCTCTTGCAAGTCTGCCAAACGACGGGCATAGTCCATCACAGCTTCTTCATTATCAGAAGAGCAAGGCCCGATCACAAGAAGGATCCGTTGGTCTTCTCCTTTGATAATAGCTTCCAATTCTCGATCACGCGCTTCTTTGCGCTCCAAGGCTGAACCTTCCAAGCGGTAAAGCGAAGTGATCTCTTGCTCATCAATCTTATTGCTCTTCGTAATGAATACCATACGGCCTCCTTATGCTAGCTAGACCCATCCTCTTTCTATTTCAGAGGAGCTCTTAAAATTTACGTCCGTGACAGTTTTTAAATTTCTTGCCTGAACCACAAGGGCACAAATCGTTGCGTTTCACTTGTGACAAGTCAATATCTGCTGGAATATCTTGTTGTTGCGCTGCAATGTTGCGAGTCGCAGTTGTTGAAATACTGTGTTCCGTACGTGGACGTTCTTGTTCGTGAATTTGGGCTTTCATCATGAGACGAGTCACATCAAATTCAATCGATCCGATCATATCGTTAAACATACGGAAACTTTCTGATTGGTATTCTACCACTGGGTTGTTTTGCGCATACCCACGGAGTCCAACCGCATTTCGCAATTGATCCAAAGCATCGATATGGTCCGTCCACTTGCTGTCCACCACGCGAAGGATCAAGACTTTTTGGAATTCTTGCACAGACTCTTCGTCACGCAATTTCGCTACTTGGCTAGCATAGATTTCTTCTGCACGTGCATACAAGTAATCGATGACTTCCTTGTCAGATTTTCCTTCAATATCGCTTGCAGAAATCGTATCTTCCGGAACCAAATTGTATTTGGCAAAGTTCAGAATCGCTTCAACGCGTTCTTCCTTACTTGAGTGGCTGGCTCCTTCAACAATCCGTTTGATGGTCCGTTTGATCATGGCCTTGATTTCAGGCGCCAAATCACGGTTAGCTGTGATGACATCATAGCGTTCAGCGTAGATAATTTCCCGTTGTTCCCGCATCACGTCATCGTATTGAAGGACTTGTTTACGGGTATCGTAGTTGTTTCCTTCAACCCGTTTTTGTGCACCCTCTACTTGACGTGTGAACATATTTGAACGGATCACCGATTCTTCTTCGCTCAACTTGAAGCGATCAAGCACTGCTTTGATCCGTTCAGAACCGAAACGGCGCATCAATTCATCTTCAAGAGACAAGTAGAATTGAGATTCACCTGGATCCCCTTGACGTCCTGAACGTCCACGAAGCTGGTTATCGATCCGACGACTTTCGTGACGTTCTGTCCCGATGACACACAGTCCACCGAGTTCGCGAACACCTTCACCAAGCTTGATATCGGTACCACGTCCGGCCATGTTGGTCGCGATGGTAACAGCACCACGTTGACCAGCGTTCATGATGATTTGCGCTTCTTTGTAGTGGTTTTTCGCATTCAAAACTTCGTGAGGGACACCTGCTTGAACCAACAATTGAGAAAGGTAATCACTGGTTTCAACGGCAACAGTACCTACTAGGACTGGTTGACCTTTTTCATGACGAGACTTGACATCTTCCACAACAGCCTTGAATTTTGATTTCAAGCTTGGGTAGAGAAGGTCTGGATGGTCAATACGGGCAATCGGACGGTTGGTTGGAATTGGAATCACGCGAATGTTATAAATTTCACGGAATTCTTCTTCTTCAGTTTTCCCTGTCCCTGTCATCCCTGACAACTTCTTGTACATACGGAAGAGGTTTTGGTAAGTAATCGATGCAGATGTTTTGGTTTCTTCTTGAACTGGAACACCTTCTTTGGCTTCGATCGCTTGGTGAAGTCCATCAGAATAGCGACGTCCTTCCATGGTCCGACCAGTAAATTGGTCGACGATCAAGATTTCTTGATCTTCGCTGACCACATAGTCGATATCCAAAATCATGATGTAGTTGGCACGAAGGGCATTGTCGATAAAGTGAGTCAAAGCTACGTTTTCAATATCGTACAAGTTTTCAAGATTAAAGTAGCTTTCTGCCTTATCGATTCCTGAATCAGACAAACCGATGGTTTTAGATGGGACATCGATAATGTAATCGTCCTCTGTCAAGGTCTTCACATAAGCATCCGCCATGTGATAGAGCTGGCTCGTATCAGAAGCTGTTTGACCAGAAACGATCAATGGAGTACGCGCTTCGTCAATCAAGATGGAGTCTACCTCATCGACCAAGGCATAGTTCAATGGACGTTGAACCATGTTTTCTGCACGCACAACCATGTTGTCACGCAAGTAGTCAAAACCAATCTCCGAGTTGGTTGAGTATGTGATATCACAGAGGTAAGCTTCTTTTTTCTCAGCTGGAGATTTTGCCGCAAGGTTGATCCCTACTGAAAGGCCAAGCCATGAGTAAAGTTCTCCCATCTCTGTTGCATCCCGCTCGGTCAAGTATTCATTGACGGTAACAACGTGCACCCCTTTGCCAGACAAGGCATTCAAGTATACCGGCATGGTTGCTGTCAAGGTTTTTCCTTCCCCTGTACGCATCTCTGGAACGTCACCATGGTGAAGGACGATTCCCCCCATGACCTGAACCTTGTATGGGAACAAACCAAGAACCCGTTTTGCAGCTTCACGAACAACTGCAAAAGCCTCGTACAAGAGATCATCCAAAGACTCACCATCTTGGTAGCGTTGCTTAAACTCAACTGTTTTCGCTTTTAATTCGTCATCCGTCAAAGCTGCCATTTGGTCTTCATAAGAAAAGACCTTGTCAGCCATTTTTTCAAGGCGTTTGATTTCGCCTCGATCATTTTCAATAATTGTTTTTAATAAATTTGCCATTTTTTTCCTTACTTTGAATTTTTCAAAATCTAAAATGTTCTTTTTATTCTAGCATTTTTTAAACATTTTTTCAAGATCAAGGCTGTATCTTACAAGACTTTCGAGTGGTTTTTTTCGTGTAAGAAAATCCAAAAAGATGCCTGCTCAAGCAGACATCTTTTCTATATACGGTGTTTATTCAGACAAATGGTAAGAATAGCTTGCCACAACCACTTCTTCATGCCAACGAAGTGCATACTTCAATTTCAAACTCATTTGGTTGTGGAGAATATTTTGCCAATGTTTTTTAGGAATAAATTGAGGGACTAAGACTGTAACGGTGTTGCCTTTTTCCTTGGCCTCCTCAGCTACTTTTGAGACAAATTCAACTGTTGGCTGGATAATATCCCGGTAACTCGTCATGACATTTTCAAAGCGAATATGAGGGAAATAACGCTTAAATTCTTCTGCTACCTCAGCATCTTTGACCTTGGTTTCTTCCGTTGAGACGTGCATAGCTATAACATCGTTTCCTAGGCTATTTGCATAACTCATAGCTCCCACACTTACCTGAGTGACATTCCCAACAAGGACAATCACGGTATTGCCCGCATAACTTGTCTTTTCAATCTTACCTCCCAAGCGCAATTGAGCCGCAACTTTATCATAGTGATTACGGATACTCAAGAACATCCAAAGCAAGAGACCAATAATAGGGAAGAAGGGCCAGATCTCACGCAAACGGAATAATAAGAGGATCAAGACAATCCCATAACAGATGGCTGCCCCCAGGATATTGGCAAGCGAATACTTAAGAAATCCTTTTTGATATTGGCGTTTCCAGTGGATCACCATCCCTGTTTGAGAAAGGGCAAAAGGAATGAAGACCCCGATGGTATAAAGCGGAATCAAGCTTTCTGTTTGCCCATCAAAGATCAAGAGCAAAACGATGGCACCAATCGCCAAGGTCAAAATCCCATTAGAATAGCCCAGACGATCCCCTTTTTCCATATACATGTGTGGCATGTATTTATTTTTAGCCATGTTAAAGGCCAACATTGGAAAGGCTGAGAAACCGGTATTAGCCGCAACTGCCAAGATCAAGGCTGTTGATAATTGGAAGACGTAAAAGAAGGCTTGTCCGACTGGGGAATTCCCTAAGATGGCTTGGGCCATTTGGGCTAGAGTCGTTACCCCTTTTGCCGGAACGACACCCACCCAGTAATTGAGGAAGGTAATCCCTGCAAACATGATCCCCAAAATCAAAGCCATGATGGTCAAGGTAGAGGCTGCATTCTTTGCTTTTGGTTTCTTAAAGAAAGGAACCGAATTGGAGATGGCTTCAACCCCTGTTAGTGAAGCCGATCCACTCGTAAAGGCCCGCAATAAGAGAATGACACTAACCCCTGAAATGGTTTGACCCACATGAGCAGTTGCGTTATAGGCCAAGTGACCCGTCAAGATTTGGATCACACCATAGCCGATCAAGGCAATGGTACTGACAATGAACAGATAGACCGGAATCATCAACGATGTCGCTGATTCGCGCAATCCCCTCAGGTTCATCAGCATCAAGAGCAAGACCAATAAAATGGAAATGTGAAGATTATAAGGATGAAGAGATGGAATCGCTGACGTGATGGCATCTGCACCGGAAGAAACAGATACTGCCACTGTCAGCATGTAGTCGACTAAGAGACTACCACCAGCAATCAAACCCGCTTTGGGAGACAAGTTCTCCGTAGTCACCATGTAGGCCCCTCCCCCTTGAGGGTAGGCATGAATGACCTGGCGATAAGAAATCGTTAAACTGGCTAGGAGAACCAGGACCACAATCCCAATCGGAATGGACCACCAAATGGCTCCCGCTGAAACGGTCATCAAGACCAGGATAACTTGCTCTGGACCGTAGGCGATAGAAGAAAGCGCGTCACTAGAGAGCATGGCCAAGGCCTGCATTTTCCCAAGCAATCCGCCTTCACCTTCTGCACCAGATTTCAACGGACGGCCAATAAACCATTTTTTCAATGTTGAAAACATAAAAAACTCCTTGAAAAAAGATCATGAGGCCGGGAATTCCCTGCCTCTTTTTCATAAAACAGGGGTTATTCTACTCCTTTTTTTCAAGACTGTCAACTAAAATTGTGAAATTTTCATAAAGCTTTCATTGTGTCCATTCATCCAAGCTCTCTTAGATCAGCCAGCTTCTTTTCAAATTGATCCAAGCAAAAAACGAGGCTGGGACAAAAATCCTAGCCTCTCAATTAATTTTGGATTGTCGAGCAAGACGCAGTGGTTGAGTGGGCTCTACTACGCTGATTTCATCAGCTTATACAGCTCTACTCAACTGTGCGGAGGTGGGACGACGAAATCGAATTCTAACGAATGACCGATTTCTGTCCCACTCTCACTTTTTTATTTTGCTTGATTTTCGATATAAAAGGCAATGACATCCGAAGTGTACTGGGCTGTGCCAGCTCCAAACTTGTCGATGTTTTCCTTGAATTCTGGATTATAGACATAGCCTTTGCCGATATGGCCAAAAACCTCTATAGAGCAGTCAAATCCATACGTTCGAATCGCGTCTAAAAGTTTGGCTGCTTCTTCTTGGTTTTCCGACGCTGTTACCGGCAAACCAGCTTGGAGGTTTTTCGCCAAGACTTGGAAGACTTGATTAAAGGCTCTTGTCGCCTCCTCTTCTCGACCTTTTTGACGTTCAAGCGCTTGATCCATGACTTCTTGACCGTACTTCTCTACCGCCTCTTGCTGGTATTTTTGAGTATCTTGGTAGCTAAATCCAGTAAATTTTTCCTCAATGGTCATTTTTCTTTCTCCTTTTTGTTCTTGAATGGTTTTTTGCAAGGTAGAAATCAAGGTATCCAGACGTTGTCTTTCTTGTGTCAAATAGTCCAACTGCCTGGTCAAATGGGGCAATAAGTTAGATTTTTCTTCGGCTAAGAGTTCTGCTATTTGGTCTAAGGAAAATCCTAGATACTTGTAGTAGAGAATCACCTGTAATCGTTCTAAATCTTCTTGACTGTATGTCCGATAGCCATTTTCAGATTTCACAGGGACGAGAAGTCCTATCTTGTCATAGTGGTGCAAGGTCTTGACAGAGACACCTGACAGCTCTGCAGCTTCTTTGATATGGTACATGATTTCCTCCTTACAAGGATAGTATAATCTCTCCCCTTAGGTCAGAGTCAAGGCTTAACATAAAAAAGTTTTCAGATAAAAAAGGCTTGAGTTGTTTCACAGCTTTTAACTCAAACCCTTTTTTTATGGATGACTCACGATCAATTCTAAACCTTGCCCTTCCAAAGTCCAGGATTCAACATCGCTCGGTAAGATAAAGTGGCTTCCCTTTTGAATAGGATAATCCTTTCCATCTACCGTCAATTTCCCTTCTCCGGCTAAGACGCTCAACAAGCTGTAATCAGCGGTCTTTTCAAAATCAGCTTTTCCAGTCAGTTCCCACTTATAAACGGTGAAGAAATCACTGGCAACCAAGGTGGTCATACGAAGATCATCGATCACAACTGTATCTGGATGGCTATTGGCAGGCTCACCGATGTTTAACACATCAATTGATTTTTCCAAGTGAAGTTCCCGCAAGTTTCCTTGAGCATCCTTACGGTCAAAATCATAAACCCGGTAGGTGGTGTCACTCGACTGTTGGGTTTCAAGAATCAAAATTCCAGATCCAATGGCGTGCATGGTCCCACTTGGCACATAGAAGAAATCTCCAGCCTTGACAGGAACTTTTGTCAGCAAGGCATCCCAGTTCTTGTCCTCAATTTGCTGGCGGAGTTCTTCTTTTGACTTGGCATTGTGTCCATAGATAATCTCAGATCCTTCATCGGCCGCAATCACGTACCAACACTCAGTTTTTCCAAGTTCCCCTTCATGCTCCATTGCATAGGTATCATCTGGGTGCACCTGTACACTGAGCCAATCGTTGGCATCCAAAATCTTTGTTAATAAAGGAAAGACAGGCTCTTTACGATTACCGAATAATTCCCGGTGTTCTTGATAAAGCTGATCCAATCCCATTCCTTCGTATGGACCATTGGCTACTTTAGAAACTCCATGTGGATGGGCTGAAATCGCCCAAAATTCACCGACATGGTCGCTCGGAATTTCGTAACCAAATTCTTCTTTCAGACGAGTTCCTCCCCAAATTTTTTCCTGCATGACTGAATGTAAAAATAATGGTTGTCCCATAATATCCTCCTCGCATTTCATGTTTCTATTATACAAAAAAAAGAAAGTTTTTGAAAGCCCTTTCCATCATTTTCCTCTCTCGCCAGAAACTTCATTTTTGTGTATAATGAAAGGGATGACACTAAAAGAAAACATTATCCAACTGGCGCATTCTATTGGGATTTCAAAAATTGGCTTTACAACCGCTGATGACTTCGCTTATTTGGAAAAATCGCTCCGCTTGGCCGTTGAGGAAGGACGGAATTCTGGATTCGAGCATAAGAATATTGAAGAGCGCATCCAACCCAAATTAAGTCTCTCCTCCGCTAAGACCATCATCTCAATCGCTGTCGCCTACCCCCACAAACTCAAGCAGCAACCTCAAAAAACAGCCTATAAAAGAGGAAAATTCACGCCCAACAGCTGGGGATTAGACTACCATTATGTCCTTCAAGACAAGCTCAACCGCTTAGCTGCTGGGATTGAAGAAATGACGCAAGATTTTGAATACAAGGGCATGGTCGATACTGGAGCACTGGTTGATACGGCTGTCGCCCAACGAGCTGGTATTGGCTTTATCGGAAAAAATGGCTTGGTCATTTCAAAAGAATACGGTTCTTACATGTTTCTGGGCGAATTGATTACCAACCTCGAAATCGAACCGGATCAGCCAGTCGACTATGGTTGTGGAGACTGTCGACGTTGTTTAGATGCATGCCCAACCTCCTGTTTAATCGGAGATGGCTCTATGAATGCCAAGCGTTGTTTGTCCTTCCAAACCCAAGACAAGGGCATGATGGACCTAGAATTTCGCAAGAAAATTAAAACGGTCATCTATGGATGTGACATCTGTCAGATTTGCTGCCCTTATAACAAAGGGCTAGATAATCCCTTAGCAACAGAAATCGATCCTGATCTGGCTCATCCAGAGTTGATTCCTTTTATCGAGCTGTCCAACGGACAATTTAAGGAAAAATTCGGACATGTTGCTGGAAGTTGGCGAGGCAAGAACATCCTCCAGCGCAATGCCATCATTGCATTAGCCAATGCCAATGACCGTTCGGCCATCCCTAAGCTCCTGAACATCATCGAAACTTCACAAAATCAGATTCATATTGCAACGGCTATCTGGTCCTTAGGGCAACTGCTTCGTGAAGTCACGCCGGACCTTGTTGAGCTCTTACGGAATATCAAACATCCGACCGATGCTATCATAGAAGAACGAACTGCTTTCTTTGAAAAATTCGGCATTCAAGCAGATTCACAGCTACAATGAAAAAACACTAAGGTTGTCACCTTAGTGTGAAGGCGTATACAAATTGCTATTTTATACAAATCTATTAACTTCTGTAAAAATAAAAAAATTTATTCGTTAGAATTATTCAATCATCAACTGAAACTTTCCGACGTGAGAAAAGCTCTTGAAACTTAATAGTTTCAAGAGCTCGGGAGTTTTGAGACCTTAGGCTCAAAACTAAGTCATGGAACTTCTTCGAAGTTCGCTGACGTCCGTAGTCACCTAAGGAAAGTTTCTAAAATGACTTTGTCATCAATCTGACACTAAGGTTGTATCCTTAGTGTTTTTTTAGTTCTTTCAAGAAATACCAACTACCCATCTCTACTTGGTTAAAGCAAATCTCACTTGAATAGACTTCCTTGTAACCATTTTTCGTGTAAAAATAGACATTTCCTTTGGTATTGGTATAAAAGGCTAGTTTTTTTCCTTGGATCTCTTCCAAGAAAGGCTCAATTCCTTCTATCATAAAGCGACTGCCATAGCCCTGCCGTTGGTGTTTAGGGGCGACTGCAAGAAGCATCAAATACCAATCAAAATCTACATTTTGCTCCAATTCCTTATCCGTGTCCTCCATAAATTTAAAGTAGGACAACATATTCTTCAAGGAAATAAACTTGAGCAAACCGAATCCCCCATTTAAGAGATAGGCCCGAAAAGGGATCGGTTCCTTTTGCAACAAGGCAACTGCATAAATTTCATCATTTTTTTCTGCCACAAGGCAAATATGGTGCTTAAGAAAAACCTTTACCAGGATGCGCATCATTGCCTCAACAAAGGATGGGTATTGCTTGGGATCCCGAACCAAATCCTTGATAACTTTTAAAAATAGATAGTCCTCAAAGGCTGTACTGGCTACTCGAACCACCTGATCCAGATCTGCTTTTTCTGCTTTTCTGTACTTCATCTTCTCTCCTATTCTAAGTCCACTTTCCAGTATACACTATGATACGCTGTTAGACAAAGGTCAATTTTCAGCAATTTGTTCATTCAAGCCAGCAAAAAGAGTCCTCCCCAGACGAGTCCCAGCCCCCAAGCGACGAGGACATCCTTGGGATAATGAACCCCTCCAAGAACTCGGACAAGGGCTAATAGAAGAGATAGGAGCATCGAGCACATTCCTAGCGGAAGCGACAACTGGCAGACACACATCGAGATAATGGTCGCCGAAAAAACATGTCGGCTAGGAAAGGAATGTCCGGATGAATTCTTTTCTAATAAGGGTTGAATCTCCCATTTCTCATAAGGTCTCGGAACATTGACCCAATGACGAAAGAGGCTAAACAAGACAAAACCCGAAGCAGGGATCCAGATAAAAGGCCAGATGCCTCCCATTGAAGTTTTCTTAAAAAACAGCCAACAAAAGACCAGGCCGTAGATGCCTGGCATCACGAACGTCAAGATTCGATTCGTCCTTTGAAGGACCTGCACACGATGTGGTTTTCTCGTAAAAGGCAGGGTTAGCCAACGATAAAATTTCGGATAATCTTGAAGATTGGGCTTCATGTCGGCACTCCTGTCTTTCATCTTATTTTATACTACTAGTATACGCGATCCTAAGAAATACTGTCAAGCCAGGCTTATTTTTTTTCCTTTCTTTCTTCTTTTTCACATGATTTAGCACTAAAATCTGATGATTTATCATTTTTCTGTCTCCAAGAAACCTCTTTTCCATTACTATTATCGATAAAGAAATGAGGCTGGGACAAAAGTCCTAGCCTCTCAATTATTTTTGGATTGTCGAGCAAGACGCAGTGGTTGAGTGGGCTCTACTACGCTGATTTCATCAGCTTTTACACCCCTACTCAACTGTGCGGAGGTGGGACAACGAAATCGAATTCTAACGAATTACCGATTTCTGTCCCACTCTCATTTTTTCACTTTGTATGTTACGCCCTTTGTATCTTGTTGGAATTGCGACAGGACGAAGGTGGATCGATATTATCCACCTGAGGAGTTAGTGAGTCGTGTCGGCAAGGCACCATTGTGCTTTCCATTACACGAATTGAACACGCCCTAAATGCTGTGTGAAAAAGATAAATTCTCTTGTGAGCATGGCTCACTGCAAGAATTTCCTATTTTCACTTTGCATTTTACGGGCTTTGTATCTTGTTGTTACGCTACTTCTTCTGTGAATTGGCTATTGTAGAGATCAGCATAGAAGCCATTTTGGGTCATGAGTTCTTGGTGATTACCCTGCTCGATAATATTTCCATCTTTCATCACGAGAATCAGATCCGCATTACGAATAGTGGACAAGCGATGGGCAATGACAAAGGAGGTCCGGCCTTCCATGAGTTTGTCCATAGCTTTTTGAATCAACTCTTCTGTACGGGTATCGACAGATGAGGTTGCTTCATCCAAGATAAGAAGCGGAGCATCCTTCAAGAGGGCACGCGCAATGGTCAAGAGTTGCTTTTGACCCACGGACAAGGTCACTGAATCATCTAATACAGTATCATAGCCATTCGGCAAGGTCCGAATAAAGTGATGGACCCCAACCGCTCGGGTTGCTGCTTCCACCGCTTCGTCTGAAATATCCGTTTGATTGAAGACCAGGTTTTCTCGAATGGTCCCCTCAAATAGCCAGGTATCTTGCAAGACCATCGAAAAGGCATCATGAACTTCTTCTCGGCTCATGGCCTTAGTATCCACACCATCGATGGTAATTTTACCAGCTTGAATGTCGTAAAAACGCATCAAGAGATTGACCATGGTCGTCTTACCTGCACCTGTCGGACCAACAATGGCCACCTTCTGTCCTGGCTTAGCTTCAGCTGTAAAGTCATGGATAATAGTCTTATCTGGTGAATAACCAAAGCGAACATGTTCAAAGGTAACATGACCTTTTGGCACTTCCAATTGGCGTGTTTTTTGGGATTCATCTTCCATTTCTTCTTCGTCTAAGAATTCAAAGACACGCCCCATAGCAGCACTAGCTGATTGCAATTGGGTAATGCCTTGAGCCATTTGACTAATTGGTTGGGTAAAGATGCGGACATAGGTCATAAAGGCAACAATGGTCCCGATGGTAATGTCTCCATTAATGGTGAGGACAGCCCCAACGATACAGACCATGACATAGCCGAAATTCCCTACAAACTGCATCAAGGGCATCATAATCCCAGAGAAGAATTGGGATTTCCACATGCTTTGATACAAATCTTGGTTGATGGCATCAAAATGATCTTTGGCTTGATGACGGCCATTG
Organism: Streptococcus sp. 27098_8_148; assembly: GCF_041432105.1. Classification (NCBI taxonomy): domain Bacteria; kingdom Bacillati; phylum Bacillota; class Bacilli; order Lactobacillales; family Streptococcaceae; genus Streptococcus; species Streptococcus sp. 27098_8_148. Next base: position 120,919 of record NZ_JAPVYY010000005.1, on the reverse strand, counting down.
TAGGAAATAACAACATTATGTCCACTATAGATTTCTTCAACATAGCCTGAAACTTTGGCAAGATTATCTTGTTGCTGTTTAAACAAAGGCTGACTCTTGACCATAATGATGCTAGAAAGAGCAAAGCCACCAAAAACAGAAAGGATGGCGGTCAAAGCTAAATGCCAGTCCGTCTTAAACATCATAAAGATGGAGCCGATCAATAAGACGACAGAGGAGACCATTTGAACCAAACTTTGGTTAAAGGATTGAGTCATCAAATCCACGTCATTGGTCACACGAGACAAGGTATCTCCTTGTTCATGGCTATCAAAATATTGGAGAGGTACACGATTGATCTTTTCAGCGATGGCATTGCGCAAGCGTTCTGCGAAGCGCTGAATCATCGTTGAGATAATGAAACTACTGCTGTAGGACACCAGTGCTCCAACTCCATAAAGGATAGCCAAGGTTAGGGCAATCGAAGTGATTTTGTCAATATCAATGGCGCCTCCCATCCCTTTTGTGATGGTATCCGTGATTTCTTTTAATTTATCCGGTCCAATAACCGTGATAATACTCGATACGATCGAAAAGAGGATAGCAACTAGGAAAAATAGGTGGAAGCCCTTCAAATAGGGAGAAAGTTGTCTCCAAAGGGACGATTCTTGTTTTGTTTTATGCATGTTCCAACTCCTCCTTAGACAATTGTGAATAGGCAATTTCTTGATAGACTTCATTGGTCGCAAGCAATTCTTTGTGGGTGCCTTGACCGACGACCTTCCCTTGATCCAAAACCAAAATCAAATCTGCATCCATAATGGTCGAAATGCGTTGGGCAACGATCAATTTGGTCGTATCTGCCAGCTCTTCTTTCAGAGCTTGGCGCAAGATACGATCCGTTTTGTAATCTAGGGCTGAGAAGGAATCATCAAAGATGAGGATCTCGGGCTTGCGTGCCAGGGCACGCGCAATGGCCAAACGTTGACGTTGACCTCCAGAGAAGTTGCTTCCTCCTTGCGCTACTTCTGTATCCAAGCCCTTCTCTTTTGTGGCAACAAACTCTTTGGCTTGGGCCAATTCAAGAGCTTTCCAGATGGCTTCATCCTCTAATTTTCCTTGGCTACTTTCTCCAAATTCCATATTGGAGCGAATCGTGCCACTAAAGAGCACTGCTTTTTGGGGAATGTAGCCGACTTTATTGTTCAATTCTTGGTGGCTATAGTCCTTGACATTGACGCCATCCACTAAGATCTTTCCTTCTGTCGCATCGTAAAAACGTGGAATTAAATTGACCAGAGTGGATTTACCAGAACCAGTTGATCCAATGAAGGCAACAGTTTGTCCTTTCTGAGCTGAGAAGGTCACATGTTCAATCACCGCACGGGAAGTCCGTCCATAGCGGAAGGAAACATCTTGAAATTCTACTGTACCTGCTTGGCCTGTTGTTTCTTTTGACTCACTTGGGAAGGCTACAGACGGTTCAAGAGCCAAGACCTGATTAATCCGTTTTGCGGATACTAGTGCACGAGGAAGAATAATCAAGATGGCCACCATCATCATAAAGCCAACGACAACCTGCATAGCGTAAGAAGAAAAGGTGATCATATCTGAGAAGACCTTGGTCCGATCCGCTAATGCAGGACTGGTGAAGATCTTTGTAGGATCTTTTGGCATGGCGATATCATTGATCAAGTGCGCCCCAATCCAGTAGATAGCAAGGGTCAACCCACTTGATACCACTGTCATGACAGGGTTCATCAAAGACATCAAACGATAAACAAAGAGATTTAGACGGGTTAAGCCCTTGTTTTCAGCCTGGAATTTCTCATTTTGATAAGCTTCTGCATTGTAGGCGCGAACCACTCGCACCCCAGTCAAACTCTCCCGTGTCGTCGCATTCAAAGCATCGGTCAAACCTTGAACCTTTTGCTGGCGCGGAAAGGCAATAAGAACCAGAACAGAGAGAAGAATCAAGACCATCAAGACCGCAATCCCAACAGACGTTGTCCAGGCACTGCTCTTCCCCCAAATCTTGGTCAGAGCCCAAATCGCCATAATGGGACCACGCGTCACAACTTGCATCCCCATGACAATCATGATTTGTAACTGGGTCAAATCATTGGTTGTACGAGTCAAGAGAGAGGGAACGGAGAATTTCTTGATCTCGGCATCAGAGTAATCCATCACTTGATGGAAAATCTCTCCTCGAAGTCGCGTCGTAAAGCTGGCAGCGACTCGTGAAGCCAAAAAGCCCACAAAAACTGCCATCAAAAAGCTTCCAAAAGAGAAGAGCAACATCTTGCTTCCCGGATCCATAATATCAGAAACCTTGGTCCCATCCTTGGCTAAGAGGGTCGTGATATCGGATAAGTATTCAGGAGTCTTTAAATCCATCCAAACAGCCAGACAGATAAAGACCGTACTAAGGGCAATCATGCCCCATTCTTTGGCAGTTAACCGCCGAAATATATTGATCATTCCTCGCTCCTTTTTTTCATATTCTCATAAAATTGATGCATGACCCTGAAAAAGATGGCCAATTCTTCTTCTGATACACCAGCCATCATATCCTGGTCCACTTCTTCAAAGAATTGTTTCATGTCATTCAATTTATCTTTTACACTGTCTGTTAGGTAGACATACTTGGCCCGTTTATCGGTTGGACTAGGCTCTAGATAAATAAAGCCATTTTTCTCCATGCGCTTGATCAGGTTACTCGTCACGGATTTTGAGATATGAAGTTCCTGCTCAACATCCCGAATCAAGGTCACTTTCCCCTCCTTTTCACGATGAGATAAAAAGCCCAATACCTGACCTTGGGGTCCTGCGCTAAATTCAAGCCCTCTCTTCTTGGCCTCTCTTTCTACCATGAGGTGAATGAGATGACCGATTTTTTTAAATTCTAGTAAAGGTTTGTCCATCATTTCCTCCAAATAGTTCTCTTAAGAACTTTAAAGTTACTATGAGAACTATTTTAACACAAAAAAGATCCCTGTCAAGAAAAAAGTTTCCATAAGAACTAAAAAAAGGAGCCGAATCGACTCCATCCTTCATCTTTAGATAATAATGCCTTCTAGATGATCCATTTCATGCTGACAGATCTGGGCCGAAAAGCCTGACAAATGAATTGTTTTTGCTTTCCAATTCATATCTCGATAGGCCACTGAAATCTCCTCATAACGAGTGGTCGGCCGACTCCCCACCAAGGACAAGCATCCTTCCTCTGTTTGGTAAGGCTTTTTCTTTTCAAGGAGAACCGGATTAAACAGGACCAAATTTTCACTTCCCATTCGGATGATAATCGCTCGCTTTTTCACCCCGATCATATTGGCTGCTAAACCGACACACTCAAGGAGATGAGCATTTAAGGTGTCCTGCAAATCCAAAGCCAAGGTGCGATCCTCAGGTGTCGCTTCTTCTGACTTTTGACCCAAGAATAAGACATCTTTTACAATATTCTTTTTCATTCCTTCCTCACTTCTTGATAGATAGACGAAAGAAGAGAGTGGGACAGAAATCGGTAATTCGTTAGAATTGGATTTCATCGTCCCACCTCCGCACAGTTGAGTAGGGCTGTAAAAGCTGATGAAATCGGCGTAGTAGAGCCCACTCAACCACTGCGTCTTGCTCGACAATCCAAAAATAATTGAGAGGCTAGGACTTTTGTCCCAGCCTCCTCGCTCTTGTTTCTAACCTCTAAGAGACAATTGCTGCTTATTTTTTAAGCTTTTCGCTCACTTCTTTTGCAAGGACAAAGTTCCCCAAGGTCGCTGAACCATTGCCGGCAACTGCAGGTGTCACAATATAATCTCTCACATCAGGTACAGGGAGGTAACCGTTCAAGAGGGCAGTAAATTTCGTGCGAACACGATCTAACATATGTTGTTGAGCCATGACTCCTCCTCCAAAGACAATGACGTCTGGGCGGAAGGTAACTGTCGCATTCACTGCTGCTTGTGCGATGTAGTAGGCTTGAATATCCCATACATTGCTGTTGAGTTCAATGTTTTCCCCACGAATACCCGTACGAGCTTCGAGACTAGGACCAGCCGCAAAACCTTCCAAACAGCCATTGTGGAAAGGACAAACACCCTTGAATTCTTTTTCCACATCCATTGGGTGTTGGGCCACATAGTAGTGTCCCATTTCTGGGTGCCCAGCTCCCCCGATAAACTCACCACGTTGGATGACACCAGCTCCGATTCCTGTTCCGATTGTATAGTAAACCAAGTTTTCGATATGACCACCCGCATTGTTGCGTGCGACCACTTCTCCATAGGCAGAACTATTCACATCTGTTGTGAAATAGATAGGTACATTCAAGGCACGACGGAAGGCCCCAACGATATCTACATTGGCCCAATTTGGTTTTGGAGTCGTTGTGATGAAACCATAAGTGTTTGAATTTGGATCGATATCAATTGGTCCAAATGAACCAATCGCAAGCCCAACTAGATCCTCAAATTTTGAGAAAAATTCAATACACTTATCAATCGTCTCAATTGGCTTGGTTGTTGGAAATTGTACTTTTTCCACAACATTATAGTTTTCATCACCAACCGCACAAACAAATTTTGTACCGCCAGCTTCCAAACTTCCATATAATTTTGTCATGTTGGCTCCTTTTTTATTATGAAAAATATCCTGTATTTATTATAGCATATTTTGTAGTCAATCTTTTTCTCTTCTCTAAAGAAAAAACACACTTTTTTTGAGAAATAAAATTCAAGGACTGGAGATGATAGACCAGTCCTTGAAAACTTATTGTTTCGATTAAGCTTTGACTTCGATGATCGCATCACCCTTCGCAACAGATCCAGTTGCAACAGGTGTGACAGAAGCATAGTCAGCTGTGTTAGTGACGATCACCATAGTTGTGTCTTCAAGACCAGCTGCGGCAATTTTCGCTGCATCAAATGTACCAAGGACATCACCAGCTTTCACTTTATCACCTTGAGCTACTTTTTGATCAAATCCTTCACCGTTCATTGATACGGTATCAATCCCAACGTGGATCAAGATTTCAGCACCATTAGCGGTCTTCAAACCGTAAGCGTGACCAGTTGCAAAAGCAATGGTTACTTCAGCATCAGCTGGTGCATAGACAACGCCTTCAGTTGGTTTGATGGCAATTCCTTGTCCCATCGCTCCACTTGAGAAGACAGGATCATTCACATCAGACAAAGCAACAGCTTGACCAACGATCGGAGAGATAATGGTTTCGTCTTGAAGAGATGCTGGAAGAGCTCCAGTTGTTTCTTCTTCAATAATAGCTTCTGCTTCTTTGTCCTCTGCAGGAACTGATGAAGCTTCATCTTCATAACCAAACATATAAGTCAAACCGAAACTTAGGGCAGTTGTAAATACAACCATAAATACATATTTCAATAATTGACCGTTTAGATAGAGAAGCGTTCCTGGAATAATTGTAATACCAAATCCTGTACCAGCAAGATTTAACATAGATGCAATCCAACCACCTACTGCACCTGCTCCCAAAGCAATAACGAATGGTTTCACATAACGCAAGTTTACACCAAAGATTGCAGGCTCAGTAATACCTAACAAGGCAGAGATAGTTGCAGGAAATGCTAGAGCTTTCACTTTTTGAGATTTAGATTTCACTGCCACTGCTAAAGTAGCTCCAGCTTGTGCAGTCATAGCCGCTGTAATAATTGCATTAAATGGATCTTTTTTATCTGCAGTAATTAATTGTGATTCAAGAAGATTAAAGATATGATGGACGCCGGTAACGACAATCAACTGATGAACGCCACCAATAAGAAGACCTGCAAGACCAAATGGTAAATTCAAAATAAACTTAGTTACATTTAGTACATATTCTTCGATACTGTGGAAGAATGGACCAATAATAAACAAAGCGAGGAATGACATGATTGTCAATGTGAATAATGGAACCAATAACAAATCTAAGACATCTGGAATTTTCTTATGGAGCCACTTTTCAAGTTTCGCACCAATTAGACCAACGAAGAAAGCGGGAAGAACTGAGTTCTGGAATCCAACCACATGATGGAAGATACCAAAGTATGTTGCTGCTTTAGAAGGATCTTCCGCTACAACCCACGCATTTGGAAGTGTCGGACTAACCATCATCAAACCAATTACAATCCCAAGAACAGGATTTCCTCCGAATACTCGGAATGCAGACCATGAAATCAAGGCTGGGAAGAAGGCAAACGCGGTATCAGTTAAAATTGTTGAATAGGTATAAAAATCAGTAGATTTAAATGCATCTGCTGTTGTGCCAAACAAAGCCAAAACCTGGTCTTGAGCAATGGCACCACGAATCCCCATAAACAATCCAGTCGCAACAATTGCTGGTAGAATTGGAACAAAAACGTCTCCAAAGGTACGGATCGCGCGTTGGAACCAGTTTCCTTGTTTAGCGGCTTCTGCTTTCATTTCATCTTTTGATGATGTTGGTAAGCCAAGAGCTACTACTTCATCATAGATCTTGTTTACAGTACCAGTACCAAAGATGATTTGGTATTGACCTGAGTTAAAGAAAGCACCTTGTACTTTTTCAATGTTCTCAACAACATCTTTGTTGATTTTTGATTCATCTTTTACCATCACGCGAAGACGAGTCGCACAGTGAGCAACACTGCTAACGTTCTCAACCCCACCGATTGCATCGATGACCTGCTTTGCAATTTCTGTATTTGACATTTTGCAAAAATCTCCTTATTTTTTGTAATGTAAACGGTTAAATCGTTTCTACGTTTTTAATTGTACCACGTATTGAAAATATGTCAAGCGTTTTGCAGGATTTTTTTGAAACTTTTTTGGACTTTTTGACACCTTTTGACAGTATGAAACTATTTTCATTTTAAAACAGGCCTGTACTACGCTTTTTAGCACTTTAAATCAGACTTTTATTTTCATTTTCTTTCATATTTTCATAAATTTTCAACTTCTCCTCTTTTCTTCAGGCTGCAAAATAGCTGTCAATCGTTTGACATTTTTTGCCATTTTTTTCATTTATCGCTTGCATTTTTAATAGGAAATCGGTACTATGGAAGTAAGAAAAAATTCGGAGGAATAAAATGGAATGGACAACTGAACGTCGTTACAGACGTTACGAAGACTGGACAAAAGAGGAAAAGCAAGCCATCCAAGATCATATGGCCAAATCTCCTTGGCATACACACTATCATGTTGAGCCAAAAGCTGGTCTCTTAAATGATCCTAACGGTTTTTCCTACTTTGATGGAAAATGGATCTTGTTTTACCAAAATTTCCCATTTGGTGCAGCCCATGGGTTAAAATCATGGGTACAAACAGAAAGTGAAGACTTGGTTCATTTCAAAGAAACTGGTGTAACGCTTCTTCCAGACACAGATCTGGATAGCCATGGAGCTTATTCCGGATCAGCCATGCAGTTTGGTGACAAACTATTCTTATTCTACACCGGAAATGTTCGTGATGCAGAATGGGTTCGTCATCCTTACCAAGTCGGTGCTTTGATGGATAAAGACGGCAAGATTGAAAAAATTGACAAAATCTTGATTGATCAACCGGCTGACTCTACGGATCACTTTCGTGACCCACAGATTTTTAATTTCAAAGGTCAATTCTACGCTATCGTTGGTGGTCAAGACCTTGAGAAGAAAGGATTCATCCGTCTCTATAAGGCTGTAGATAATGACTATTCCAACTGGGTTACAGTCGGTGACTTGGATTTTGCAAACGATCGGACAGCTTATATGATGGAATGTCCCAACCTAGTCTTTGTAGGAGACCAACCCGTTCTCCTATACTGCCCTCAAGGCTTAGATAAAGCCGTTCTCGATTATGACAATATCTATCCAAATATGTACAAGATTGGGGCAAGCTTTGACCCAGAAAAGGCCAAAATGGTTGATGTATCTGAATTGCATAATCTCGACTATGGTTTTGAAGCCTATGCCACTCAAGGATTTAATGCTCCCGATGGACGTGCCTATACTGTTAGCTGGCTAGGTCTTCCAGACGTTTCTTATCCAACGGATTCCTATGACTACCAAGGAGCTCTCTCACTGGTCAAAGAATTAACCATCAAAGATGGCAAGCTCTACCAATACCCAGTTGAAGCCATCAAAGACTTGCGCGCTGAGAGTGAGGAATTTGCCAACAAGGCACAAACCAAGAACTGCTATGAATTGGAATTGCAGTTTGAAAAGGATAGCCAGAACGAAATCGTCCTCTTTGCCGATGCAGAAGGGAAGGGCTTAGCTCTCACATTTGATCTGGCTAAAGGATTGGTCACAGTCGATCGAAGCCAGGCTGGTGAGCAATATGCCCAAGAATTCGGTGCGAGCCGTAGCTGCACAATCGCTAACCAAGCAACAACCGCTAATATTTTCATTGACAATTCGATTTTTGAAATCTTTATCAATAAAGGAGAAAAAGTATTTTCTGGTCGGGTCTACCCACATGCAGATCAAAATGGAATCTTGATCAAGTCTGGAACCCCTACTGGAACTTACTACGAACTTGATTATGGTCGCAAAGCTAACTGATGTCGCCAAACTCGCCGGTGTCAGCCCTACTACTGTCTCACGGGTTATCAATAAAAAAGGATACCTGTCTGAGAAAACGATTCAAAAAGTCCAAGAAGCCATGCGAGAATTAGGCTATAAACCTAACAATGTTGCTCGAAGCCTCCAAGGAAAATCAGCCAAGTTAGTCGGCTTGATCTTTCCCAACATCAGCAATGTTTTCTATGCTGAATTAATCGACAAACTAGAACACCAACTCTTCAAACATGGCTATAAAACCATCATCTGCAATAGTGAGCACGACTCCGAGAAAGAGCGCGAATATATTGAGATGTTGGAGGCTAACCAGGTAGATGGCATCATTTCAGGAAGTCATAATTTGGGCATTGAAGATTACAACCGGGTAACTGCTCCTATCATTGCTTTTGACCGCAACCTCTCCCCAGAAATTCCGGTTGTTTCTTCAGACAACTATGCTGGTGGAGTGCTAGCAGCAGAAACTTTAGTAAAAACCGGAGCCCGAAATATTATCATGATCACAGGTAATGACAACTCTAACTCCCCAACTGGCTTGCGTCATGCGGGATTTGCATCAGTTCTACCTGAGTCCATGATCATCAATGTTTCCAGTGATTTCTCCCCTATTCGCAAAGAAATGGAAATCAAACAGATTTTAACCCACCACAAACCAGACGCTATTTTTGCCTCCGATGATTTGACGGCGATCTTGATCATGAAAGTCGCTAGAGAATTAGATATTCAGATTCCTCAGGATTTGAAAGTGATTGGTTATGATGGAACCCAGTTCATCGAGACCTATACACCTGAACTGACAACCATCCAACAACCCCTCGAAGACATTGCTATCCTCATGGTGGATCTTTTACTCCAAAAGATCGAAGGAAAAAAAGTAGCGACTACCGGTTATTTCTTGCCCGTTAGTCTCCACTCTGGAAAAAGTGTCTAAAAGCAATATCCCCTCAGTAGAAACTGTGGGGATATTTTTTACCAAAAAAAGAGCCATCGGCTCTTTTTTAATTATTCTTCTGTCACAAATTGACTGAGGACACCGTTGACAAATCGTGAAGAGGTTTCATCTGAAAAGGCCTTGGCCAATTCCACCGCTTCATTGACTGCGACGATCTGTGGTGTATCAAACTCTGTCATTTCATAAATTCCCAGACGAAGGATATTTTTCTCTACCAAGGTCAAGCGCTCAACAGTCCAGCCGGTTTTCAAATGTTGACCGATTTGTTGGTCTAGTTGATCTTTTGACTGATAGACACCCGTCACGAGATTCATGAGAAAGGCAGGAAGATCGACTTCTTTGTCTTCTGCTAGGTCCTTGTCATGTAGATAAGCAAAGCGACAAGCTTCAACAATGTCTCCATCGTATTCCAAGGCCATCAAGGCTTGGAAGGCACGCTCACGCAAATCTCGACGTGATTCTAATAAAATTTCATCAGTCATTGAGGAAGTCCTCATTAAACAAGTCTTTCAAGTCTGGTTTTGGAGATTTTTCCGTTGCGATACCAACAACGTGAATGTTGACAGCATCCAAGGTTACATCTGCCATATCATAAACTGCAGACTTAACCGCTTTTTGAATGGCTACAGCGACAGATGGTACAGCCACTCCATATTCTAAATAGAGATAGATGTCTACTGAAACTTGACCATCTTCTTCTGTATGAAGGTAGACGCCACGTCCAAGGGAGCGTTTGGATAAGCTATCTGAAACACTCTTGTTTTCAAGCGAATAGACACCCTCTACTTTTGCTGTCGCAATCGCAATAATTTTTTCTAATACACGTGGTGCAATAACGATGTCACCAAATTGTTCAGTTGCCATAGAAGTTCCTTTCTATTTGACACCCTGAGATGTCTCTTATGCACGAGAAACGTAAGTTCCTTCAGTAGTGTTAATGACCAATTTTTGTCCAGCTTCGATGAAGTCAGGAACGTTTACGACCAAACCAGTTTCCATTGTAGCAGGTTTACCAGAACCAGTCACTGTAGCACCTTTGATAGATGGTTGAGTTTCTGCAACAGTTAATTCAACAGTTGTAGGAACTGTTACACCGATCACTTCGCTTCCGTAGAATTGAATTTTTACTTCTGAATTTTCAAGGATGTAAAGCAATTCTTGTTCTACATTCACAACTGGAATTTCATATTGGTCATATGTTTCCGTGTTCATGAAGTAGGCTGTATCATCCATTTTGTACAAGTATTGAGCTGGGACAGTTTCGATAATCGCTTGTTCAAATTTTTCTTCTGGACGGTAGCTTGTATCAAATGTTGAACCAGTACGGACATCACGCAATTTCATACGCATGATAGTGTTTCCTTTACCTGGTTTGTGGTGGCTAGCTTCCAAAACGCGGATCAATTTTCCGTCAGCTGTTTCAAAAGTCATACCAGCTTTCAATTTACTTGCTTCAATCATGTTTTATTACCTCTTTTTTAAAAATAGATTACTCTTTATTGTAACACACTATTTGATTTTTCTCAAACAGCAATTTTCCCTTTTTAGGAAGGCTAGAAGGCGGAGAGAGATTGCAGAAACGAGTCCTTCGAATCTCTACATCTCCAACTCCATCTTCACAATTCCTTATTGATCCACAGGCACAATATTGCCATCCGCATCTTTGGTGACATGGACATACTTTCCATCTACTTCAATGTAGAAGGTATGAGGCTTGTCTTGAGCTGGAGAGGCTTGTTTTTGAAGGTCATTGCCAAGGGCTTGACCCAAGTTCATCCCCATGATCATGTTCATGCCATTACCACCTTCATTTTTAGCAGCTGCGACCAAGGCTTCATTGCGAGCACGACGTTCTTCGATTTCAATGGTATTGTACTTCATCGCTGCCAATTCACTGTCCAGTTTATTGACCTTGGCCATACTGTCTGCATCGTAGCTCAAATCTTCGATGAGGACATTGGTTAATTCGATACCATATAATTCTGTCCAAGTCTTGTTGACTTCGCGTTTTGCAACTTCATTGAAGACGTCTTGGTCTGCATTGATATTGTAAATATCCGCTTTATTTTCTGCTGTATATTTTGAAATGGCCACTGCAATTTTTGGAGCCAGATTTTGGCGCAAGGTTCCCTGAGCCACATCTTCCAAGGTAAATGGCTTATCTGCAGTGATTTGACGACTGACTGCACTGATGTAAAAGAGTACAGGATCTGCCACTTTAACATCATAAAGACCATAAAAACGAATACTAAGAAGTTGTTGGTAACGGTCGCTAAAATACTCGACTGGATTTTGAGTGCCAAATTTATTTCCTGTAAAAGGTTGCATCCGCACAAAAATAATTTCTTGTTGGGTGACCACTTGGGCTCCAAAGGAGAAACGATTCTTGAACTGATCCCACGTTCCTTTCACACCACCCTTTTCAAACAACCAGGCATTTTCACCGGCTTGCCATTCGTGGCTCCCTGCTTCTAGAAGGTCTCCTAGAAAAGTTCCATTATTGACCAAGAGAGCAACATAGCCTTGGGGAACGATGACGACAGAACCATCTGTCAATAGGCCCGTATTTTGGTTACTCTGACGAGAGCGCCCATCTGGATCTTTGGTTAAGAGCTGTCCCTTAATGGCCAAAGCTGTTGCTGGAACAGCTTCTGGCAGGGTAATGGCTTCCTTAAATTTACTATCTTGAAAACTTGAAATGCCCGCTGAAAGGGCTGCTTTAATAAATCCCATACATTCTCCTATCTGTAGAATTCAATTTCATCCACAACTTCGTAGACATCCAAGACCCAATCTTTTGGATTGTGCTTCAAGGATGCTTGGCAATATTCACACTTGTCGATTGAATCGATCGTCAGTGGCGCACCACAGTTCGGACAGTGATCACTAACGACTTCTGAATTCTTAATGATCTCTGTCTGAGCTCCATGTTCACGGAGGAAGACCATGCGGTAAACGGTAAAGAGATCTTTGGTTGGATCCCCTTCGATCACACGACCCGTTTCATCATTTCGGATGTAATCTCTCATCGTCGAAGACAGAATAACTTCAATGCGGTCATTGCCTTCTGGATTTTCGATAAAGTCTTTGATCTTCGAATCTTCCACACGCACGCGCTCTAGAACATTGGTTGTTTTGGCGCGAATATGCTCTTGCAACTGCGTCAAGTGTTGCTCATAAAGACTGGTACTTTCTAAGTTCCGTACGGAATTCCAATCTTTTTCTGTCCAGGCAGACTGCAATTGAAGATAAACCAGCTTGACTTGCGACAAGAAGCGGTCTTCATCAAACATTGGATCCAGTTTACGGATGCGACGAATCGCTTCATAGTTGTTCTCAATTGGTCGACCAGCCCGTTCTTCGGTAGTCCGTTTTGGACCACTATTTGAAGAAAATGATTCATCACTATCATTAGCTTCTTTTGCAATATTGTAGACAAATCCAATCAATCCAATGATGGCGACAACTGCTACCGCACCACCAGAGTCTGTTCCTGAACTAGAACTGTAGCTACTGGATCCACCAGACCAGCTGCTGCCACCAGACCAACTACTTCCGCCATCGGACCAGCTACTGCCACTATCGGACCAACTGCTACCGCCACCTGAATCAATCAAGCTACTGCCACCACTATCTGTATTACCGACACCTGCATGGGCAGAAGGAACAAATACAAATAGCAGGACTACTAGAAGAATTCCAACTATTACACTTCGTTTTTTCATAGGCCTCTTTTCTTATCTTTGTTTGTTACACAGGGGTTAAGAAAATACTGTCTATTTTATAGGACAATCAATTCTTTAGGAGCAAGAGTCAAGACTTCACAGCCAGTTTCTGTGATCAAGAGGTCGTCTTCGATCCGCACACCAGAGAGGCCTTCGATATAAATACCTGGCTCATCTGTTAAGACCAGCCCTGCTTGAATCGCTTCTTTAGACGTTTGGCTGAAGTATGGTTCTTCGTGGATATCTAGCCCAATTCCATGACCGATTCCATGCGTGAAGTATTGACCATAGCCGGCTGCCTCGATCACATCCCGAGGGATTTTATCAAAATCACGGAAGCCAAGTCCATCTTTAGCCGCAGCAATCAAGGCTTGATTGGCTTTCAAAACGGTTTCGTAAATTTCTCTTTCCTTGTCGCTGACATGTCCTGCATAGATAGTCCGTGTCATATCGCTAACATAGTGATTATACAAGCAACCAAAATCAAGGGTCAAGGCATCTCCTGCTGAAATGACCCGATCACTTGGAGTCGCGTGAGGCATGGCAGAGCGTTCACCAGCTGCTGAAATAATATCGAAAGATACACCAGAAGCTCCTAACTCCCGCATTCTAAAATCGAGGAAAGTTGCTGCTTCCAACTCTGTCGTTTTCCCTACCTTGATATAGTCTAAAATATCATGGAAGGCTTGGTCAGAGATGCTACAAGCTTTTTTAATGGCCGCAATCTCCGTTTCATCCTTAATCAAGCGCAATTCCATGACAAAGTTCGCTAGGGATTGAAGGCTGATGCCACTGAAAACAGAAGCCATGCGGGCATGGTAGGCCACCGTCACTTCGTCCTCAAAACCAAGTTCTTTGATTCCAAGATCCTTAACGATCTCTGCAGCTGCAGTCAACTCATCGCGGGTTTCCACAATCTCTACAAAGGGGAAACAAGTCGCATGGGCATGGATGGTGTAGCGTGAATCGGTGAAGAGTACCACACGTTCTTCTGTCACCAAAGCAGTCCCGTTTGAACCCCAGAAATTAGTCAAATAATAAACGTTTTTCAAATTGTTAATCAATACCGCTTTGAGATTTTGGACTTTCATTTTGTTTCTTAAGTTGCTGATCCGTTGATTCATTGTAATTTTCCTTTCAAATATTGTCCTGTGTAGCTAGCAGGATTTGCTGCTACTTCTTCTGGTGTTCCGGTCGCAATAATGGTTCCGCCACCGACACCACCTTCTGGTCCTAAATCGATGATATGGTCTGCTGTCTTAATGACATCCAAATTGTGCTCAATCACAAGGACTGTATTGCCATCATCCACAAACCGCTCTAAGACTTTGATCAAGCGAGAAATGTCTTCGGTATGGAGTCCGGTCGTTGGTTCATCCAAGATATAGAAGGATTTTCCTGTAGAGCGCTTGTGCAATTCAGAAGCCAACTTCATCCGCTGCGCTTCCCCACCTGAAAGGGTGGTCGCTGGTTGCCCCAGCGTTACATAGCCTAAGCCCACATCTTGGATGGTCTTGAGTTTGCGTTCAATTTTTGGAATGTGTTTGAAGAATTCAACTGCCTTATTGACCGTCATATCCAGCACTTCTGCAATATTTTTTTCCTTGTAGTGGACTTCTAATGTCTCACTATTGTAACGACGTCCATGGCAGACTTCACAAGGAACAAAGACATCCGGCAAGAAGTGCATTTCAATCTTGATGATCCCATCTCCTGAGCAGGCTTCACAACGCCCGCCCTTAACATTGAAACTAAAGCGGCCTTTTTTATAGCCCCGAATTTTGGCTTCATTGGTCTGAGCAAAGAGATCGCGAATGTCATCGAAGACACCTGTATAGGTCGCTGGATTGGAACGAGGAGTCCGACCAATCGGGCTTTGATCAATGTCGATCAAGCGATCGATATGCTCAATCCCCTGAATCGTCTTGTATTTCCCTGGTTTTTCCGAATTGCGGTTGAGCTTTTGAGCAATGGCTTTTTTCAAGATGCCATTGATCAAGGTCGATTTTCCAGAACCGGAAACTCCAGTGACTGCGATGAATTTTCCTAGAGGAAAGCGTGCTGTGATGTCTTGTAAGTTATTCTCACTGGCCCCCGTAATTTCAATATAGCGACCATTCCCCGAACGGCGCTCTGTCGGAACCGGAATCTTGCGCTTGCCGGACAAATACTGGCCAGTGATGGATTTGCTGTTGCGTGCTACCTGCTTTGGAGTTCCTGCTGCAACGATCTCTCCCCCAAAGACACCGGCACCTGGGCCGACGTCGATCAGGTAGTCTGCCTCTCTCATGGTATCTTCATCATGTTCGACGACGATCAAGGTGTTGCCTAAATCGCGCATCTTCTTGAGACTGGCGATCAGGCGGTCATTGTCCCTTTGGTGGAGGCCGATAGACGGCTCATCCAAGATGTAAAGGACACCAGAGAGGTTGGAACCGATCTGGGTTGCCAAGCGAATGCGCTGGCTTTCTCCACCTGATAAGGTCCCAGCAGATCGTGACAAGGTCAAGTAATTGAGCCCCACATTGTTTAAGAAGGTCAAGCGATCCTTGATCTCTTTTAGGATCGGTCTTGCAATCGTAGCTTCATTGTCTGTTAAGATCAACTGATCTACGGCTTTTAAGTGGTCCGCAATCGATAGATCTGACACTTCCCCGATATGCATCCCCTTCTCCCCGCCGACACGAACAGAAAGAGCCTGGTCATTGAGGCGGTAGCCATGGCAGGTCGCACAGGTCAATTCGTTCATATAAGAGCGCATTTGATTGCGAGTGAAATCACTATTGGTCTCACGGAAACGACGGTGAATGTTGTTTACGACCCCTTCAAAAGGAATTTCGATATCCCGAACTCCACCAAACTCATTTTCATAGTGGAAGTGGAATTCCTTCCCGTTTGAACCATAGAGGACCAAGTCCTTTTCTTCTTGAGAAAGATCGGAAAAAGGTCGGTCCATATCAACGCCAAAATGGATCATAGCCTGCTCCAACATCTGTGGATAGTAGTTGGAAGAGATCGGATTCCAAGGAGCGAGTGCTCCTTCGCGAAGGGTTAAGCGATCATCTGGCACCACCAAATCCAAGTCCACCTCTAGCTTAATGCCCAGCCCATCACAGTCTGGACAAGATCCGAAAGGCGCATTGAAAGAAAAGAGGCGGGGCTCTAATTCAGGAACGGTAAAGCCACAGACTGGACAAGCATAATGCTCAGAAAAGAGTAGCTCCTTGCCATCCATGGTATCAATCACCACATAACCATCCGCAATCCGAAGGGCTGCTTCAATCGAATCAAAGAGCCGCGAGCGAATGCCCTCTTTGATCACGATTCGGTCCACCACCACTTCAATCGTGTGCTGCTTGCTTTTAGATAGTTCTGGAACCTCTGTCACATCATAGATCTCACCATCGACCCTCACCCGGACATAGCCGTCTTTTTGCACCTTTTCAATGATATTCTTGTGCTGGCCTTTTTTCTTGCGGATAATGGGAGCTAGAATTTGCAGGCGCTGGCGCTCTGGTAATTCTAAGACTTGATCGACAATTTGCTCAACCGAAGAAGCTGTAATCGCTCCATGCCCATTGATACAATAAGGCGTCCCTACACGCGCATAGAGCAAGCGCAGGTAGTCATTGATCTCTGTTGCCGTTCCCACTGTAGAACGGGGGTTTTTACTGGTCGTTTTTTGGTCGATGGAAATGGCTGGACTCAAGCCGTCAATGGAGTCCACATCTGGTTTTTCCATATTTCCCAAGAACTGCCGGGCATAGGCCGATAAGCTCTCCACATAGCGGCGCTGGCCTTCTGCATAGAGGGTATCAAAGGCCAGACTGGACTTTCCAGAACCAGACAAACCCGTCACCACAACTAATTTGTCCCGTGGAATTTCCACGTCTATATTTTTTAAATTATGGGCGCGTGCCCCATGAATGACAATTTTATCTTGCATGTTCTTACTCTAATCACCTTTTTGTTAACCTCCATTATAACAAATTTTTTAGTATTCTTTTATCCAAAACCGTCCTTTTTCTGATATAATGTTAAGGTGTAAAAAAACAAGGGGAGGCACCATGAAACAGGTCTTTTTATCGACAACGACTGAATTTAAGGAAATAGAGACGCTGGAACCTGGTAGCTGGATCAACCTTGTGAACCCTTCTCAAAGTGAATCGATGGAAATCGCCTCTGCTTTTAATATCGATATTGCAGACTTGCGGGCACCACTCGATGCGGAAGAAATGTCCCGTATGACCATCGAAGATGAATACACCTTGATCATCGTCGACGTTCCCATCAAGGAAGAGCGGAACAATCAGACCTACTACGTGACCATTCCGCTAGGGATTATCCTGACAGAAGAAGCTATCATCACGACTTGCTTGGAGAAATTGCCACTTCTTGATATCTTTATCCACCGACGCTTGCGGAATTTCTATACCTTTATGCGGTCGCGCTTTATCTTTCAGATCCTCTATCGCAACGCTGAACTCTACTTGTCTGCGCTTCGTACCTTGGATCGCAAAAGCGAGCAGATTGAAAGCCAATTGCACAAATCAACGCGTAATGAAGAGCTGATTGAGTTGATGGAGCTGGAGAAAACCATCGTCTACTTTAAGGCCTCTCTAAAAACCAATGAGCGCGTGATCAAGAAATTGACCAGTGCTACTAGTAACATCAAGAAATACCTAGAAGACGAGGATCTGTTGGAAGATACCTTGATCGAAACCCAGCAGGCCATCGAGATGGCAGACATTTATGGAAATATCCTGCACTCCATGACCGATACCTTCGCATCGATCATCTCCAACAACCAGAACAACATCATGAAGACCCTGGCCCTCGTTACCATTGTCATGTCCATTCCGACCATGATCTTTTCGGCCTACGGGATGAACTTCAAGGACAATGAGCTTCCGCTCAACGGCGAGCCCCATGCCTTCTGGCTGATCATTTTCATCGCCTTTGCCCTGACCGGGTCTCTCGTCGTCTACCTCATCCATAAAAAATGGTTCTAACACCTACTAATAACACTAAGGAGTATTTATGTCTCAATTTGATTTAACTCAATTAAGTAAAAAAAATCAAGAATTCGTTCGCATCGCCAAACACCAATTGCTTGAAAACGGAAAGACAGAGGAAGAAGCAGAAAGCCTCATCCAAGAAATTTTACCAGCTATCCATGAAAACCAAGGAAAAGGAATTCCGGCACGGACCCTTTTTGGTGCTCCAACTGTTTGGGCGAATTCTTTCAGCGAGAAAGAACGCTATGAAAAAGAGCATCCGAAATTAAACGATGCTCCCTCTCTCATGATTTTGGATTCCTTCCTCTTTATCTTTGGTGTTTTTGCTGCGATTAGCGCCTTTATGAACTTGGTTGCACCGCGTCGTACTGGCTATGGTTTGATCACCTTGATCCTTGGAAGTTTGACAGGGGCTCTGCTCTTGTATCTCATGTACTACTTCTTCTATCAGTATATGGATGGCACAAAAGATCGCAGTGAGCGTCCCTCTCTTTGGAAATCCATGCCGATTCTTGTTGGAGTCATGTTCCTTTGGGTCATCGTCTTGTCCTTTACCTCATTACTTCCACAAGTCCTCAACCCAACTATTCCAGATGTTTTTGCCATCGTTTTAGGAGCTCTAGCGCTTGTCCTTCGCTTCTACCTCAAGAAACGCTTTAATATTAAAAGTTCGAGCACAGCACCTGCAACTCGACGCTAAAAAGAAACGGATGAAGTTTTCATCCGTTTTTGTTTTACTGTATTTCCTTGTTCAACCTTTTTGAAAAATAGAGGACTAAATCATCATTGTTTTCACAAGAACTGTAAGGGGCCAAGGGGTGATCCCTAAACCAAACCCCAGATCCATCTGGGATATAGCCCTGTTTGACATACATTCTTTGAGCTGGGCCATAACCCGAGTGTAAACCAACCCCTAAAGTAACAATCTCTGATAGTAGCCAGACTCTTTTTTCTGCCTCTTCTAAGAGTTGATTCCCAATTCCTCGATTTCTAAATGGCTCAAAAACATTAAAATCAGATAGTTCAGGATAGACTCCCACGAAAGGGCCGTGCTTTGCAGCAGGCAATATAGTGATATAACCTGCCGCAAATCCATCCGACTCAGCTACTAGTACGTCCCTTTCTCCGTTCTCCTGATCCTGAAAATAGCTGGTCAAGATATCCTTTCTACCCGGCCACCCTTGGTGGATAAAGGCTTGAGATATGTGCTCAATATCTGCCTTTATCATCCTCCTGATGATTACACCTTCCTTCATGGTTCCCTCCTTGATACATTTCTTCCCACATTATAACACGATTAGAGCTAGGGAAAGGTCAAAGAGGTCCACCGGACCTAACTCACTATCACATTTCTATGCTCGCAAAAAAAGACCCGTTAGGGTCTTACTCGCTTTTTTATTTTCAAGCTCGTGAAAAAGAGGTCCACTGGACCTCTTTTTTAATCTTCGTTTACGAAAGGCATCAAAGCCATTACGCGAGCGCGTTTGATAGCTGTTGTTACTTTACGTTGGTTCTTCGCTGAAGTTCCAGTTACACGACGAGGAAGGATTTTCCCACGTTCTGAAACGAAACGGCTAAGAAGCTCAGTATCTTTGTAATCGACATATTCGATTTTGTTTGCTGCGATGTAATCAACTTTTTTACGGCGTTTGAATCCGCCACGACGTTGTTGAGCCATGTTTAATTCTCCTTTATAGTTTTAATTCGTTAAACCCATTCTTAGAATGGAAGATCGTCGTCTGAGATATCCATTGGATTCGCTCCAAATGGATTTTCTTCACGACCAAAGTTTGGCGCTGCATTGCTTGGTTCAGATCCACCAAAGCTTGGGGTTGCATTTCCAGCAAAACCACCGTTGCCTGATGAATAACCACCACCTGCATGCCCTTCGCGTGCTGCACGGCTTTCCAATAGTTGGAAGCTGTCTGCTACGACTTCAGTGACATAAACACGTTGACCTTGCTGGTTTTCGTAATTACGTGTTTGAATGCGACCGGTAATCCCAATCAAAGCACCTTTCTTAGCCCAGTTAGCTAAGTTTTCTGCTTGCTGACGCCAGATCACACAGTTGATGAAATCGGCTTCGCGCTCTCCATTTTGACTCTTGAAGTTGCGGTTGACAGCTAGGCTGAAAGTAGCAACTGCTTGATTGCTTGGAGTGTAGCGAAGTTCAGCATCACGGGTCATACGACCGACAAGTACAACATTGTTAATCATAAGTCACCTCTGATGATTTCTTACGCGTCAACTTTTACGATCATGTGACGAAGAATGTCACCGTTGATTTTTGAAAGACGGTCGAACTCGTTAAGAGCTACAGCGTCGTTCGCTTCAACGTTTACGATGTGGTAAAGTCCTTCACGGAAATCTTGGATTTCGTATGCAAGACGACGTTTTTCCCAATCTTTTGATTCAACAACAGTTGCACCGTTGTCAGTCAAGATAGAATCGAAACGTGCTACCAAAGCGTTTTTAGCTTCTTCTTCAATGTTTGGACGAATAATATAAAGAATTTCGTATTTAGCCATTGATAATGTTCCTCCTTTTGGACTAATGACCCCCTGTCTTTGCAAGGGGTAAGTGAGGTTTACTCACAAGAAACTATTATACCAGACTTTGCGAACAAAGGCAAGAATTATCTTTAGGATTTAAAAAATGATTCTGGACGTCCCCTTCGAGAAAAAAGAAAGAAATGTCCTAAAAAATGACATTTTATAGAAGAAACTATTCCCACTCTTCCTCTCCTTTCCTTAAAGAAAACTGATATCAGTTAGCTTTAAGCTTGAGTCTTTATACTAGCTACAACAAATCTCAAGAAACGAGGAACGATTATGAATTATCTTATCATCCCCGCCTATCAACCGGATCTGAATCTTGTCAAACTGGTTCGCTTGGTTCACGCTAAGAGCGATCTCCACATCATCGTCATCGACGATGGGAGTGACGCTGACAAGAAAGTGATCTTTGACAAATTAGAGGGTCTTGCGACAGTTCTGACTCATGAGCACAACCAAGGAAAAGGACAAGCACTCAAGACTGCTTATGCCTACATCCTAGAAAGAGGCACCTATGGAAGCATTGTTACAGCTGATGCAGACGGTCAGCACAAAATTTGGGATATTTTCAGGGTTGTTAACCAATCTCAAGAGCATCCTGGAACACTTATTCTAGGAGCCCGCGCCTTCTCTGGAAAAGTTCCTTTGCGTTCTGCTTTCGGAAATAAATTGACTCGTTTCTTGTTTAAGCAACAAACAGGGGTGGCGGTCAGCGATACCCAAACGGGCTTACGGGCTTTCACTACGAATCTCTTGCCTTTCATGCTTGAGGTTGACGGTCAGCGTTATGAATATGAAATGAATGTTCTCCTCGCAGCAAGCAAGTCCTTCCCCATCCTAGAAGTTCCGATTGAAACAGTCTACATCAATGACAATGAAGGTTCCCACTTCCGACCTATCCGAGATGGCCTCATGATCTACAAGGACATGTTTAAATTTGCCCTCTCCTCTCTAAGTAGTTTTATCGTAGACTATCTGGTCTACGCCTTCTTCCTCTTCGTGATGATGGCCGTGCCCATTAGTCTACGTATTCTCCTAGCGAATGGGATCGCTCGTGTGACGAGTTCCATCTTTAACTACTCGACCAATAAGCACCTGGTCTTTAAGAATAAAGACAGTGTTGCTAAAACCGGAAGTGGCTACTTTGGTCTAGCTCTTGGCCTCTTTATTCTCGATACGCTCTTGATTCGACTCTTCTATACTGCTTTCGGGCTCAATCTCCTGATCAGTAAGATTGTCGTCGGCTTCCTCCTCTTTCTGGTCTCATGGGTGATCCAGAAAAAAGTGATCTTCAAAGAAAGGACTGCTACCCACCATGAAATTCTTTAAAAAATCCTACACCTATGCTGCCTGCTTTGGCCTTCTTTTGACCAGCAGTTTTAGCTACTCTATGCTCAAGACCTTTGTCTTATCCGATGCCATCCAAACCGTAAAAGCTACGACTACGGACACCAAGGCAGCCAAAAAAGCAGCTGCATCGGCTACAACGACTGATACTAGCTATTCAGATGACAATATCCAGGTAAGCCTAACAGAAAAAACGGTTGAAAATACCCAGGTTTACATTGCAGATATCACAGTCAGCTCATCTGACTACCTCAAAACAGCCTTTGCACAAAATACTTACGGAACCAACGTGACGGCTAAGACCTCTGTCACAGCTGCCAACAACAGTGCCATTCTAGCAGTGAATGGTGACTATTACGGGGCTAACAGTACAGGATACGTCATCCGAAATGGAGTGGTCTACCGTGATACCGTTCGGGAAGATTCAAGCAATGGTGACCTAGCCATTTACAAGGATGGATCCTTCAAAATTATCTATGAAGATGAGATCTCAGCGGATCAATTGGTCAAAGACGGGGTCGTCAATCTCCTCGCTTTCGGTCCTTCCTTAGTTGAAAATGGAGAAATTACCGTCGATACCAACTCAGAGGTCGGGCAATCTATGGCGTCTAATCCACGGACAGCGATTGGAATCATCGATGAAAATCACTACATTATCATCGTGTCAGATGGACGGACTTCAGAAAGTGAAGGGCTATCTCTCTACCAATTAGCCGAAGTGATGAAGTCTTATGGCGTTAAAACAGCCTACAACCTGGATGGGGGTGGATCTTCTACACTTTACTTCAATGGCCAAGTTATTAACAAACCAACAACAAATGGTACTATCTCAGAAAGGGCGGTGAGTGACATTGTCTACATCGGTTACTAATCCTATCAAAAAACGCTTGAAAAAGACCATCCTATGGTACATTCTTATCTCGGCTTTCTTCTTTGTCGGAAGTCGTATCTACGAACACTTTAGTTTTGGCGAAACCTCTGCCTTCATGCACTACCTCTTCTTGATTCCTTTGATCGGTGGCGCCCTACTAGTGCTTCTACAGTTGATGGTGAAAGGCTTCTCTCGCCTGAGCCTCAATCTTTGGAATTCAGGAGTGGCTACGCTCACAGCCGGAGCCCTCTACCGAGGGATTGTTAACCTCTCTGGTCGATCTACTACAATGGATCAACCCTATTATTACATTGGTGTTGCCTTTCTAGCACTAGCTCTGATTAGCCTCTTCTTTGTCCGCAGTGTCTGGGTGGAGAAAACAGCCTAAGACATCAAAAACGTCCGTTTCTTTATAGAACGGACGTTTTTTAAGGTAAGTTAACGGATGAACGACTTAACCTTCACGTTTTTTGCTGGCTACAAAGCCTGCTAAAGCTAATGAGGTCATACCAAAGAGGCTAAGGACTGTTGATGCCAATTCATCTTGACCTGTTTTTGGAAGACCAGTTGCTGGTGTAGCAGCTACTTCTGCTTGACCACCCGTATGATAAGTGACAGCGACTGGTTTGTTTGTTGCCACTTCTTTTGTTTCGCTTGCAGCTGGTTGAGCTGGAGTTACTGGGCCTTCAGGTTGTGGAGTTGGGGTAGTTGGGGTAGCAGGAGTTACTGGAGCTACAGGATGAACTGGATTTACAGGACTTACTGGATCAACTGGCGCTGGCTGTGGTTCCGGTTGTGGTTGAGGAGTTGGTTGTGGTTCTGGAGTAGGTGTTTCTTCTTCCACTTTTTCCACAAAGGTCTTGTTGCCCAAGATTGAAGCAGACAACTTTTTCCCTGCCTTATTCACATCTTCGATGTATTGGATAAAGACTTCAGTATCCGGATTAATCGCACCGATCAATTTTGTATCACGGAAGACTGAGAAGCCATCTCCGCCACCATACAAGAAGTCGTTGATAATCGCCTTGTAGGTCTTGTTGCGATCAATTTCGGTTCCGTCTGCCTTGTAAGCTTTCACGACCTTATAAGGATTTTCTTCCGTTGCATCGGCTGGTTTCGTATAGGTGTACTTGATCCCTGCCATTTGCAAGAAGTAAAGTTCTTTCTCATCATATTGTTGGTCCAAAGCTTTATAAATTTGGTCTCCGGTAATTTCGACTACTTGGAGGATATTTCCAAATGGTTGTACTGCTTGAGCTGCACCCCAAGTGACTGTTCCGTCTGGTTTCACCACGAGGTCTGCACGGATTCCTCCATTATTGGTGAAGGCAAAGTCAACATCTGGATAACCTGATTTTTTGGCAATATCTAGTTGCGCTGCTGTAACCAAATCTCCAACAGCACTTTCTTTTTGTGCATTCAATTCACGGGTAATATTTTCAGCCTTGTCTGCTGTACCGATTTTTGCTTCTGTTACTTTTTTAACCGTCGTATTGGCATCATCGATGATCGCTTGAACCTTGGCATCTTTTGCTTTGCCTTTAGATGGATCTACTGCAATAATTTTAGCAGTTGGAGCTTTAACAAAGTCAGCTGTATCTGTATCTAGGACTCCACGGACATCCGAGTAGGCTTTCCCTTGAGACGTACCTTGAACGATCAAGGTATTTCCAACCATCCCGTTTGTATATTGGTGGTTGTGACCTGCAAAGACGATATCCACTGAGTTTTCAGGATAGATTTGGTTTAATTTTTTAATCATGTCTGCAGCAGGACCTTCTGCTACACCATTCTTACTAGTGGCAGCAACGTGGGCCAAGACAGCGATAGCATGAACTCCTTGGTCATTTAATTCACGCGCATATTTGGCAATCGATTCTGCTTCATCCAAAACACGGTATTGTTCATGATTTTTACGCAAAACAAGATTTGGGAATTCTGTCGTAACAACCCCGATAAATCCGACCTTAACGGTCTTGTCATTGACTGGGATTTCTTTGATGGTATAAGGTTTCCAGTCAAATGGGATTTTGTTGGTATCCTTGTCGACCAAGTTGGCAATCACGACTTCTTGTTTAGAAGCTTCATGAGGATACTCATCGACAATCTTATTGAATTGACCAGGTGTTGGGGCTTCTCCCTTCATGATCCGGTTGAATTCACCAAGTCCTTCGTCAAACTCGTGATTACCAAGAGTTCCGTATTCAAAGTTCATTTCATTGAATACTTTTACAGTTGGTTCATCTTGAAGGAGGGCAGAGTTGGCTGGACTAGCTCCGACCATATCTCCAGCTTGCACACGGATGCTGGCATTTGGCGTTCCGGCATTCTCCGTTTCAAAGTCTTTTTGCGAATCGTTCAAATAGGTTGCCAAAAGTGGGGCTGTTCCTGCGTTTTTCACAGTTTCGCCTTCTAAACGAGCTGTACCTGTTTGTTCCAAGGCACCGTGGAAGTCATTGACGCCCATGAACTGCACGGGTAATTCGTCTGCGAAAACGCTATTGATCGCGAAAACACTAAGACCCGCAGCGACCGCTAGGATACTGCTTTTCAAGATAATTTTTTTCTTCATAGAATACTCCATTTTCTAATGTAGAACACTTCTCCAAAAAGGAGAACGCAGAACAGTTGATTTGCTGCAATCAGCTCTTCCATTTTACTATTTTTTCGGTTTTACTTCAATATTTTCCTGGAAACTCTTACAATTTTATCGGAAAACGCTTGATTTCCGAACATCTATTTTCAGTCTCTTCCTTTTGTTACTTGCTGTTCCTCACAAAAGAGGCTGGGACAAAAGTCCTAGCCTCTCAATTATTTTTGGATTGTCGAGCAAGACGCAGTGGTTGAGTGGGCTCTACTACACTGATTTCATCAGCTTTTACAGCCCTACTCAACTGTGCGGAGGTGGGACGACGAAATCGAATTCTAACGAATTACCGATTTCTGTCCCACTCTCTTTTCTTATTTATTCACGTTTTCCCATTTCCAGTTTTGAACTTCTGGAATGTCGTCTCCGTTTTCACGGATGTAGTCATGGTGGAAGGCGATTGTTTCATCCATCTTCGCTGCAAATGCGCTTGCTGCATCTCCAAGAGCTGCATTAGCTGCATCTTGTGCCAAGTGGAAGCGATCCAACTCAGACATCACACGCATATCAAATGGTGTAGTGATATCCCCGTTTTCACGGTAACCATGCACGCGCAAGTTATGGTTGTGACGGTTGAAGAAGATATCACGGATCATGCCTTCATAACCATGGAAGGCAAAGATGACTGGTTTATCAGTTGTGAAGACTTTGTCGAACTCTTCATCTGAAAGTCCACGCGCATCAACGGATGGGTGACGCAATTTCAAGATGTCGATAACGTTGACAAAGCGGATCTTCAATTCTGGGAAGGCTTTGTGCAAGATTGTGATGGCTGCAAGAGCTTCTAAGTTTGGCTCTGTACCTGCAGCTGCAATAACAAGATCTGGTTCTTCATCTGCTGAAACAGTTGAAGCCCAATCGATCACCTTGTATCCTTCACGAACCAATTCTTCTGCTTCAGCTGCTGAGTAGAATTGAGGACGTGGGTGTTTTGAAGAAACGATCAAGTTGATCACATCTTCTCCCTTGAAGGCTTCATCCATCACTGCAAGCAAGCTATTGGTATCTGCTGGCAAGTACTCACGGATATATTCAGGAGTTTTCTCAGCCAAGTGAGTCAAGATACCTGGATCTTGGTGAGTGTAACCATTGTGGTCTTGTTGGAAGACAGTTGAAGTTGCAATCAAGTTCAAGGCTGGGTAGTTTTTACGCCATGTTGTATGTGTCTTAGACTTACGCAACCATTTGAAGTGTTGAGTGATCATAGAATCTACAACACGAAGGAAGGATTCATAAGAAGCGAAGAATCCATGACGACCTGTCAAGACATATCCTTCAAGCATTCCTTCTGCTTGGTGCTCTGACAATTGAGAGTCAATGACACGACCAGCAGGGCTCAAGGCTTCATCGTAGTCTGGTTTCATACGTCCTAACCATTGACGGCTTGTACGAGTGAAGACTTCTTGAAGACGGTTTGATTTGGTTTCGTCTGGACCGAAGATACGGAAGTTATCTGGGTTCGCATCTACCAAGTCTGCCGCATACTTACCAAATTCGATCATGTCTTGAGCCATGATTTCACCTGGTGTGTTGAATTGAAGGGCATGTTTCTTCCAATCAGCTGTGTTCATTGGTTTGATCACACCAGCATTTGTGATTGGGTTCATCGCCATGCGACGGTCACCTTTTGGTGCAATTTCAGCAATTTCAGGAACTAGTTTACCAGTTTCGTCGAACAATTCAGCTGGACGGTAAGATTCCAACCATGAAAGAAGAGCATCAACATGCTCCATGTGGTGAGCATCTACTGGGATTGGCACTTGGTGCGCACGGAATCCACCCTCGATTGGTGTGCCTTCCCATGCTTTTGGACCAGTCCAACCTTTAGGGATACGAGCAATCAAGACAGGGTATACTGGTTGAGTTGCTTCTTCAGCAGAACCTTTACGAGCTTCTGCTTGGACTTTCTTGATTTCTTCAATTGCTTCGTCCAATTTTTCAGCGAACAAAGCGTGGGCAGTTTCGTGGTCTTCTGAAATTGCAGTGACATTCGCAAAGATTGGTTTCCAACCAAGACCTTCAAAGAAGAGGGCCAATTCTTCGTCTGTTTTGCGTTCGAAGATGGTTGGGTTGTGGATCTTCCCACCGTTGAGGTAGAAGATTGGAAGGATAGCCCCATCGTTGACTGGGTTCAAGAAGGTATTTGACAACCAACCAGCCATCAATGGACCTGTTTCTCCTTCACCGTCACCGATAACTGTGGCAGCAATCACATCTGGATTATCCAATACAGCACCTGCAGCGTGAGAAAGGGCATAACCAAGTTCTCCACCTTCGTGGATAGATCCTGGTGTTTCAGGCGCAGCGTGAGAAGCAATTCCTCCTGGGAATGAGAAGATCTTACACAAGTGTTTGAAACCTTCTTCATTTTGTGGGATGTTTGGATTCAATTCAGTATAAGAACCATCTAAGTAAGAGTTCGATACCATTACCTGTCCACCGTGACCTGGTCCTTCAATGTAGAACATATCCAAGTCATATTTGTTGATGGTACGGTTCAAGTGAGCATAGATAAAGTTTTGCCCTGGTACAGTTCCCCAGTGTCCGATTGGGTGAGCCTTCAAGTCGTTTTCAACGACTTCGCGCTTCAACAACGGGTTATCTTTTAAGTACATTTGAGCAGCTGAAATGTAGTTGGCTGCACGCCACCAAGCGTCTACTTTATCCAAGTAAGCTTTGCTGTTATAATCGACAGTCATCTTGTCTCCTCACAATTTCTAGACAGGTCTGTTGAACAACCTGTTCGTTTGATCAATAGTTTAAACAATCTGTTTTCACGACAAACAGATGATATTGAAGAAAATATTCAATATTACTTCTATTCTATCAAGAATTTCCCTTTTTGTACATCAGAAAGTAAGAAAAATATTCTTTGAACGTCAAATTTTAATTTCCCACTAAAGTGGTTCCATTCCCTACAGGGATAGGTTTTAAAAAAAGACTTTGCTGATTTTTGCAAACCAGCAAAGTCCCAAATGAAATGGAGTAGGTTAAATGACTTTTTGACCTTTCTTGTAGACATCTGTCACTAGATTTGTCGCAAAGAAATAGAAGAGATAATCTAGATTTGGTGCATCAAAGATGGTAATGTCAGCCTGTTTGCCAACATCGAAAGAGCCGATTGTTTTAGCACGATCTACTGAATAGGCTGCATTGATGGTCACTGCATTGAGAATTTCTACTGGAGTTAGGCGCATCATGAAGCAACCCAGATGCATGGCAAACTGGAGATTGGCTGTTGGACAAGACCCTGGATTGCTGTCCGTTGTTAGGGTGATGGCCATCCCAGCGTCCAACATCTTACGAGCCGGTGCATAGGTATCTTCCATGAGGCTGAAGGTTGTAGCAGGCAAAAGATTTCCAATCACTTTTGCTGCAGCTAATTTTTGAATGCCTTCATCGGTAATCACCATCAAGTGTTCTGCACTAGTAGATTCCAATTCAGCCGCCACATCAACACCACCAATGGATTCGATTTCATCGGCATGGATCCGTAGCTTGAAGCCCATCTCCTTAGCCTTTGAAAGAAGATAGCGAGATTCATCTGCTGTAAAGACACCTTTTTCACAGAAGATATCACAGAACTCAGCTAGCTTTTCTTCCTTCACTTTGGGAAGCATTTGCTCCACAATGAGATCTAAATATTCTTGGGAACGGCCCTTGTACTCTGTGGGAATCGCATGGGCTGCCATAAAGGTTGATACCAGATCAATTTCATGATCCCGATCCAATGCAGCCACAACATCCAACTGGCGTTTTTCAGTTTCCCAATCCAAACCATAGCCACTCTTGGCTTCGACAGTAGTCACCCCATGACGCAACATGTAATCCAACAGTCGTTTGGACTTGTCATAGAGATTGTCAAAAGAAGCTTCCCGTGTCGCCCGAACCGTGCTCAGAATTCCACCGCCTTGGGCGAGGATGTCTAAGTAAGAAACACCCGCTAATTTTTTCGCAAATTCATGTTCACGACTACCTCCATAGACCAAGTGGGTATGGCAGTCAATCAGGCCAGGAGTCGCAACTTTTCCTTCACAGGATTTCACTTCCGTATGGTCATCAATCAGTTCTGGATCTGGTTGACCTGTCCCAACTGCAAGAATTTTTCCATCCTTAATAGCGATATAAGCATCGGAAAGGATTTGCGCTTCTGCCATCTCCTTGCCATAGAGAGGATGACCCAGATCATTCGGACAAAACAATTGGTTAAAGTGGGTTAATAGGATATCAGCAGACATATGAAACATTCCTTTCTATTTCCATTGTTATTCATTTTACAATTCTACAGGAAAAGCGTCAAAAAAAAGTCAAAAAGTTTTTCCCTCATTTTTTTTTGCTTTATTAAAGATTATATTTTTTTTTGACTCTTTATTGACGTTTCTTCGATACAATAAAGAAAATATAAATTCACAGTCCAACTATAAGGAGGGTTCTGCTATGTCATTTATAGACGAGAAAGAAATTGCAGCTGCTATGTCTGTCAAACTTGACTTTGATGTCCTACCTGAAAAGGCGACTTTTCAAGAAGGCATCCGTCGTGCACCTGATAGAGGCTTCCGCTTAACGCAAGCTCAGACTGAAATTGCCCTTAAAAATGCTTTGCGTTACATTCCTAAAAAATTCCACCAAGAGTTGATCCCAGAATTTCTGGAAGAACTGAGAACTCGCGGTCGGATCTATGGCTATCGCTTCCGTCCAAAAGATCGGATCTACGGAAAACCAATCGATGAGTACAAAGGAAAATGCACTGCTGCTAAGGCTATGCAGGTCATGATCGACAACAACTTGAGCTTTGAAATTGCCCTTTATCCATATGAATTGGTCACTTATGGGGAAACAGGATCTGTCTGCGCCAACTGGATGCAGTACAACTTGATCAAGAAATACTTGGAAGTCATGACAGAAGACCAAACCTTGGTGGTTGAATCTGGTCACCCTCTAGGCCTCTTCAAATCGAAACCAGAAGCTCCTCGTGTCGTCATTACTAACGGTCTCTTGATTGGTGAATATGACAATATGCACGACTGGGAAATCGCTGAAGAAATGGGCGTTACCAACTACGGTCAGATGACGGCTGGTGGCTGGATGTACATCGGACCTCAAGGGATCGTTCACGGTACCTTTAACACCCTTCTTAATGCTGGACGTCTTAAACTCGGTGTGCCTGATGATGGCGACTTAACTGGTAAACTCTTTATTTCATCTGGTCTCGGTGGGATGAGCGGCGCTCAAGGGAAAGCAGCTGAAATTGCAAAAGCGGTTGCCATTGTCGCTGAAGTCGACCGCTCTCGGATCGAAACGCGCCACTCTCAAGGTTGGATTAGCCAAGTGACCGACAGTGCGGAAGAAGCTGTAAAATTAGCTCAAGCAGCACTGGAAGCTGGTGAATCAACTTCGATTGCCTACCATGGTAATATCGTAGACTTGCTCGAATATGTCAATGAACACCAAGTGCACGTTCATCTCTTGTCTGACCAAACCTCTTGCCACAACGTCTATGATGGTGGCTATTGCCCAGTTGGTATCAGCTTTGAAGAACGGACACGTTTGTTGGCAGAAGACAAAGAAACCTTCCATCGTTTGGTCGATGAAACCTTGGCTCGTCACTTCGCAGTGATTAAAGATTTGACGGCTAAAGGCACCTACTTCTTCGACTATGGTAATGCCTTCATGAAATCCGTTTACGACTCAGGCATCAAGGAAATTTCTAAGAATGGTTTGGATGACAAGGACGGCTTCATTTGGCCATCTTATGTAGAAGATATCATGGGACCTATGCTCTTTGACTATGGTTATGGTCCATTCCGTTGGGTCTGCCTCAGCGGTAAACACGAAGACTT
Source organism: Streptococcus sp. 27098_8_148 (assembly GCF_041432105.1). Classification (NCBI taxonomy): domain Bacteria; kingdom Bacillati; phylum Bacillota; class Bacilli; order Lactobacillales; family Streptococcaceae; genus Streptococcus; species Streptococcus sp. 27098_8_148. The sequence continues at coordinate 89,442 of NZ_JAPVYY010000005.1, read as the reverse complement.
GATTGCAACTGACCACGCAGCAATGGAAGCGATCGATCCAACTCGTCGCTACCAAGACCGCGATAACTACAACTGGATTCGCGATGCTGAGAAGAACCAATTGGTGGTTGGTACCCAAGCTCGTATCCTCTACCAAGATTGTATGGGCCGTGTCAACATTGCTTTGAAATTCAATGAACTCATTCGCCAAGGCAAGATTGGACCAGTCATGATCGGACGTGACCACCACGACGTATCTGGTACAGATGCTCCATTCCGTGAAACATCAAACATCAAAGATGGATCAAACGTTACTTGTGACATGGCGGTTCAATGTTACGCCGGTAACGCTGCTCGCGGTATGAGTCTTGTTGCTCTCCACAATGGTGGTGGTACTGGTATCGGTAAAGCTATCAACGGAGGATTTGGTCTCGTTCTAGACGGTAGTCACCGAATCGATGAAATTATCAAATCTGCTATTTCATGGGATACCATGGGCGGGGTTGCTCGTCGGAACTGGGCACGGAACGATCATGCTATTGAAACAGCGATCGAATACAACCGTCTCCATGCAGGAACAGACCACATCACTATTCCTTATCTTGCAGACGATGATTTGGTCAAAGATGCGGTTCAAAAATTGTTTTAATATCAAAAAATAAAAATCTGAGAAAGGGGAGGAAAATGCAAAGACTCCTCCTCCCCACTTCTCCTATAAAAAGAGGTAATTATATGGCAAAAATTGTTGAGTGTATTCCAAACTTTTCTGAAGGACGCAATCAGGCTGTGATCGACGGATTGGTAGCCACAGCAAAAAGCATCCCAGGTGTCACATTATTAGACTACTCGTCTGATGCTAGCCACAACCGCAGCGTCTTTACACTCGTTGGGGATGAAGAAAGCATTCAAGAAGTAGCTTTCCAATTGGTGAAATATGCATCTGAAAATATCGATATGACCAAGCACGAAGGCGAACACCCTCGGATGGGGGCAACAGACGTTTGTCCATTCGTTCCTGTCAAAGATATCACTACAGCAGAATGCGTTGAAATCGCTAACAAAGTGGCCGAACGCATCAATCGCGAATTAGGTATTCCAATCTTCCTTTATGAAGATGCTGCAACTCGCCCAGAACGGAAAAACTTGGCTAAAGTGCGCAAAGGACAATTTGAAGGAATGCCAGAAAAATTGTTGGAAGAAGACTGGAAGCCAGACTACGGCGAACGCAAGATTCACCCAACTGCAGGGGTTACAGCCGTTGGTGTCCGTATGCCACTCGTTGCTTTCAATATTAACCTTGACACAGACGACCTAGATATTGCCAATAAAATTTCTAAAATCATTCGTGGATCAAGCGGTGGATACAAATACTGTAAAGCGATCGGTGTCATGCTAGAAGATCGTAACATCGCCCAAGTCTCTATCAACATGGTCAACTTGGAACAATTCCCATTGTATCGTGTCGTTGAAACCGTTCGTTTCGAAGCACAACGCTACGGGGTTCGAATCATCGGAACAGAACTCATCGGACTTGCTCCTGCTAAGGCTTTGATCGACTCAGCTGAATACTACTTGCAATTAGAAGACTTTGACTACAGCAAACAAGTCTTGGAAAATCACTTGTTGGGTTAGAAAGGGGATCTATGAAACTAGTTGACTTAAGTATTACAGAGTTTGCCAAGGTCCTTGGTTCGGATGCTCCAGCTCCAGGTGGTGGTTCTGCTGCTGCCCTATCCGCTGCGAATGGGATTTCCCTTACAAAAATGGTCTGTGAACTGACCATTGGAAAGAAAAAATACGCAGAATTTGAAGACCACATCAAAGGGGTTCACGAAAAAAGCACTCACCTCCAAGACCAATTACTAGAAGCCATCGACAAGGATACAGAAGCTTTCAATGTCGTATCAGCTGTCTTTGATCTTCCAAAAGAAACGGAAGAAGAGAAAGCCGCTCGTCGTGAGGCCATGCAACAAGCCTTGAAACAGGCAACTGAATCTCCTTTCTCTATGATGGAGCTCATTGTCGAGGCTCTTGAAACCACAAAAGAAGCTGTCGGCAAATCCAACACCAATGCGGCAAGTGACTTAGGGGTAGCTGCTCTGAATCTCAAAGCTGGCCTTCAAGGGGCTTGGCTCAATGTCTTGATCAACATTTCAGGAATCAAGGATCTAGACTTCGTCCAAGAATACTACAGCAAGGGACTTAAACTTCTCCAAACCGGTTCTGATCTTGCAGATAACATTTACCAAACCATTTTAGAAAGTCTATCTTAAACCTAGCAAATAAAAATAAAGAAAGAAGGGATTCTATGGTTTTATCGGATATTGAAATCGCCAATTCTGTCCAAATGAAGCCCATCACCGATATCGCTGCTGAACTTGGATTGACCGAAGACGATATTTCGCTCTACGGAAAATACAAGGCAAAAATTGATAGCAACCAACTGGAACAACTCAAGGATAAGGAAGATGGAAAGCTGATCCTCGTGACAGCCATCTCCCCAACACCTGCTGGAGAAGGAAAGACAACCACCTCTGTTGGCTTGGTCGATGCTCTTTCAGCTATTGGTGAAAAAGCCGTCATTGCTCTCCGCGAACCTTCTCTTGGCCCGGTCTTTGGGATCAAGGGTGGAGCTGCCGGTGGCGGGTACGCCCAAGTGGTTCCAATGGAAGATATCAACCTTCACTTTACCGGAGACTTCCATGCCATTGGGATTGCCAACAACTTGCTTGCAGCCTTGATTGACAACCATATCCATCACGGCAATGAGTTGGGCATCGATTCTCGTCGCATCACCTGGAAACGGGTGGTCGATATGAACGACCGTCAACTCCGTCATATTGTCGATGGTCTTCAAGGAAAAACAAACGGAGTTCCTCGTGAAGATGGCTTTGACATCACCGTGGCTTCTGAAATCATGGCCATTCTCTGTCTCTCAGAAAATATCCTTGATCTCAAAGAACGTCTTGATCGCATCATTATTGGGTACAACTACCAAGGACAACCGGTCACAGCCAAAGATCTCAAGGCTGGAGGTGCCATGGCAGCTGTCCTCAAAGATGCCATTCATCCGAACTTGGTGCAGACTTTAGAACATACTCCTGCCATCATCCACGGTGGACCATTTGCCAATATCGCCCATGGCTGTAACAGTGTGCTGGCTACTAAACTAGCCCTCAAATATGCAGACTATGTTGTGACAGAAGCTGGCTTCGGAGCAGACCTCGGTGCTGAAAAATTCATCGACATCAAGTGCCGTATGGCTGGACTCAAACCTGCTGCCGTTGTCCTCGTCGCAACCATCCGTGCCCTCAAAATGCATGGTGGGGTTGCCAAAGCGGACTTGGCTACTGAAAATGTCCAAGCCGTGATCGATGGTCTACCAAACCTAGACAAACACTTGGCCAACATTCAAGAAGTCTATGGTCTACCAGTGGTCGTTGCCATCAACAAATTCCCGCTGGATACAGAAGCAGAGCTAGAAGCTGTCTATGAATCTTGTAAGAAACGCAATGTAGATGTGGTCATTTCAGATGTCTGGGCAAAAGGTGGAGCTGGTGGTCGTGACTTGGCTGAAAAAGTCATTCAACTGGCTCAAGAAGAAAACCACTTCTCTTATGTCTATGACGAAGAAGACAGCATTGAAACAAAATTGACCAAGATTGTTACCAAAGTCTATGGTGGTAAAGGCATCAGCTTAACACCAGCGGCCAAACGCGAACTGAAAGAATTAGAAGCTCTTGGCTTCTCGAACTACCCAATCTGTATGGCCAAAACCCAATATTCCTTCTCAGACGATGCGAAGAAAATGGGAGCACCAAAAGATTTCACAGTTAAAATCAGTAACCTTAAGGTGGCTGCCGGAGCTGGCTTCATCGTAGCTCTCACTGGTACCATTATGACCATGCCTGGCCTACCTAAAGTTCCTGCCAGTGAAAAGATTGATATCGATGCCCACGGCAATATCACTGGTCTCTTTTAAGAAAGAAGGCGTCCTATGGTGACTCTCCTTCATCTTACCCCCGCAGATTATCAAATTTCTACCTGGTCCGGTGGCCAAACCACCCAACTCTTTCTCTCCCCAGAGGGAGGAAGCTATCCAGATCGGACCTTTGACTTCCGCCTCTCTACTGCAACGGTAGAGGTTGAAAAAAGTAACTTTACCGATCTCACAGGCTACCACCGAATCTTGATGCCCTTGAATGCCTCCATTAGGCTCACCCATCACCATAAAGAAGTGGTTTTGAACCCCTTTCAAAGCTACTTCTTTGATGGGGGAGATCCTGTATCTAGCCAAGGGACTTGTCAAGACTTTAATTTGATTTACAAACCTTCTTATCAGGGGCATATGAGTGCTATATCCCCAAAAGAGAGTGTCAAAAGTCAGAGTCGCTATCAATTGATCTACGCTCTCTGTCCACTAACACTCGAATGGGGAACCAATCATTCTCAAACTCTCCAAACTCACGAGCTCCTGGTGATCGAACAAGCATCTCCTCTTCAAGAGATGACAATCACGTTTTTACCCCATCAGTCTGGGGAGCAACCGATTGCTATCTGGACTGGACTACAATAATGTTCACAAAGGAGAAACATTATGAACGGAGCACATAAACAGTCGATTGAGGAACAAGAAAAAGCGAAATTCAGCTTTAGCGGTGCCACTCTTTACGGTATCAACGCCGTAATCGGATCTGGTATCTTCCTCCTTCCTCAAAAAATTTATTCTGGCCTCGGACCAGCTTCTCTAGCTGTCATGTTCGGGGTTGCCATTCTCGTCATGCTACTATCAGCCTGTCTGGCTGAAACAGCTGGCTACTTCGACAAAAACGGTGGAGCCATGCAATACTCAAAAGCCGCTTTCGGAGACTTCGTTGGCTTTAACGTTGGGATTCTCGGTTGGGCCGTTACTGTTATCGCTTGGGCTGCCATGTTAGCCGGATTTGCTAAGATCTTCATCATCACCTTCCCAGCATTTGAAGGCTACAACCTTCCGATCAGTATCGGTATGCTGATTCTCTTGAGTCTGATGAACATTGCCGGTCTGAAAACCTCTAAGATGTTTACTCTGACAGCTACTGTTGCAAAATTAATTCCAATTGTCCTCTTCTCACTCTTTGCCATCTTCTTCATTCCCGGTGGCGTGAGCAAGGGCAACTTCACACCTTTCCTTCAATTGGAAAGTGGAACAAACCTCTTCAGTTCTATTTCTAGTACAGCCGTCTACATCTTCTACGGTTTCATCGGATTTGAAACCATGTCTATCGTTGCAGGGGAAATGCGCAACCCTGAAAAGAACGTTCCCCGCGCTATTCTAGGTTCTATCAGTATTGTATCTGTTCTCTACATGTTGATCATCGCAGGAACAATCGCCATGCTTGGTGGTCGCATTATGCAAACTGGTGCACCAGTACAAGACGCATTTGTCGAAATGATTGGCCCTATCGGAGCTCCACTCGTTTCTTACGGAGCCCTCATTTCAATCGCCGGTCTAAACATCGGTGAATCCATCATGGTCCCTCGTTTTGGTGCCGCATTAGCAACTGAAAAACTCTTGCCAGAAGGGCTTGGAAAAACAAACTCTAAGAATGCCCCTGTCATTGCCATTATCATTTCTGGTATCTTCGCCTTCTTACTCTTGTTATCTGGCTCTTTCGAAACATTAGCAACCTTCAGTGTTGTCTTCCGTTTCTTCCAATACATTCCAACTGCTTTGGCAGCCATCAAACTCAGAAAAATGTACCCAGACAAAAAGGTTACCTTCCGAGTACCATTTGGTCCTGTTATCCCAGTTCTAGCTGTTGTGATCAGTATCTTGATGATTGCAGGGGACAACATGATGAACTTTGTTTGGGGTGCCATCGGTCTCGTGATCGCAAGTGGACTCTACTTTGTTTTCCACGGCGATAAACTACATAAATCGAAAACCCTTCCTCACTAATTTTCTTTACACACTAGATGGGAACAGAGACGGGAGTGAAGCTCGGTTTTGCTCCCTAACCCATCTAGGACTCCACGAATGTCAAACCTGAGCCCTTTTCTCTATGACTCTTTTCAATTTTTATGATCAATAGACAATGGGCCCATGTTTGGTATTCAAACCGAAGTAAACAACACTACTTCCACAGAACAACTATTCATAATCGGAGGTTTTATATGACTCAATTGATTCATTTAGATGGTAATAGCTTAACACTCGAAGAAGTCATCGCTGTCGCTCGGCACGGTGCCCAATGTGAGCTTGATGAACAAGCCAAAGAAGCCGTTATCGCATCCCGTAAAATCGTTGATGACATTGTCCGGGAAAAACGAGTCGTCTATGGTGTAACCACTGGCTTTGGTTCCCTCTGTAATGTCAGCATCTCTCCAGAAGATACTGTTCAACTGCAAGAAAATCTGATCCGGACTCACTCATCTGGCTTCGGTGATCCACTTCCTGAAGATGCCGTTCGTGCCATCATGCTGATCCGTATCAACTCACTCTTGAAAGGTTATTCTGGCATTCGTCTGTCAACTGTTGAAAAACTGTTAGAATTGCTCAACAAAGGAGTCACTCCTTATATCCCTGAAAAAGGCTCTCTCGGAGCTTCTGGAGACTTAGCACCACTTGCTCATATGGTTTTACCAATGTTGGGTCTTGGACGCGCCTACTACAAAGGAGAACTTCTCAGTGGTCAAGAAGCCTTAGATCGTGCTGGAATTGAAAAGATCCAATTAGCTGCCAAAGAAGGGCTTGCCTTGATCAATGGTACGACTGTCCTAACCGGTATCGGTGCTCTTGCGACTTATGATGGTATCCAATTGCTCAAACTCTCTGATATCGCTGGTGCTCTCTCAATGGAAGTTCACAATGGAATTACCAGTCCATTCGAAGAAGACCTTCATACCATCCGCCCACAAAGTGGACAATTGGCAACTGCTCGCAACATCCGTAACCTTCTTGAAGGAAGCAAGAATACCACTGTTGCGACTCAACAACGGGTCCAAGATCCTTATACACTTCGCTGTATCCCTCAAATTCATGGGGCCAGCAAGGATTCTATTGCTTACGTAAAAGAAAAAGTTGAAATCGAAATCAACTCTGTCACAGATAACCCAATCATTACCAAAGAAGGACACGTCATCTCAGGAGGTAACTTCCACGGTGAACCAATGGCGCAACCATTTGACTTCTTAGGCATTGCCCTTTCTGAAATTGGGAATGTATCCGAACGTCGGGTGGAACGCTTGGTCAACAGCCAACTCAGTAAATTACCATCATTCTTGGTCAAACACCCTGGACTCAACTCAGGCTTCATGATTACCCAGTATGCTTGTGCATCCCTTGCATCGGAAAATAAAATTTTGGCTCACCCTGCTAGTGTCGATTCTATTCCATCTTGTGAAAACCAAGAAGATTTCGTCAGCATGGGAACGACTGCCGCTCGTAAAGCAGCAGAAATTCTTAAAAACTCACGTCGCATCGTTGCTACTGAAATCATGGCAGCCTGCCAAGCCTTAGATCTCAAACCAGAAAATCATGAACTTGGTAAAGGGACAAAACCAGCTTATGAGCTGATTCGTCAAAAACTGAACTTCATTGAATTTGACAAAGATATCGAAATCTTTGAAGAACTCAATAAAGCATCTGCTGTTGTCGAAAGCGAAGAATTCTTAGCAACCATCGAAAAAGCAGTTGACTTAAGCATTCAATACTGATACAGTAAGAATAAAGCAAAACAGAGGCTGGCGATCTTCTCAGCCTCTGCCTGCTTTCAGAAAAATAAGGGAGGCGACAAGCTTGCTCACAAACTACTATCCAATGACCTACAGCTACTACCAAGGTAGCATCGAGGACAATCCCTACACGGCCAAATGGGGAATGGTCACCAAATTTTTAGACCTAAACGACGAGACACTCACTCCATTTGAGGGTATGACCTTTGGGATCATCGGCTTTAAGAGCGACAAAGGAGTCTATATCAATAATGGGCGTGTAGGAGCAGTCGAGGGTCCTACAGCCATCCGTTCTCAAATCGCTAAACTTCCATGGCACTGGGGAACCAATGTGACAGTGTATGATGTGGGAAATATTGACGGGCCCAACCATTCACTAGAAGAACTCCAAGAAAGTCTCTCACAAGCGATCCAGCGCATGTACCAATTAGGGATCCAACCTATTGTCCTAGGAGGCGGTCACGGAACTGCGTACGGCCACTATCTAGGGATTCAATCCAGTTTAGAAAAAGATGAACAACTGGCTGTGATCAATCTGGATGCCCACTTTGATTTGCGGCCATACGACCAAACCGGTCCCAATTCTGGAACAGGATTTCGTCAAATGGCTGATCATGCGAAAGAAAAAGGTCAGGACTTCCCTTACCTCATCCTTGGGATCCAAGAGCACAATAACAACCTCTTCCTCTTTAATTATGTCGCTAAAACACCAAGCATTGATTTCTTAACAGGGCAAGACCTCTTCCAGATGAGCCACCAAGCCATTCTGGATCGAATCGATCAATTTTTAGAAAACCAAACCGCGATCTATCTGTCTATTGATATGGATTGCTTTGCGGTCGGCTCTGCTCCTGGTGTTAGCGCCATCCAATCATTGGGTGTCGATCCCAAACTGGCCCTTCTGCTTCTCCAACACATTGCTGCTAGTGGTAAGCTAATCGGATTTGATGTCGTGGAAGTTTCTCCTCCTCATGACATTGACAACCATACTTCAAACCTTGCTGCGACCTTTATCTTTTACTTGACCCAAATATTGGCGCAACAAAAACTGAACTAAGAAGATTTCTACACACATAAAAAGCATAGAAACACCCATTGCTTGGGTATTTCTATGCTTTTTTCATTTTCGCCTGAAAGGAGGCATGGCCTCTTAGCCTTCTCTTATGATTTAGATAAGAGACACTACAGGTCTTTTAATTTCTTAAGAAACTGACGATCTCTGTATGGATTCAAGTGTTGCTCTGCCACCTTTTTGTAGTAATTTTTATCTTCTTTTAAGAAGGTGCTCAGGGCAGGAGCGAGCTCTATTCCTTTCTCCTTTTGATCAGATAAGTAAGCTAATAGATAATGAACCATCCCCTTATCCCGTGAATTGGCAGATTGTTTCATCGTCCTTTCTTTTCGAGCCAGATAAGCCGCAACCTTCTCCTGATCCCCTTGCTGGCAAGCAATTAAAGATTGGTAAAATTCGAGCAACTCTTCCTTCCAAGGGAAACGAACACTGGACAAAATCTTCTGAGCTCTGTCAAAACAGAGGCGAGCTTGAATCAAATCTCCCTTCCAATAATAGGCGATCCCAAGATCAATATCAAAGACGACGCGGACGGAATCAACAGCTTGATCTCCCACCAAACGCAGAACCTCTTCTAAGTGGGTGACCGCTACTTGGAAATGCCCTCTCACTTGCTCGATTTCAGCGAGGTAGGCCAAAGAAGCTGCAATTTGAATGGCATACTTGGCCTGCATGCTATTGGTCAAACTAAAGCAATCAATAGAGCGATACAGATGCCGGGTTGCCTGCTCCTCATCCCCAACCATCAGGTGATACAAGCCCTTCAAACGCAACTGGATCGCGATGACCTCATGATTATTAGCTTGGATGGCATCTTCTAAAGCTAAATCTGTATAATAGGCCATCTCAGAGATATTTTCCGTTTGAATGCAATAATAAATGATTTGCCGATAACCCTCTAAGAGGAAGTCGGATTGCTTGAGTTCCCGCGCATAGGAGATGACTTTTTGGATATCATGAATCCCCTTTTGATACTCCCCACTTCGAATAAAATAGCGACCTTCTAGGTACAAGTAACGCAGTTGTAAATGCTTGTATTCTCTATCTCTTTGGTGCCTTGAAAAGAGGTTATCTAATTCTTGGCGAATGCGGGATAGCTCTCCAAAAATGTCCAAATGGCTATTTGTACCATCTGATAGGAACCCCTCATCTACCTTGGAATAAATCGGAAACAGCTCATGCTCCAGCTGAAGGATTTCTTCTAAATAGGTCAACTCAAAAGATATGGAACGCAAAAGATTTTGGGATTGTTTGTATTGGTAGGCAATTTCCTTATAAAGAAGAAGGTCCGTCGAATCTTCTAAAGTTTCTTCCAATTTTTGCGCAATTTGTTGGTGGAAGAGCCGCCGTCTAGCTGGCGAAAGAAGATGGTAAAAGTACATGGCTACCAATTGCTTGCAGAATTGAACCATGAGAGCCTCTCCTTCTTCTACGATTGAGACGATCGCTCTTTCAGATAAAGGCTCGATTAATTCTGTCAAAACAGGAAGCTCTGTAGCCGTCAATTCTGCCAAGATAGACAGGGAGATTGGCTTATGAAAACAAGATAAGTAGTGAAGAAGAGCTTCTTCTTCACTGCTCATATCTCCAAGTTCCTGAGAAAGATAAGCTTGGATGATATCCGGCAAGGGCTCTAAATTTTCATTTTCTTTCCACTCTTCGATATAGCTGGACAGGAAGAACGGACTGCCCTCACTCCATTCGACCATCTGCTCTATCACGGCCGGCTCTATTGCTCCCAGTTCCCCTTTCAAGAGAGCACGACTTTCACTTGGTTCAAAATTGGTCAACTCTAGTTGAGACAAGCGTTTCTCTACCTTCAAGCCCCCCAAGAAGTTGACAAAGAAAGCTGGTAGGGGCTCTTCCGCTGTAAAAATTAGTTGCCATTTTTCCTGATTTCTTCGCTCTTCTAGTTGTTTCACTTTTTCTAGAGACACTGCATCGATCCACTGGGCATTTTCAAGAAGAATCAGGAGCGGTTTTTCTTTGCTAAGGCCTTGAAGCTGATTCCACACTGAAATGAGGTCATCCTCCCCTTCCAGAAATGGAATCCCCATCTCATCCCCCATTTTCTCTAGAGCTTGTTTGAGATCATTCCAGGTGCTTCCTTCATAGCGCTGACTGGTAGCTTTTCCTTCCACCTTGATAAAGTTAAAACTGCGATTGGACATCAAGACCAACTGTCGTAACAGACGTTTCTTACCTGTCCCAGATTGTCCCATCACGAGAAAAGGACCTACTGCTTCACCCGTCTCGACTAAGGAAAGGTATTCCTCGAGTTGCGAGAGTTCTTGTTTCCGGCCAAAAAAGGAAAGTTCACGGATATTCAAGCGATTGGTCAGTTTATGAGTTCGTTTGGCTTCCAAAACGGAGTGATAAAGTTCCTCAATCGCTCGACTGGGACGCACACTGAGCTCGCGATCCAATAAATCGACAAGTTTATAATAGGTCTCGAAAAATTTTCCTAACTGGTGATGGAAACTATAATACTCCATCAAGAGCTGGTAGTTTTTCTCTTCAAATTCATCCAGCTCTACCAAATGATGGAGCAAGAGTTCTATACTAGGATCTCCGAAACCGACCTTTTTAATTTTTTGATAGCAGCTTTCGACATAGAGCTTCCTATAAGCATCCCGTTTGCGAGAAGCCCACTGATCAAATTCTTCATCATCTTTGACATAGAAGCCCTCTAAAAAGTCTCCCCGATATAGATCCAAGGCACTTAGTGGATCTCTTTCAAAGAACTGGACATCCAAAGAAAGACTCAAATCAGGATTAAGAGCCAAACTGCTCCGGTTTGGAGAGACAATGATATCTCCCTCAAAGATTTTATTGGCTTGGTAAACCGTATTCCGTAAGTTTTTGCGGGCTACTTGGTTTTCCTTAGCTCCCCAAAGAATACCGGCGATTTCATCACGGTTTACCTGGCCCATGACCGCTAAATAATAAAGTAAGGCCTCCATCTTCGAAAAAGAAAAACGAATATCTTTCTGATTAAAAACAACCTTAGGGGGTCCAAATAATTTCAGCTTAAGCTCTTTTTTCATTGCAAGCGCCTCCAAAAACTTCATATTAATACTATAAAAAAAAAGTTGGTTTTTAGCAAGTGATTGACCCGAATAAAAAGAGACTGAGAACTATTCTTTCTCAATCTCTACACTTCCTACTAAAAGTGTTGATTAATTCACTTCAAAATTCGGTTGATGAGCAAATAAGGCCTTTGTTGCTTGGTAGACGTGGTAAGCGACATCTTCATTGTTCATGGTGTAAAGATGGACACCTGCCACATCTTGAGTAACCAAATCAACGATTTGATCGACTGCATAAGCCAAGCCAGCTGCGCGAAGAGATTCTGGATCATGCTCATACTTGTCTAAAATGGCTTTAAACTTCCGTGGGATATGAACATTTTCACAAGTTTTGAGGAGACGAAGGGCCTGGTTTCTGTTAAGAATTGGCATCACTCCTGCATGAATAGGAACATTGATCCCAGCTAAAGTACACTTATCTTGAAAATCATAGAAACGCTCATTGTCAAAGAAAAGTTGAGTCACTAGGCTCGAACATCCAGCATCCACTTTCTTTTTCAGATTTTGAATATCTGAAATTTGATTTGGAGAATCTGGGTGACCTTCTGGGTAACAAGCACCAATCACATCAAAGTGAGGAGCTTCTGTTTTAATAAATTCAATCAAGTCCGTTGCATAACGAAAGTCTTTTAAAGGTTCCACACCAGGAATAATATCCCCACGCAGAGCCAAAATCCGATGAACCCCTACTTCATCTAACTCATGAAGAGTATCGGCCACTTTTTCCTTGCTCAAATAGACGGCTGGCAAGTGAGCAATCGTCGGAATAGACAATTCATTTTGAATGTAATTGGCTAAAGCAACCGTCGTCTCTTTGATATTGTATTTATTATTGCTAGCGGTCACACTAATAAAGTGAGGAGCTAGCTCCTGCATATTTGCCAAAGCACGTAAGAGTTTGGCATTGCCTACTTCAGGATTTGGAGGAAAAACTTCAAATGACAGAGACGGTGTGTGTTGTGACATATTCTATCCTTTTCTTTTGTTTCTTTGATCAAGAACTCTGAGCCACTATTTCTAAGATAAGGGAACGATTCGAAAACCCTCTACACGATGATAGAAGGTCCTCGAAACATTTCTTACAAGTGTTCACGCGCTTCTTTAGCAGCATTAACGAGTTTGATCAAGCTTTCTTTTGTTTCTTTAATTCCACGAGTCTTCAAACCACAGTCAGGGTTGATCCAAACTTTGCCACTTGGTACTTTTGCCAAGATTGCTTCGATGGTATGATCAATTTCACCGTCTTGTGGGACACGTGGTGAGTGGATATCGTAAACCCCAGGTCCAACTTCTGTTTGGAAGTTTTTTGCTTTCAACTCATCCAAGATTTCAAGGTTTGAACGGCTTGCCTCAAATGAGATGACGTCAGCATCCAAGTTGTCGATAGCTGGGATGATATCTGTAAATTCTGAGTAACACATGTGAGTGTGGATTTGGGTGTCTGGTGCTACAGTTGAGTGTACCAAACGGAAGGCTGGAATCGCCCAGTCAAGGTAGTCTTCGTACCAGTCGCTACGACGGAGTGGCAATTTTTCACGAAGAGCAGCCTCGTCGATTTGGATGATCTTCACGCCTGCAGCTTCAAGGTCAAGAACTTCATCCTTGATGGCAAGAGCGATTTGAAGAGTAGAATCCTTGATAGAGATGTCTTCACGTGGGAATGACCAGTTAAGAATGGTAACAGGTCCAGTCAACATCCCTTTAACAGGTTTGTCTGTACGGCTTTGTGCGTAGCTAGACCATTTCACAGTGATTGGGTTGAGACGAGTCACATCTCCCCAGATGATTGGTGGTTTCACCCCACGCATACCGTATGATTGTACCCAACCGTTTTTAGAGAAGAGGTAACCAGACAAGTTTTGACCGAAGTACTCAACCATATCGTTCCGCTCGAATTCACCGTGTACAAGTACGTCAAATCCAACTTCTTCTTGCCATTTGATCCATTCGTCGATCGTTTCAGCAAGGAAGGCATCGTATTCTTCTTGTGTCAATTCACCCTTACGGAAGGCCAAACGTTTGGCACGTACTTCCTTAGTTTGAGGGAATGAACCGATGGTAGTTGTTGGAAGTGCTGGAAGCTTGAAGGCTTCTTTTTGGATTTCTTCACGTTCTGCGAAAGCTGGCAAACGAGTGTAGTCTGCTTCTGTCAAAGCTGCGATACGAGCATGAAGTTCAGCATTTGCTCCAACGCGTTCTGTTGCAAAGAGTTCTTTGTTGGCAGCAAGAGCTTCTGCCCCTTGACCATTGCGGATGGCATCCAAGTCACGCAATTCACCCAATTTTTCAACTGCAAAGGCGAAGTGGTTCAAAATAGCTGGTTCAAAATCTTCGTTAGCCGTTGTAAATGGCACATGAAGAAGGGAGCAAGAAGTCGTCAAGACAACCTTTTCAGCTGGAACTTGATCCAAGATTTCCAAACTCTTTTCATAGTTGTTGCGCCAGATGTTTTTCCCATTCACAATACCTGCATAAAGGGTCTTATCAGCTGGGAAGCCACCTTTAACGAGTTCAAGTGTTTTCTTGCCTTCAACAAAGTCAAGACCAATACCATCTACTGGCAAGTTCACAAGATCATTGTAGACATCACGAACATCACCAAAGTAAGTTTGGATCAAGACTTCAAGGCCTTTCTTGTCAGCCAAGAGTTTGTTGTAGAGGTTCAAGAAGAGAGCTTTTTCTTCAGCTGACAAATCTTTGACAAGAGCTGGCTCATCGAGTTGAATACGAGTCGCACCAAGCTCAGCCAATTTGGCAAAGACTTCTTGGTAAGCAGCAACCAAGCTGTCGACGAAGTCTTCAGCTTTCACACCATCTTCAAAGTCAGATAATTGAAGGAAAGTGAATGGTCCAACCACTACTGGACGAGTGTTGATCCCCAATTCTTTGGCTTCTTGGTACTCATCAAAAATCTTGTGACCAGCCAATTTCACTTCTGTCGCTTTTTCAAATTTAGGAACGATGTAATGGTAGTTGGTGTTAAACCATTTTTTCATTGGAAGGGCACGGACATCCCCTTTTTCACCTTGGTAACCACGCGCCAAAGCGAAGTATTGTTCAAGGTCTGTCAAATCCAAGTTTTGAACAGATGCAGGCACGACGTTGAAAAGGAAGGCCGCATCAAGGAAATTGTCGTAGTGTGAGAAGTCATTTGAAGGAATCTCTGAGATGCCTTGTTCTTTAACAATGTTCCAGTGTTTTGCGCGCAAGTCTTTAGCAGCTACCAAGAGCTCGTCTGCTGAGATTTCTTTTCTAAAGTATTTTTCAGTTGTAAATTTTAATTCACGGAATTCACCCAAACGTGGGAAACCGATAATTGTAGTTGACATGTTGTGTCCTCCAAAAATTCTAATTGACACTATCATATCAGAAGATAGCCGTCTTGTATAATTGCTTTTACACGAATTTTGATATAGCCAAAAACTATAACACAGATTTAATAGGCCTTGAGAGCAGAAATCAAAATCAAAAACTAGGACTTCTTATAAATATTTCCTATAACCCAAGCATCCCCAAAACCATTTTTGAGCGGATTTTAAGCGGATTTTTGAGCGGATTCTGCTAGAAGAACAGCCCCTAAAAACTAAAGAAGGCCTTCTCTACTGAGAAAGACCTGTGCAAGCATAAACAAATTGCTTCTGTTTACAAATCTAAGAAATTCTATAAAAATGTATTCGTTAGAATGATTCTATCATCTAGTGAAACTTTCCGCCGTGAGAAAAGTGCTAGAAACACTATTGTTTCTAGCACTCGGGAGTTTTGAGAGTAAAACAGTTTGGGAAACTGTTTTAGCCTGAGCCCAGAAATTAAAGAGCGAAGGGGCTCAATAAAAATTGAACACGGGCTGCGGATTGTGTCAAAAAGATAAGTTTTTCTAGAATCAAAAGATTCTGCGTCAAACTTCCTATTTTGACTTTATCCGCAGACGCCCTTAGTATCTTGATTTAGTCTTGGAACTTCGTAGAAGTTCGCTGACGTCCGTACTCACCTAAGGAAAGTTTTTTAGATGACTTCGTCCTCATTCTGACAGTCCTTCTCTGCTGAGAAAGACCTGCTTCTACGAGGAAGTAATTTCCCCTATTTTTTCATTTGCCTCATTAGGCTAATTTAACACAGAAGGCATCCCAAGGGGCCAACTTGCCTGATTCGAGGACTTGTTCTACCTTGGTATTGGCGATGAGAACCTCTTCAACCCCATTAACGAGCGGTAAGTCTTGCTCTTGACTGGAGAGATTGACAACCACCAGATAGGCTTGCTCTCCTTCTACCCGCTTGTAGGCAAAAACCTTGTCTGCTGCATCCACCAATTCATAATCAGCAGTCACAAGCCAAGGGTGTTCTTTTCTCAAAGCAATGAGGGCTTGGTAGGTATAGAAAATAGAGTCTGGATCTGCTAGGGCAGCCTCCACATTGATCTCTTTGTAGTTTGGGTTGACCGCAAGCCATGGACGGCCTGTCGTAAAGCCGGCTTCTACTTCATCATTCCACTGCATCGGTGTCCGTGCATTGTCCCGACCAATATGGCGAATTTGATCCATGATCACTTCGAGCGGCACGCCTTTTTCTAAGGCTTCATGAGCATAGTTGATCGACTCGATATCTTCTACGTCCTCAAGGCTCTTAAATGGATAATTGGTCATCCCGATTTCTTCCCCTTGATAGATATAAGGAGTTCCCTTCATCAAGTGAAGCAGAATCGCTAAAGCCTTGGCAGATTTGACACGATAGTCCCCATCATCCCCCCAAGTGGACACAATCCGTGGCAAATCATGGTTGTTCCAAAAGAGGGAATTCCAGCCTTCCTCTTCTCCCAATTCCGTCTGCCACTTGGTGAAAATTTCCTTCAATTTAGGCACATCCAATTCCTTAGCGTAGTGCCACTTTGGTTGACCCGGTTGGTATTGAAGGCCGATGTGTTCAAATTGGAAAACCATGGACAATTCTTGATTTTTTGGATTGGAGTATTGCTTGGCAATCTCTGGAGTCGCCCCCCAAGTTTCTCCTACTGTAAGCAGATCCTTATCACCAAAGGTAGCTTGATTCATTTCCTTCAAGTAAGGATGGAGCATGGGACCATTGCTGATGATTTCCTGATCTGGGATCTTACCGATCATATCGATCACATCCATACGGAAACCACCAATTCCCTTGTCAATCCAGAAATTCATCATGTCATAGATCTGATGACGGAGTTCCTCATTTTCCCAGTTGAGATCTGGTTGCTTCTTACTAAAGTTATGCAGGTAGTATTGACCTGAAGCTTCATCAAACTCCCAAGCAGAGCCACTAAAAGCAGACATAATGCCATTAGGCTCATCGCGCCAAATATAGAAATCCCGCTTTGGACTTTCTGGATGTTCACGCGCCTCGATAAACCAAGCATGCTCATCAGAGGTATGGTTGACTACCAAGTCCATGATGATTTTGATCTTGCGTTTCTGACCTTCTGCGATCAATTCTTCCATATCTTCCATGGTACCAAAGATGGAGGCAATATCCTCGTAATCCGAGATGTCATAGCCGTTATCATCCATGGGACTCTTGTAGACTGGTGAGAGCCAGATGGCTGTAATCCCTAGCTTTTCCAGATAGTCTAGCTTGCTCGTGATCCCCTTGAGATCCCCGATGCCATCGCCATTACTATCCTTGAAACTTTTTGGATAAACTTGGTAAATTACGGCGTTATGCCACCATTTTTGTTCCATTTTTTCTTCTCCTTTATGATTGTGAAATCACTTTCATCATACAAAAATAGGGGTGAAATTGCAAGAGTTTACAAGTCTTCTCCCTCTTCACTGGAATAAATCACTTCAAAGAGACGTTGGCGCAAGCCTTCCTCCAAAGGTGTGATGACCTTCATCAACTGTTTCCAATCCTTCGCTCTTGAACAAGCCGCAAATAATTCGTTTTTCCTATCGTAGGCCAGGTTGGCAGATTTTAAGAGCTCAAACATCCGATCTTCTTTGGCAATAGGATGCGATTGCAGCTCACCCATCGCAATTTCTTGACTTTGATTATCCACTAAAATAGGAGCTGTCTCAAAGGTATGGAGGAAGAAACGGTGCTGTCTCTTTTCAGGAAGCAGCGTTCGATCACCTGTTAAATCCAGCTTAATCTTTCTTTCATCCCAATTGACAGTTAGGCGGGTTTCAACCTTGTTATCTCCTTCTCCTTCAACGAGTACGAAGGAACGATTGTCACCTGGGAAAAGATGCCAGTCCAGCATTTCTGGAAGGTCCACTCCTGTCTGTGCTTGTGCATCCATAGGGATGATAGCTCCCGCACGTGCAAAGACTGGAATATCCTGGCTGGTCCTAAAGATCGTGAGCTTGCCTCTTCCTTCATACTTCCAGTCATGGAAGAAATCGTACCAAACGCCGTCTGGGAACCAAACACTCACAGAAGCACTATGAAAGACAGGATCCAGCGCTTCGGTAATTGGTGCCACCATGAGTTCACTACCAAAGAAATATTGATTCTTCGCTTCATAAGCCTCTTCTTCATTTGGATAGTGGTAATAGAGGGGTTGAACCAAAGGCAGCCCTTCTTCGTGCGTCGCCACATTCATGGTGTAGAGATAAGGCAGTAAGCTATGGCGCAGGCGCAAATACTGCTTCATCAAGCGACAGGTCTCAGGCGAGTAAAACCACGGTTCCTTGCTGTTAAAGGCATTACAAGAACTATGAAGACGATTGATCGGGCTAAAAACCCCAAACTGCAACCAGCGAAGAGCCAAGTCTTCATCATAGTAGCCCCGCATATGGCCACCGATATCATGACTCCACCACGTATAACCGATATTTGAAGCTGTGCTGGTAAAATAGGGTTGAAAGGCTAGGGATTCCCAAGTCACAATGGTATCCCCTGAAAAACCGATCGGATACCGGTGGCTGCCAGGACCCCCATAACGCGATAAGATGAGACCAGCTTGGCCTTTTCGGCAATTGTCTAGATAATGATAGTGATTTAACAACCAAAGGGGATCCATCTTGCCATGACTTCCCTGTTGCCAATCAATCCACCAAAAGTCGACTCCTTGATTTTCCAAGGGATGGTGGACATCTTCGAAATAAGCTTCGCGAAAGGCTGGACTGTAAAAGTCAAAGCTAGCCGCTTCTTCTTTTTCCGCATCTAATCCCAAGCGTTTTGCGACCATGGGGTAAGCATCTTCGAAGGCGCGAATGCCATCTGCTGGATGGACATTTAAGGTCACCTTTAAACCACGCTCATGAAGACCATGTAAGAAGGCAGCTGGATCAGGGATCAAGTCCCGGTTCCAACTATAGCCCGTCCAACCACTTCCAAAGCGAGCAGGAATCGCCGTCTTGTGCCAATCCATATCGATCACACTGACCGCTAGAGGCACCCCTTCTGCTTTGAAGCGATCCATCAAATCTGTGTACTCCTGACTGGTATAAGGCCAATACCGGCTCCACCAGTTGCCCAGAGCATAACGTGGCAAGAGTGGGGGCTGTCCTGTCAGATGGTAAAAATCTTTTAAGGCACCTAGATAATCGCGCCCATAACCGAAGAAATACAGATCCACTTCTGGATAGGACCGTGCTCTAAAGCCGCTTTCGTCATCATACAAGTAGGAATTGGAATCGTCCAAAAGAGCATAGCCGGCCTTGCTCAAGATCCCATCTTCCAACTCCATAGCTCCATCGACCTCGTCAAGCGTCCGACTGGTCCCTTTCAAGGTCTCAGGCTGATCTCCATAGTGCCACCGGCTACCATAGACTGCATACTGACCCTTGAGCTCGATAAAAAGCCGATCCGGTGTAAAAGGTCCCTTTTCAAAATGGAGGTGGAGATGCTCCGTATGCAGATCGAGGACCTCTTCTGTCTCTACGACCTCACAGGCTACAGGTCCAAAATCACGATTTTGCACAACTTGCGTCTGACCATCCTCAAAAACACCATCCTCTGAGTATTCCAAGCGCACCAAAGATTCCGTTAATACGGAGATTCGGTAATTCTCTCCCTGTATCACTGATCCTGTCATTTGTCTTTCCTCCGCTTTTTATCTGCTTCGCCTCACTGTGTAAGCGTTTACGATTTTACTATAGCACTCAAAAAAAGGCCTGTCAACACCTGACAAAGCCTTTCCTAAAATTTTATAAGATCAACTTCCCCAATGGATCAAGAGATACATGAGACTCGATCCAAACATATCTGCCAAGGCATGCATGAGGAAAAATGGCAAGAGATTCTTGACGACCTTGAGGACGGACGTTAGGTGAAATTATCCAGTGGATGATTTCAGCAATCCAGGAAGTTCCATGACTAAATTAAGATACAGAGGGCGTCTGCGGAGTTAAAATTAAAAATCAT
Source organism: Streptococcus sp. 27098_8_148 (assembly GCF_041432105.1). Classification (NCBI taxonomy): domain Bacteria; kingdom Bacillati; phylum Bacillota; class Bacilli; order Lactobacillales; family Streptococcaceae; genus Streptococcus; species Streptococcus sp. 27098_8_148. The sequence continues at coordinate 69,252 of NZ_JAPVYY010000005.1, read as the reverse complement.
ATTTCTGCAGAATCATTTCACCTATTTTAGTTAAAAAATAGGTGATCAACATTCTGAGACTGGGACAAAAGTCCTAGCCTCTTAATTGTTTTTGGATTGTCGAGCAAGACGCAGTGGTTGAGTGGGCTCTACTACGCTGATTTCATCAGCTTTTACAGCCCTACTCAACTGTGCGGCGGTGGGACGACGAAATCGAATTCTAATGAATTACCGATTTCTGTCCCACTCTCAATTACACGATTAGTCTAACAAGTCTTGAATTCTATCCAGATACTGGTTGTCTGTCACCGCCATCACGCGTACCTCAGCTGGCCAGATAAAGTCGGGAGCAATCTGAATATGAAGCGGTTGATCTTCCGCATCTCGATAACCAATAATGTTGAGATGGTACTCCTCTCTGACAGCTAAGTCCTGAAGGCTTTTTCCTACCCAGCTGGATGGAACCGTAAACTCGACTACTACCACTTCTTCATCCAACTGGAAAACTTCAATCCGGTGTTGGAAAAGAATCATTTTAGCGAGGGACATGCCTGCTTCTACCTCTGGCAGGATGACCAAATCAGCCCCAATCTTTTCCAGAATTTCTTTGGTCACTTCATTTTTGACCTTGGCAATGACGTGCTCGACTCCAAGCGCCTTACAGTGCATCACCGCCAGCACACTGGACTCCAGATTTTCACCCGTCGCGATCACGACTGTGTCACAGTTCCCAATATCTGCTGCATCCAAGAGGTCCAACTCCGTAATGTCTCCAACAATTCCAGTTGTAATCATGGATTCATACTGATTAATCACATCTTCGTGATCATCAATTGCAACAATATCCACATCCTGGTCCTGCAGAGTTTTCAGGACACTCTGTCCAAAAATTCCTAATCCTAAAATTCCAATGGTTCGATTCGCCATGAGTTTCTCCTATCCGATAATGATGTCTGCTTTAGCATATTGCAAGGCATCTGCCTTCTTAGCTTTGTAATTTTTCAAACTGACCATGAGGGTCAAGGGGCCGATCCGACCGATAAACATAAGCACCATGATGATCCCCAGCCCTGCTCCATTTAAGGTTGAGGTCACATTGGCTGTCACGCCCACTGTCGCTAGAGCCGATACTACCTCAAAGACCAGGTACAAAAAGCGTTGACCATCCGGAGTCACGAGACAAAGGCCAAAGAGTCCAAGGAGAAAAGTCAACTGGAAAATCACTGCCGTCCCCAAAGAGCGTTGGACCAAGTCTGGTGCGATGGTGCGCTTACCCAAATTGGTATGTGGTAATCCAAGTAATTCCTTGCGAGCCAAAAGAACTAAGACCAGGAATGTCGTAATTTTCATGCCCCCTGCTGTCCCACCAGGTGCGCCACCTAGAAACATCTGCAAGAGATAGATAAAAAGTGTCACTGGCCGAACTGCTGTATAATCTAAGGAGGCAAAACCGGCCGTCCGCATGCTGACAGTTTGGAAAAAGCTGACCAAGACCTTCTCTCCCAATGGCAGGGACCCAATGGTTGCCGGATTATTAAACTCGGTCAAGAGGCTGGTTACTGTCCCAAAGAGGAGAATCGCAGCTGTTAACCAGAGAACCACCTTGGTGTGAAAGCGAAGAGTCCGTCGTCCGGATTGGTTACGGGCCTTGGTGACCAGGTCAAACCAAACCATAAAGCCCAAACCCCCTGTAATAATAAGGGCAGACAAGGTCAGATTGACCAACCAATCGGTCTGGAAGCTCATCATACTATCGCCCCCAAAATTATCAAAGCCCGCATTACAAAAGGCGGAAACCGCGACAAAGATAGAGTTAAAGATTCCATGGCCCCAGCCGAAGCGAGGAATGAAGCGAATCATGAGGAACAAGGCTCCCAGTCCTTCGATGGTAAAGGTGGTAATGAAAATAGAGCGCACAAAACGGGTCAAGCTTTGATTATTGCTAAAGCTAAAGCTGTCCCGAATAGTCTGCCGGTCCTTGAAACTGAGCTTTTGGCGGCTTTCCATAAAGAAGAGACCAATAAAGGTCAAAATCCCTAGGCCTCCAATCTGAATCAAGAGCATACAAATCAATTGCCCCCAGCCATTATAGGTCGAAGCCACCGACTGGGTAAAGAGCCCTGTCACACAGACCATAGAGACCGCGGTAAAGAGGTGGTCGATGTAGCCTGCTGTTGAGCTTACTTGCTGGACAAAGGGCAAACTCAGTAAGAGCGAGCCCATCAGGATAACCAAGGCAAAGCTGAAAAAGATCCGCCTTGCTGGAGACAGACCTTTGATCTTGGACTGCCATCGTTTAAAATATGATTTGACTAACATAACTTCATTGTATCATAAAAAGAGAATAGACCTACAAGTAATGAACCATTTCTAGGCATAATTCTAAGGCCTTCTCAAAAGCTTCTGAGCCCCAGTCACGCTGGTCATAATGTTCCAGATCTGCTAGAGAATCTGCGGTAAATAGGAGCAAGCCCCAAACCGCCTCACGAAGCTGGGCCACTGCAGCAAGAGAGGCACATTCCATCTCCACCACACTACACCCTTCTTCGATGCGATAGGCCACCTTGTCAGGTGTCTCCCTATAAAAGCCATCGGTCGACCAGGTCATGACCTCTTGATAAGGAATGGACGCTTGTTTGAGAACTGCTTCAATAGCAGTCAGTGCGCGGCCGTCCACCTCTATATAACGCGAAGGCGCGACATAATGATAACTGGCTCCTTCATCTCGCAAGGCCTTGGTCGGGATTAAAAAAGCATTTTCTTCTATGTCCACCAAGACCCCGCAGCTACCGGCCGATATGATCTTCTTCACTCCATAGCCAATCAACCAATCCATGAATTGGGCGGCAGGGGCAGATCCAACTGGCGCCTGGGCCAAGCAGATCTCCTCTCCTTTGTACTCCATAACATAGACCGGATAGATCTTGGTAGCTGAGACAAAGCTAGCTACTTGTTTGGCTCCAACAGCTTCCGCAAAGCGATCAATCTCATCTTCCAAGAAAGCATACACACATTTTTCAGGTAGGTGCAGGTCTAACCCCTCATGGGTCGGCATAATGACTGCCTGTGGATTGTCATCAAACTCTAAAATGGGTATTTCATGTTTATGGATCATTCCTTCTCCTTTTTAACGGGTATTTCTTTAATGACACGGGCTGGATTTCCTCCAAGGACCACATTGTCTCCAAAGGATTTTGTGACCACTGCTCCTGCGCCAGCAACCACATTGTCACCCAGCGTGACACCAGGAAGGATGGTGACCCCTCCTCCTGCCCAGAAGTTATCTCCTATCGTAATCGGCGCCCCGTACTCGAGACCAGAATTGCGCTCGTCTGGATCCAGTGGGTGCAAGGGGGTCAAGAATTGGCAGTTAGGACCAATCATGGCATTCTTTCCAATCGTAATGGGACATACATCCAACATGGTCAAATTGTAATTGGCATAGAAATTTTCTCCCAGATGGATATTAACCCCATAATCTACAAGAACCTGGCGATTAAGATAGAGGTTTTCACCGGTTGAACCAAACCACTCTTTGATGATAGCTACCCCTTTTGGGGGATCCACCTCTTGGTTAAAGGCTTCTTGTTTCTCCCGAGAGGCTTGGGCCAAAGCCCGTAATTCAGGGTCAGCAGGTCTATAAAAATCACCCGCAATCATTTTTTCATATTCACTGGCCATAAGGAAACCTCCACGTTATTTTGACATATTATAGCAGAATTCCCCCTTTAAAACAAACGTCAGAATAAGGGTTTGCAAGAAAAAAGATCACAAACGCTTAAAAATAATTAAAAACACTTGCATTAGCTTAATAGATAATGTAAAATATAGGCAAGAACAGAAATAAGGAGCAAGCTCATGTATCAGGAACAGCGACTCGAAAAAATCCTAGAACTTTTAGAAGAGCGAAAACAACTATCGGCCAAAGAAATGGTCGACTACTTCAAGGTCTCAAAAGATACCATCCGTCGTGACTTCGCTCTCCTTAGCCAACGCCAGCTGGTTCGCAGGACACACGGTGGTCTCCTTCCCTTAAACAAAGAACCTGGCCCTTCTTATCTAGACCGCAGTCAAAAGGCCAACAAGGAAAAGACTGCCATGGCTCAAAAGGCCCTGCAATTGATCCAAGATGGACAAGTGATCTTTCTCGACGTTTCCACCTCGATGACCCTGCTTGCTGGCTTGCTTAATAAGGAAGTCACAGTCTATTCGCATTCCCTTGACAATGCCATCCAGCTCAGTAGCCATTCCCAGGTTGACTTTCATCTTTTAGGAGGGAAATTCTACCCTAAAAACCGCTTCTACTATGACGCGAATCAAGCACAAATACTGGACAATCTTCGCTTTGATCTCGCTTTTTTTGGAGCAAGTAGCTTAGCCAATGGCGAAGTCACCTTTGAAGATGCTGAAGACGTTACAGTCAAATCCCTCGTCTTTGAACGGGCTCGTACCAAGGTGCTGGTGGCAGAAAGCAGCAAGTTCTCCCAAAATGCCAACTACTATCTTGCTCGTCTCCAACAATTTGATTATTGGATTACCGACCAAAAACCAAGCCCTGACATCCTTAAACAAGTCGGCAACGAAACCACTATTCTCTATTAGGAGGTAATCTTTATGTCTCACATTCGTCTCATCATCAGCGATATCGATGGCACCATCTTAAATGACCACCATCAGATTGACCCAGAGTTGGCAGCATTGATCCCAGATTTAAAGCGTGAAGAGATCCCTTTCGTGCTAGCCTCTGCTCGCTCCCCCAAAGGAATGGCACCCATTGCCAAAGAACTCGGTATAGAAGACTGCCCCATGGCCTGCTACAACGGGGCCTTGATTCAAAAAGGCGAGCAGGTTCTGTTTGAGCATCCCTTAGACAAGAATGAAGCTCGTCAGTTTATCGACTGGGCCAACCAACACTTCCCTCAAGTTTCGATCAACCTCTATAGCGGAAAAGACTGGATGACCGATCATCTCGACCAATGGAGCCGAGAGGAAGCCCGGATTACAGGGGAAAAACCTCTTATTCTTCCCCTATTGGATCCTTTGCTGGATATGACAAAGCCCCTCCACAAATTGCTCTTAATTGGAGATGCAGAAGAGATCCAAGCCCTCTATCGTGCTATTTCTGCCGATGACTTCCCTTCTACCGCCTTTTATCTCTCCAAAGCCAACTACCTAGAAGTTACTGCTAAGCACGTCTCTAAAGAGGATGCTCTGGTTGAACTCGCCAACCACTACCACTTGAGCTTAGAAGAAGTCCTCACCATGGGGGACAACTTCAATGACCTTCCTATGCTCAAAAAAGCAGGCATCGGTGTCGCTATGGGCAATGCTCCTCAAGAGGTGAAAGACGAAGCAGCAGTCGTGACAAAGGACAATAATGAAAACGGGGCTGGGCAAGCGGTTGAAACCTATGTGTTGATCTAGTCATCCGTTTAAAAAGGACGTCGAGTATAATACCCGACGTCCTTTTTGACGAATGTATAGCACTAAAACTACATCATTTTCATATAAATGCTATCCCAACAATGTCTGCAGAATTGGAACCACAATCACAAATAAGACTGTGCTGAGAGTGACCACATTCGTTGAAAACTCAACATCGCCTTTACCTTGATTGGCAAGGATAGGAAGAACTGCCAAGGCTGGTGTTGCTGATTGAATCATAAAGGTTCTAAATTCTGGTGCCACCATATTTGGAGAGAAGAACTTCAGAACCAAGAGCATGATGACCGGTGCAAGAATAAAACGACCAACCAGTGTGATAATGGTATCTTTATCAAAGCGAATCGTCTTAAGTCCTGCCTTAGCTAGGACGATACCGATATAGACAAGAGATAAGGGCGTTGTTAAACTACCAATATAAGTCAAGGTACTTTCCGCAAAACTTGGAACAGGAATACGTAACACCAAAAAGACGAGGGCTACGAGAAAACCTAATAAAGGAGCTGGGAAAAGCTTCTTCCAATTAAATTTTTGAGCCTGTTTTGAAGCCCCTTCTTTACTATCAGAAGTCATCAGATAGACACCTAATGTCCAAGTAGATACTGTATTTGTAATATAATAAACCAAGAAGTAAGGAAGGGCTTGATTTCCAAACAAAGCGATATTTAAAGGCAAACCAATAAATATGGTATTGGCATTAACAAAGGTATTAATCATGGTTCCTCGGCGTCCTGGGCGCACTTTAAAAACTTTCACTGCGATAAAGGCCGCTAGGTAACCAAGAATGAAGGCGATAAACGTATAGAGCAAACCGCCAGACAAGCTAATCAATTTATCTAAAGTTAAATATTTAAGAACAGAGGTAAAAATTGCAACAGGCATGGCCACGTTCATAATCAGTTTAGATAAGTCATTTCCGAAGCTCTCTTGAAACCAACCTCGGACTTGCAAGAAATAACCAAGAATGATGATGACGATAATGGGTACAATACTCTGAATTGACGTTAAAAAGATTTCCATAGTCTCCCTTTCTATCTAACAGGACATACAAGAAAAGGTGTACGAGGCATCCAGTCGCACTCGTACACCCCATTCCCATTTACTTATTTATATTCTGGGTACCATTTTAAATTACGAACTGCTTTAGCCATATCTGTTTCTTGAGCACGCGCAAGACCTTGTTCTTGCGCTTTTTTAGCAACTGCTTCTGCTACTTTGATAGACACATCAGCTACATACTTGAATGGAGGTAAGACTGGTGCTCCTGGTTCGCCTGGATTGACAATACCACTCAATGAATGTGCGGCAGCTCCAATCATTTCATCCGTCAACAGACTCGCTTCAGAAGCCAGCATACCAAGTCCAAGACCTGGATAAATCAGTGCGTTATTCGCTTGACCAATCACGTAGTCCACACCTTTATAGGAAACTGTACCAGCTGGAATTCCTGTTGCAACAAATGCTTTTCCGTCTGACCATTCGATCAAATCTTTGGCACTTGCCTCAGCTAGTTTGGTCGGGTTTGACAATGGGAAAATGATAGGACGTTCAGTGTTTTCACACATAGCTTCTACAATTTCTTTTGTGAAAGTATTCGGCTGAGTTGAAGTTCCCACAAGAATGGTTGGTTTAACCGTCTTCACTACTTCAAGAAGGTCCGTCAACTGATCTGCATTGGCAAAATCAGAACGTTTCTTAGCAAATGGTTTTTGTTGCGGCGTTAAGTCATCCATATCATCAAAAAGGAGACCTTGTTTGTCGACCATAAAGAAGCGTTTATAAGCTTCTTCTTCAGGTAGACCTTCACTAACCATTTCACGAAGGACACGAGAAGCAATCCCTGCACCAGCAGTCCCACCACCATAGCAGAGATAAACTTGATCCGTTAATTTTTCACCTGTAATATCCAATGCCCCAAAGATCCCACCTAGGGTAACAATACCAGTTCCTTGGATATCATCGTTAAAGGTTGGGATTTGCTTCCGGTATTTTTCAAGGATGTTAGCAGCATTTAAGCGACCAAAATCTTCCCAGTGCAGATAGAGTTTAGGGAAGAGGCGTTCTGCAGTTTGAACAAATTGATCGATAAAATCATAATAACGATCTCCACGCACACGTTCGTGACGATTTCCTAAGTAATTAGGATTGTTACGCAATTCTTCACGGTTGGTACCTGCATCAATGACCAAAGGAAGCACCGTTGAAGGATCGATTCCTGCAGCTCCAGTATAGACCATCAATTTCCCAACAGAAATATCAACACCATTTGTACCCCAGTCACCAATACCGAGAATACCTTCTGCATCTGTCACAACAATAAGACGAATTTCACGGTCCCCTGCTGCATTTTTCAAAGTTGCTTCGATATTTTCAGGATGATTGATATCAAGATATGCGGCATATTGTGGATCTACAAAGAGATCGCTATACCCTTCAATGGTATCAGCAATGGTTGGGTCATAGACAATGGGATTAAATTCTTCCAAATGTTGAGCAAATAGGTAGTAAAATAGAGTACGATTTGTATTAAAAATTTCCATTAGGAACAAACGTTTTTCCAAATCATTAACCTTTGTTTGCATTTGCGCATAAGTTTGCGCTGCTTGTTCTTCAATGGTTTGAACGTAAGGTGGTAGGAGGCCAATGAGACCTAGTTGCTTACGTTCCTCTAAAGTAAAGGCAGTTCCCTTGTTAAGGAAAGGGTTGTTTAAAATATCATGTGCAGTCATCATGTGACCTCCTTATTAGTTTAATTTATTATACCACTTATTTGCATTAAATGACACTTTGTTATGTATATGATACAATATGAATGAATCAGGCAATGAATGTTCAGGCGATGCAACCGAAAATGATGCGATTTCAAAAGATAACAAAATAATAGGTTTATCCATCACTTCCTAGATAGTCACGGTCATCTCTTAAAAAAGCCTGTTCCTTTCCACCTTTTAGAAGGTTATTCTCATCAAAAGATCCACTGTTTTCAGGTACTCTTTTTTCCACTTATGATGATCAATACCTATAAAAACCATAGATAATAAATCTAAAATATGTTTGTTATAAAATACTTTGTTTTGTTTAAGGTGTTATTTTTGTCATTTAAAACTTGTATTCTGGTTACATGAAAACAAAACATTATTTACAACGGTATATAGCGCAAAAGGTCAAATATTTGCGAAAAAAACAAAACATGAGTCAAGAGGAGCTATCGGAACGGGCAGATCTTGGATTAAAATACATCAATCAATTGGAAAATCAAAACGTGAATCTGACCATTCACAGTCTTGAAAAAGTCATTTCTGCTCTTGAGTTAACGCCTGAAGAATTCTTCAATTTTGATTCACTCGAAGCGTCTTCAGATCCTACTGACAGCCTTTCACTTAAGAGAGTAAATATGAAAATTAAGCAACTTCCAGTTGGAAAAAGGGAGAAGATCCTAACGATTTTCGAAGATCTTTTAGATAGCCTTTAATTGTCCTCTGACTCACCTCAGATTGTAACAAACAAAAAATCATATAGTCAAATTAGCTATCACGGATAATTTTTGCTTATCCATGTCTGTCTATTTAGAAGAGGGAGCCCAATGAATCTTAAGGACTTTTATTATTTTCTTGATCTTAGTCAACAGCAATCCTTTACTGGGGTTGCCCAAAAACACGGGATCAGTCAACCATCCGTTTCCTATGCGATTAAACGACTAGAAAAGGAATTTCACTGTCCATTAATCGCGCACGATCCTTCTCATCGTACTTTCAAATTGACGCCCCAAGGAGAAATCTTGCTACGACATATTCAAAAGGTCTTACCTGAGATTCAAGGGGCCAAAAAAGAGATCCTCCGGAGTCTCTCTCAATTCAATACGGTTGGTTTCCCACCAATCATCATTGACTATCTTGTCCGAAAACAACCCGCCTTTATCAGTAATGTTGCAGCTCTTCAAAGTATCCATCCTGTCCAAGAAGGATCTGTTGAACTTTTAGAAATGCTTTCCAAAGGAGAACTAGATGCTAGTTTTTTAGGGAGTTTAGTACCGATTAAAGATCATCGCTTCCAGGTAAGAGAAATGGCCAAACGAGATCTCTTCTATATCCTTCATCACAACCATCCACTAGCCTCAAAAAAAGTATTACAATTTTCAGACGTCATCGATGAAGATTTTATCATTCCAGACGAGCACTTTGTTCATTTAAAAGCCTTTGAACAGTTGAATGAGCGCTATCACCATGAGGCTACGCCCTTCTTTCAGACGGATGATATTCAGCTTCTAAAACAACTCCTTCGTAAACAAGTGGGGATCAGTTTACTAGCAGATCTTGCACTAACAGATGGTGAAGAAGAACTGATCGCGATTCCGATGGCAGAAAATGAACGGATCAGCTTTTACGTTTCACTAGTTGAACCGAAGGAAAGTAATCTCAAACCGGAGGTCATCCAATTCTTTGAAAAATTACTAAACTAGTCGTAGTCTTTGTTCTTAGTGCTAATGCAGAAACATAAATAAAGTGACTAGCTAGTATTTTTTACGACTAAAAAATAGAGTAGAAATGCCGATAAAATAAGGATTCCTGCAAATTGCTAGGAATCCTATTTTCTTTCGCATGTATTGTATAATTAAATTATTTTGTGTATATTTCACTTATTCGACTTTTTATTAATAATTAGAGATATAAAAAGCTCGGAAACCCTTGATTATTATACCGTTGACAAGTTTTTCAAAAACCTGTATGATAGAAAAAAGTTTATTAAAAAGGGGACGTATTTTGAAAAAATATACTATTTCACGTAAACAAACTTTAACTTTAGCTTCCGTTGTTTTAGGAACTGTCTTCACAGGAACGACTATTGCTTCTGCTGATGACGTTGCACCTAGCACAACCCAAGCTGCTCCTGCAGCCACTACAGCAGCAAAATCACCTATCACGGCTGCAACAGAAGAAATCAACGCCAAAGCCAATACACCAGTTGTTCCTGCTGATAAAGCAAAAACTGGGGATATCATCGCTGTGGACGTCAAAAAAACTGGCCCATCTGCTAAAACAGACGGTGCAGACACCACCACTACTTCAACAGCAACCATCAAAACGACTAGCTTAGCAGATCCAAACACACCTGTTGGCACTTCAAAACCGGTCTCATCTACTAAGACAGCTACATCAACCAAGGAAACAGCGGACTACACTGAGACAACAACTGAAACAGTTAATAAAACAACTGTAGTCGAAGTGACAAAAGAAGCCGATGTGGTCAATAAAAAAGAAGTTCAAGCAACATCAGACATCGTCTTTGTCATTGACAAATCAACTTCAATGGATTCTCACATCAGGGATACGATGAAGAATGTCGAGACCTTCGTTCGCAATCTATCGGCAAAAAATATTCAAGCTCGTTTAGGATTGGTTGAATACGAAAGAGCTAGTGAAGTTAAATACCATGATTTCAATGGATCTAAGTTCACAAGTGATCCAGAAAGTTTCATTTCTGCTTTGAAAACCATCAAAACTAAAGGCTACTATGAAAATGCTACTGTTCCATTGCATCATATCGCTACTTCAGGAGACTACAACTGGGGGACTGGGGCAAACAACCATCGCTTTGCTTTCTTGATTACAGATGAGGACATTGATCTTACAAAGGATACACCAACCAAAGAAGCGACACTGAAAGCCCTTAAAGATGCTGGTATCTCTTTGACAGTGGTTGGTGAAACACGTGAAAAAAAAGACTTTGATCCATTGGTCAATGGAACAAATGGTCTCTACTTAGATATCGACAAAAACTTTGCTAACTTGTTGAACGTTCAATTTGCCAATAAAGTCGTTGAAACTGTCCAAAAAGGTCGTGTCTTCAAAGTCCAAACAGACAAGTATGAGTTGATCTCAAAAACTCATCGTGTGGCGAAAGTAAAACCACAAACTCCTAGCATCCAAACGCCTGCAACACCGACTCCTACTCCTCAAAAACCGGCTGTTGTAACCCCTGCGAAACCGACTGTATTCACACCTGCTAAAAACGAGCCTGCCAAAACAGCAGTCTATATCGCACCTGCAGCTCTTCCTCAAAAAGAAGCAAGTCTTCCAAATACAGGAAGCAAGACCTCAATTGCCTTGACAACTCTTGGCCTTGGTCTTCTTAGCATGAGTGCTGCCTTTGGCCTCTCTCGTAAAACAAAGAAAGACTAACATGAAAAGCCTAATCCGTTGATTGGGCTTTTTATCACTCAAAATTTCCCCTTTGCTATTTTCATTAGAAAGCGGAAATCTTCAACTTCTACCAAGAGATTCTTGTCCTCCGCTATGATATAATGGGGACAGTACAAGGGAGGAAACCAATGTTACAAGAACTAGCCTTTACAGGCCAATGGAGACACTATCAAAAACGCGTTCTCGATAAGAGTGACGCTTTTATGGCGGATGGCCACCTGCATTTGGTAGCAGCTCCTGGCTCGGGAAAAACAACCCTGGGAATCGAATTTATCAGACGCTTCGGCCAGCCAACCCTGATCTTGGCTCCAACGGTCACCATTCGTCAACAATGGGTGGATCGGATTATCCAGGCATTCTTGAGTGATGAAAGTCAAGCGGAACAACTGATTTCACAAGACTTAAAACATCCTAAGCTGATTACAGTAGCTACCTATCAGGCCCTACACAGCGCCATGAACCAAGTCGTCGGTCAATCGCAAGCTGAGGATACCGATGACCAGGCAGAGATTGAAACATTTGATTTCAAAGGCTTTGATATCTTCACTACTTTCAAAGCCATCTCACTCGGAACCCTTTGTTTAGATGAGTGTCACCACTTACGCAATGAATGGTGGAAGAGTTTGGAAGCCTTTCGTCAAGCCTTCCCTGACTTAAAGATGATCTCCCTTACCGCCACCCCTCCCTATGAAGGGGATCCTGCCCTTTGGGATCGCTATATCCGCATGTGTGGTGAGATTGATGAGGAAATTACGGTTCCCGAATTGGTCAAGGAAGACACCCTTTGTCCTCACCAAGACTATGTCTACTTTGCCTTTCCAACCAAGGAAGAGCAAGAGCAGTTGGATGCTTTTAGCCAACAAAAGAATGCTCTCTTGCAACAACTGACTTCCGATCCCCTCTTTTGCCAACACCTCCAAACCTGCCAGGCCTTATCGGGTCAGATCAGCGATGATGAATTGCTCAATGATCCCCAATATCTCTCTGCTACCCTGATCTTTCTTCGGAGCAAGGGAATCGCCTTTCCCAAACGTTTCCAGGACCTTTTAGGAGCCAAGAAACTTCCTGCTTTCACCATGGATTGGCTAGAAATTCTCCTGCAAGGCCTGCTCTTTCAAGTTCCCCACTGGTACAATCTACCAGAAGAATACGAAAAGCAAGTCCTCCATGAATTAAAAGCAGCTAGTTTAATCGATCGAAAACAAGTCAAACTGGTCCACAACAAAAAACAAGATCTCCTACTCAACCAATCCCTCGGAAAACTCAATGCGGTTCGAGAGATTTTCAAGGCGGAATACCAGGCTCTTGGAAGCCAACTGCGACAACTGGTATTAACAGACTACATTCGTCAAGACTTTGAAGTCCATCTCGGGGATAAGGATGCCCAATTCACTCAGTTGGGAGTTCTCTCGTATTTTGAATCCATTCGCAGGGAAAGCTTAGAGCTAACGACTCCTCCTGCCATCGCTGTCTTAACAGGTAGTATCGTCATCATCCCAACAGTTGCTAAGCCAAGACTAGAAGAGCTTCTAGGAGCAGATCGACTGACTTACCAAAATGTCGGCCAATTATCTCCTGATGACTTTCTCAAGGTTCGTTTGGTCGGTTCTCAACATGATTTGGTGACAGCTGTGACCCAGCTCTTTCAAGAGGGCCTCATCCAGGTTGTTATTGGAACCAAGTCTCTTCTAGGAGAAGGCTGGGATGCTCCTTGTGTCAATTCCCTGATCCTAGCGAGCTTTGTCGGCAGCTTTATGCTCAGCAACCAAATGCGAGGTCGTGCCATCCGAGTGTGGCCTGAGGATCCAGACAAGACCAGTAATATCTGGCATCTAGTCTCTATCAACCTTTCCCTAAAGAAATGGTATGAAAAGTCCGATCTTGAAAAGGAAGAAATCGAAGCCATCACTGATCAGTTGAAAGAATACAGTCCTGATCTGGAGCTCTTAGAAAGACGGATGAAGCAATTTTTAGGTCTCCATTACAAGGAGCCCTTCATCGAATCCGGTATTGAGCGTCTAGCCTTTGACAATATCCGCTATACCAAAAAACAGTTGCAAAAACTCAATGAAGAAACCTTAGAGCGCTCCACCCATCGTCAAGAACTCCGAGACGGCTGGCAAAAAGCCCTTCCGATTCTGGAGAATATGGAGATTGCAAACGAGGTCCAAGTGGATAAACACTTCCTGCCTCTGGCCCTATTTTTTGATGCCAGAAAGCTAGCTCGCTGGCTGACGGCTGCTGCTTTGACCGATGCTTTCGCCAACCTTATTTACTACTCACATAGAGGAGGAAGGAACACTGTTTCTCTTATTCTTCTATTCGTCTTAGCTGTTCTCGCACTCCTTGCTTGGCTCCGTTACTACCTCTATAAGAGTCCTTATAAACGCATGGAAGTATTTGGAGAAGCTGTCCGTCAAGCCTTATTAGCTTCTGGACAGATTCAAACCCAAGAGACCCGTATCCAAGTGGTCAGAGATAGGAAGGATGCCATCAACACGCTGATCTATATGAAGGGCGGAACCATGCGAGAGAAAGAACTCTTCTCGCAAACCATGATCGAATTTTTCGCACCGATTGAAAATCAACGCTATATCTTGAAAGCACAAGAAAAGGTATCCGATCAGACAGAATATTTCGCCGTGCCAAGCCTCTTTGACAAACGGAAAGAAGATGCCCAAGCCTTTGTCGAGCAGATTCGAAAGAGTATAGGTAAGTATGACCTGGTTTATACTCGAAGTACGGAAGGTCGTGCTGTTCTTTTAGATGCGCGCATCAAGGCCTTGGCTAACAAACAAGAGCGCACCTTCACCAAGAAACAAGTGATGTCGAATTTGAAATAAAAAGAATAAAAAACATCCAACTCCCTATCTTACTTAAAGGGTTTGGATGCTTTTTTTGATTAGATATTTTTAAAGTTCTCCCCTAGCAATAAACTGCTCGTCACCTTCTGGAATTCCTGATTCATCTTCGATAAATCGCTCTACTTCCATGACAAGGTTATATTTCTGGCGTAAGTCTAAGATTTTCTGCATGGTAGGAGATTGGTGATGAAGATCAAGGGCTTCTTGATTGGCCCATTGGTCAATCAGTAAGACTGTTTCCGGATCCTCTAAGGGGAGGAAGTAGCCATATCTGAGACTTCCTTCTTTATCTCGGATCTCAGCTACAATACCAGTTTCTAACATCTTTTTGGCAAAGGCAATAGCAGCCCCATCTTTTCCCTTGTAATAAATATTGACTGTTAAAACCATTTTATTTCTCCAATTTCTCTTTTACTATTATTTTAAAACAAGTCTGAGAATGTCTCAGACTTGTCGTCTTATAAGGAGCAAATTAATGATATAGTAACTCACCGTTACTTGCAATGACTTCCTTATACCAATCAAAGGATTTCTTTTTATATCGAGCCAAAGTTCCTGTGCCATCATCATTACGGTCTACATAGATAAATCCGTAGCGCTTGCTCATCTCTGCAGTCGACGCAGACACCAGGTCGATACAACCCCAAGTCGTGTATCCCAAAAGTTCTACACCATCCTCAAGCGCTTCTCCCACCTGTTGCAAGTGCTGTTTTAAATAATCAATCCGGTAGTCATCTTCCACCGTTGGACCATTTGGACCTTCTACCAAGACATCTTTAGCTCCAAGTCCATTTTCTACGATAAAGAGTGGCAATTGATAACGGTCATAGAAATCGTTCAATACTAAGCGTAGGCCAACTGGGTCAATTTGCCATCCCCACTCAGAGCTAGCAAGATAAGGATTGCTTACTCCACCAAGAAGATTTCCCATACCTGACTCATAGTTTTCAGGATCGTGTGCTTGCACCACACTCATATAGTATGAGAAGGAAATGAAGTCAACCGTATTTTCTGCTAGTAATTCGGCATCACCGTCAGCAAATTCAATGGAAATATTGTTTTCACGGAAATAACGATTGATATAGGCTGGGTATTTCCCACGCGCATGAATATCGGAGAAAAGATAATTTTGGTTTGAAAACTCACGAGTTGCTAGGACATCTTTAGGATTTGGTGTCATTGGATAAGCTGGCATTGCTAATACCATACAACCAATCTTGAAATCTGGGTTAATTTCATGACCTACTTTTGTTGCTAAAGCTGAAGCTACCAATTCATGGTGAACTGCTTGATAAAGATCTTGTTTTGACAACTCTTCAGCTGGTGTAGCAATCCCACCACTCATGAAAGGCGCATGCAGAACCGAGTTGATTTCGTTAAAGGTCAACCAATACTTCACTTTGTCCTTGTAACGATTGAAGACTGTACGAACATAGCGCTCGTAGAAAGCAATTAAATCACGGTTCACCCAGCCATTATACTGACGAGCTAAGTGCAATGGTGTCTCATAGTGAGAAAGTGTCACCAATGGTTCAATGCCATACTTAGCTAATTCATCAAATAAGTCATCATAGAACTGTAAGCCTGCTTCGTTTGGTTCCAGCTCATCCCCGTTAGGGAAGATACGAGACCAAGCGATAGACGTGCGATAGACCTTAAAACCCATTTCTGCAAATAGAGCGATATCTTCCTTGTAGCGATGGTAGAAATCAATTCCCTCAAGTTTTAAGTTGTCAGGAGTAGGTTCTTCTGTAATCAGCGGATTATGGTCTCCAGGTTTAGCCGGAACTCCACCTTTTGGTGTCACATCCTGAACAGAAAGTCCTTTTCCATCAACATTATAAGCACCTTCATATTGATTGGCAGCAGTTGCGCCACCCCATAAAAAATCTGTAGGAAATTTAGCCATATTCTTTCTCTTTTCTTTTGTTCTTTCTTATATTATAATGAATCCAGAATCAACTGTCTTACACTAAACTATCTATTACTGATACTATTCTCACAAAAAGGAAAATCATGCTTAATTTAGGACAACTCCACAAAAATATCCCCTATAAGAACGATCTCACCCCCTACTCCATTACTCGGACCATTATGGAAGACGGTCATCCTGATATTCTCTTTCATTGGCATACCGATATGGAACTCATCTATGTCCATGATGGCCAAGCGCAATTCCATATTGATTATGATTATTTTAATAGTGAAAAAGGCGATATTATCCTCATCCGTCCCAATTGCCTCCATTCAATCCACCCAATTGATAGGAACTATCACTTTATGGATGCCATCAATTTCCATCTCGATTTGCTTGGCTATTCAACTTTAGACTACGCTTCAATTAATTATCTTCAGCCACTCTACAACGGACAGTTAGACTTTGATCGTGTCATCAAACCTCATCAAGCTGGTTATTCCGAGATTCGGAAACTTCTGGTTGAGGCGATAGAAATTGGCTACTACCGTAAGGGCTTCTTTGAATTAGAACTGAAAAGTAAACTCTTATCCCTCCTTCACCTTCTCTTTCAACACGGCTATGTCCACTCCAAAGACCAAACCCGCGATGCCTATCGAAGAGAGGAAAAAATACGGACCATCATTGATTACATCAATGCGCATTACAACGAGGAGCTCACCATTGATCACCTAGCATCCATTTGTAACTATAGTCCCACTTACTTCATGAATTTCTTCAAGAAAAATCTGGGCGTTAGTTGCATCGATTACCTGATCTCCTACCGTTTACGAAAGGCGACCGAACTCCTCCAACACTCCAGTCTCTCCATCCTAGAAATTGCATCGGAAGTCGGTTTCACCAATCTGTCCAATTTCAATCGCCAGTTTAAAAAGGCTTATCACGTGACTCCTCGGGTCTATCGAGAAGAACGAAAAGGATAATGGGGTATAATAGGAAAGTATCATTATATAACAGGATATCAGTAGATTACTTGCCAATTAAAATGTAGAATCGTGAAAAATAGGAAAGGAAGGAACTGATGAGCAAGATTATTTTCCTAGATGTTGATGGAACCATTGTTGACTATGATAATCACATACCCAATTCAGCTAGACAGGCCATTCGAAAAGCACGTGAAAATGGACATCTCGTCTATGTTTGCACGGGACGGAGTAAGGCAGAAATGCCTGACGACATTTGGAATATCGGTTTTGATGGCATGATTGGAGGAAATGGTTCTTATGTTGAACATAAGGGTCAGATCCTCCAACATCAACTAATCCCCTATGAGACAGCCAAGCGAGCTGTTGATTGGCTTGAATCACGAGGCTTAGAATTCTATCTTGAAAGCAATAACGGCCTTTTTGCCAGTCGGAATTTTCGGGAAGCCGCGAGACCAACTCTACGCGCCTACGCTTTAGGCAAGGGAGCTAGCGAAGAACAAGTCTTACACATGGAGGCAGAGGATGCCTTGCATGGCTTGGTTTATGGTGGAGAGCTCTACCGCGATGACTTGAACAAAATCAGCTTCATTCTCCACTCCTACCAGGATCATTTGGATTCTAAGGAAGCCTTCCCGGAGCTAAAAGCCGGAACTTGGGGAGGACGTGGGGAAGAGGCTCTCTTTGGAGATTTAGGTGTAAAAGATATTCATAAAGCCTATGCAGTTGATGTTATTCTCCAGCATCTTGGGGCCAATCGTGAAGATACCATCGCTTTTGGTGATGCTAAAGTCGATATTCCTATGCTAGAAGCCTGTCAGATTGGTGTGGCGATGGGAAATGGTGGACCAGAAATCCTTGCCATGGCGGATTTGATCACGGATGATGTCCGAGAAGACGGTCTTTATAAAGCTTTTGAAAAACTAGGTTTACTGTAGGAGGATCGTATGTCAAAAACTCTTTATCTCATGCGTCATGGGCAGACACTCTTTAACAAACGCCATCTGATCCAAGGTTGGTGTGATTCTCCACTGACAGACCTTGGAATCTACCAAGCTCAGATTGCTGGCAATTATTTAAAAGAAAATGGCATTCATTTTGATCAAGCCTATAGCTCAACTTCTGAACGTGCCTGTGATACTTTGGAAATTGCAACCAATGGACAAGTCTCTTATCAACGAATCAAAGGCCTCAAGGAATGGAATTTTGGAGTGTTTGAAGGAGAAAGTGAGGACCTCAATCCAGCTCTACCTTATGAAGACTTCTTCGTTCACTACGGGGGAGAATCTCAACAAGAAGTTCAAGAACGCATCAACCAGACTATTCAAGAGCTGATGGAAAAAACAAGTGGAGATACAATTCTTATGGTCTCCCATGGGGGCTCTATCCGCAATTTTGCAAGAGTCTGGGAGAAATATCAGCAGACGCCGATCACTGGTCGCATGACCAATTGCTGCATCCTCAAGTTCACCTATACAGATCATATTTTTTATTTAGAAGACGTCATCCATCACGATTTCAGTGGCTGGACAGGCGATGAAACCTAGACAAGAAAAAATCATAAACACACAAGGTTTATGATTTTTTTAAATAGGGAATAGTTTAGTTCTGTAAAAATTAATTAATGCACCTATAAATCTTATTATAACAAACTTTGCAATGATTCCAAAAAACAGATATAGACTTCAAAGATAGTTAAAATAGATAACAGTCTATTTTACTTGTCTTTGAAAAAAGTAGAGAAAAATTTTTAAAATGAAAATTTTTCTCTACTAATTCAATTTTATCTTATATGAATTTCTTGGAGTACGTTAATAATTTGGAAATTCTTAATTTATTATGCTTCTTGTTCTTCTTTCACCAATTTTTGATCATAAACTCGGATGAATGGGAAATAAACTAAGAACGCTGCAACTGCACAAAGTAGTGCAACAAAAACTGCTCGAACATCCGTCGTTCCTAAGAAAGCACCTATCCCTACTGGAGTTGGCCAAGGAACTTGAGCGATTACCGGATTAATTAATTGCAGAGCGTTAGCAAAATAGTAAATACTTGCAGTAACCATTGGCGCTAAGATAAACGGAATGGCCAAGGCTGGATTATAGATAATTGGTAAACCAAAAATCAAAGGTTCATTAATATTGAACAATGCCGGCACAATTGAAGCACGTCCAATCGCTTTAAGTTGTTCTGACTTAGCTACAAATGCGATATATGCACATAGACCAAGAGTTGCTCCAGATCCTCCTGCAATAACAAACATGTTAGAAAACTCTCCAGCTACAGCAAAGTGACCTCCAGCAGCATTTTCCGCCATGTTAGCAAGTGCGATTGGAGTTACAAAAGCAAAGATAATATTTGCACCGTGAATACCTACAATCCAAAGAAGTTGAGTTAATAGATAAATAATCATCAGTCCAATCCATGAGTTGGTCAGATTCGCAACAAACCCAAATGGAATAGCAATAACTTTAAAAATATCTGTTCCCATAGCCACAAGTAAGCCATTAATGAAAATAACAACGAACGCAACTACAAAGCCTGGAATCAATGCGGTAAATCCACGAGAAACACCTTCTGGAACAGCTTCGGGCATTTTAATGACCCAATTCCGTTTAACACACATACGATAAATAAGAACTGTGACAATAGCCATAATAATCGCTGTGAAAATACCTGTAGTACCAAAACGAGTAACTCCATTTCCCATTGCCCAACCATCAGCAACTACAGCTCCTTCTTTGAGACTTGTCACAGCCTTCATCATACCTCCATCAAAAATAATCTGTGGAACTGTCATGATAAATGCCATTAATGCAAGAAGAGCACCATTAAGAGGATTCATATTTAACTCTTCTTCTTCTGCATAGATTTTAGTCAACTCATATGCTAATGAAAGTACAAAGTAAAGTGATAATGAGCCCATAGTTGCATAGTTTGCAACCATATATAGTGACGTAAATTTATCAAATGAAGCAGAGAAAATATCTGCTACAATTGGCCAGAATGAGAAAGCTTGTGGCAAAATACTAAATACCAAAAACATTGACCCAACAATAGTAAAAGGTACGGCTGCCATACCGGCTGCGGTAATAGCACGCACAACTTTAAACTGAGCAAGTTTACCCATTGGTCCCATGACGTGATTTTCAAGGAAACCAAACAATCCGCTTTGCTGATCCATAAACAGACCTCCTTAATTAAACATAATAATTATTTACTTTTTCAAAAAAAGAATAATTCGAAGTATATCGACTCTAACCAAAAGTTTATAAGTTAAGTGAGCTCTTTTCCAATTGAATAAATCGTTGATAAGCCTTATCTTTTTGTTGATATATATCTTGAATTCTTCTAATATCTAATAAGCTGATAACCAGACCCAATAAAAGAACTATAAAGACAAACACACGTGCGACTTGATTATTTTCGAAAATTGGAAAAAGATAGGTGAACCAACTTGTCCAAGTTAGAACAAGTAATCCCGTTGAAATAACTGCTTGTAAACGAACAAACATTTGTGTTATTCCCAATCGCACACTCCGTTTCCCATACAATCGAAACTGCTCAACAGTAGCTAAAATAGAAAATACGACGAGTATAATAGGGAAAATCACGACAAGAGAGGGTCTAATAAATTGGATTAAAAGCCAATAAATATTGCCAAAAAAGAAGAGTGCGATTGAATAACGTAAAAGAAGAAATCGATTGAAAAAAGTATTTTTCAAAGCAGTCTCCCGACGTTGTCGTTCAATTTCTTGTCGTTCTTTTTTATCCATTTTTACCTCCTTGTGTAAATATACAAATTTAGCCAACTTTCCTATAAAGAACTAACATTTCCTTCGCTACTTCTAACAAAGTCATCGTTGTCATTAAATGATCTTGAGCATGTACCATGATAATTTCAATTTTAATTTCTACGCCACTTGCATATTCATTTAGTAGTTTGGTTTGTGCATGATGAGCCTCCAGAATTATTTCATTTGATTTATTTAATTGATTCTCTGCTTCATCGAAACTACCTTCCCTCATCTTAGCAAATGCTTCATGTATTTCTGATCTTGCATTTCCCGAATGAAGAATAATTTCAAATGCCGCGACCTGTAGTTCTTCTTGATTCATACGAACCTCCTATGTTACGTTCTCAAATATTTTCATAAAATCTTCAAAATTATCGCAAGCTATTAATTGATTTTGCAAGTCCTCCTTCTCTGTTAGCGAAACAATTCTTTTAGTCACATCCGTCAATCCTTCATTACCATATATTGATGGCGATAAGAGAAAAACGAGTTGAACATTTGAGTTTTGATCATCCCAAAGCAAGGGATCTTTACAAATAGCAACCGCTATCTTTACATTTGTTCCTAAAGCCTGGATCGGATGTGGAACTGCAATCTTTTCAGAGAAAACTACCGAACTTAACTCCTCACGTTGTTGAATACCGTGTAGTAAAGAATCTTTAAAATTATACGATTCACCTCCAGATAAAACATCAGCCATTTTTGAAAGTAAACTTTTCTTATCTTGATTGAACCATATTAGAAAATTATCTTTACTAAAATACTGTTTTACATCTGAAGCGTCCCTGTTAATCTGCGAGCTTTTCATATGATTCGAAACCTGCATCTGATCCATCGCCTCTCGAATTTGAGCAATTTCATCATTTTTAAGGAAGACGCTAACCGTAAAAACCGGAACCTGAAAATAGAGATTTGATAAATCTACAGCGGATACAATAAAGTCAATGCCTTGGATTTTTTCTTGATTCAACTCGTAATATCCTATTACGTCAACAACTTCAAGTCGATTACCAAATTCTGCTTCCAAACGATTTCTAAGCATTTGAGCAGCGCCGAATCCCGATGCACAGATAGCAAGAACAGAAAATTTATCATTTTCTTTCCGACGCTCTATAGCAGCTAAAAAGTGAAGACTCACATATGCTATTTCATCATCTGATATAGACACCTGAGAGAATGTTCCCATATTCTCAAGGATTTCTTTAGTCATAAAGAATATGTCACTATAATTCTTTTTAACCTCATCTACCAAAGGATTATTGAGAGTAATTCGACTATCCAAACGAATTTGTAAAGTCATTAGATGTGTTATTAATCCCTCAAAAAGTTGAAAATCCGAAGAGAAATGATAAATGTCATCTAAGCCTAAAGCCTGAAAAGTCTGGACTAAAGACCTTTTCATTTCCTCTTTAGAAATTTTCATTTGAGTTTTTTGAGATAGTTGGCTTTTAGCCAATAAATGCAAAGTAATATAATCTACTTCTTGAACTGGAAATTCTTGATTTGAAACCTCACTTATCCTTGCGAGTATTTTCTTAGCAACTTTTCTTTCCGTGTCATTATTAGACATCTGGCAAGATAAATTTTTTATCTCAAATCCAGATTTGATGCGCACAATAGCTAGTGCTACATGAACAACCAAATTTTGTAAAACAAAATCTGATAACTTGAGTTTTGCATCATGACACTCTTCTAAAATAATTCTAGCTATTTCTTCTAATGATAGTGTTTGATCAAAAAAGTTAGATTGAACATGACAGTGTATTGTTTTAAAAAATTGATTACCCAAAAAATAGTTTATAATGAAGCGTCGTTTATCTCTTTCTTCTCCTGAAACATATACTCCCTTATTAGCTCTACTCTCAATCGATAAATCATACTCCGATAACATTCTTCGTATTTTTTTAAAATCATGAGATAAAGTTGAACGACTAACATAAAGTTCATCAGCTAAATCATCAAAAAGAACCGGGACTTGTTCAAAGAGCAATTTGTTTAATATAAAAGATAAACGATCATCACTTTTTGAAATGGAGGTTGTTGAATAAACTTCACTAAGTTCATAAGTTAACCGAAATTCTTGATATGCCTCTTGATTCTCAAAAAATAATTGGAATCCTTGTCCTTGCTTTGAAATCAGCTTAACACCCTGAATATTCATTGTCTGATCAATTAACTTGAGGATATTACGAACAGTTCTATCTGAACAGGATATGTGCTCTGCAAGTTCCTTACTTGTAACAAAACGCTCCTTATGCCTTATCAAGAATTGAAGGATGCTTTTTTCTTTAGAGTTTGACACAATCATACCCTCCTAAAATTCATGTTTTCACCTTCTTTTATAGGATATATCCGCACCTAAATGATTTACAATACTCACAAGTCTCAAATACGAAATCAATTTTAAATTCTTATTAATTGTCTCGCATTAATGTGGAGATATTGAATCTATTTTAAAACTAGATATTTTCAAGAATTAAATTAGCCATTTTTTCAATTCCCATTGGAATTGGAATATATGCTTGAGGAGGTATTTGTACTACCGGTTTCCCTACTCTGAGACCTGCTTCTTCAAATTGCTTAAAATACATTTTAGTTTGAGGGCTAACTAGATATAAATCAAAGCCTCCCGTTGCAATAGCTTTTCCTCCTTCGGTAGCACTAATAGCATCTACCTCAATATCTTGACCTTTACCTTTAAGAAATTCCGTTGTTTTCTTCGCCATAAGTGATGAAGACATTCCTGCCGCACAAATAATTAAAGCTTTTGCCATAACATTTCTCCTTATTTCAATTCCAATCATCTATATATTTGATTGAGTAGTTTGTTATCTATAATTCTATTATAGATCAAAGCGCTTACAATAACCATTCTTATTTTTTCCTAATCGATACGGAAAAAAACTATTTATACTTCAATTTATATAGCAAAATAGTACCAGATAGCAAAAACGAAATACTATTAGCCAAAATCAAAGGTAAGTCACCAATATGAAGCCCATGAGCAAGCCATAAAGCAATGCCAATAACCTGCATAATATACATCCCTAAGGCAATTGATTCGGTATCTTTTGTTTTTACTACACGCACAACTTGCGGCAAAAAAGCAAATGTTGTTAAAATTGCTGCAATGCTACCAATCATATTTATTCTACCGTTGCACCGTTAGATGCAATAACTTCTTTATACCAATTAAATGACTTTTTCGGTGAGCGTTCATAACTTCCCTGTCCATCATCATCTTTATCCACATAGATAAATCCGTAACGTTTCCTCATCTCACCGGTACCAGCTGAAACCAGGTCAATACAGCCCCAAGGTGTATAGCCCATTAAATCAACGCCATCTTCAACTACAGCTTTTTTCATTTCACGAATATGGGCACCTAAGTAATCAATTCGATAATCATCATGAACCATGCCATCTGCTTCAACTTGGTCTATGGCACCAAAACCATTTTCAACAATGAAGAGTGGTAAATGATAGTGATCAGTAAACCAGTTTAATGCATAACGTAAGCCCTCTGGGTCAATTTGCCACCCCCACTCAGATGCCTGAACATAATTATTTTTAACCAAATCTTCTGTTTCAAGATAATCGAAATAAGGGTTATTCTCACGATGAGAATCGATAGCAAAAGACATATAGTAGCTAAATCCAATATAGTCTACTGTTCCTTCAAGTAAATCCTCTTTATCTTGATCTGTAAAATCAACTGAAATTCCTTTACGTTGCCAATACTTGAGAATGTGTTCAGGATATTTACCAAAAACATGCACATCAGCAAAATAATAACGCTTCTGCATAGCTTTCATAGCCATTAAAACATCTTTAGGATTACAAGTTGCAGGATATATCGGGCACATGGCAATCATACAACCAATCTGAAAATCCGGATTGATTTCATGACCGAGTTTTACTGTTTTAGCAGAGGCTACTAACTCATAGTGTGCTGCTTGATACATGATAGCTTCTCGGTTATCACCCTCCTCATATACAATGCCTGAGTTCGTAAATGGTGCAAAATCTTCCTGGTAATTGGCTTGATTATTGATTTCATTAAACGTCATCCAATATTTAACTTTATCCTTATAACGCTTGAATACAACTTCCGCAAAACGAACAAAGAAATCAATCAATTTTCGATTTTTCCATCCACCATATTCCGTAACTAAATGATAAGGCATCTCAAAATGAGATAAAGTAATTACAGGCTCTATTCCATGTTTCAAGCACTCATCAAAAAGATCATCATAAAATTGCAAACCTTGTTCATTAGGCTCTAATTCATCACCTTTTGGGAAAATACGTGTCCAGGCAATCGATGTTCGGAAACATTTAAATCCCATTTCAGCAAAAAGTGCTATATCTCCTTTGTAACGATGGTAAAAATCTATTCCCTCATGGTTTGGATAATATTTGCCTTCCAAAACACCTGGGGTAATTTCACGAGCAACTCCATGGCGACCAGCTGTCATCACATCAGCAACACTGATTCCCTTGCCACCTTCTTGCCATCCTCCTTCAAGTTGATGAGCTGCAACAGCACCGCCCCACAAAAATCCATTTTTAAAAGTAGTCATCTTTTTTCCTCCTGGCTTTGATACTTTTATTATAAGCTTTACAATAAACAATGAAAATGTACTCTTTTTCCATAATATAACGGAAAAAAAGACTATTCTAAGCAACTATTACGTAAATCAGAAACTAATAATCAATGATTAGTACTCATTGGTTACATTTATAAATGTACAAATAAAGTCACTGATATACTATATGTTTCAAATCATTAAATATAAAAACCTGATATTGGCCACCTGCCTGAACAATTGTCACAATACCATCTCTTTCCATGAGATAGTCTGTATCTGCTTTACTCTCGTCCTTAAGAGAGAAGCGTAAACGAGTGACACAGTGTTTAACACTAGTAACATTATCACGTCCACCGACGTGATCAAGAATATCTTGAGCTAATTCTGTATAATCCTTAGCCATAATGGAGCCTCCTTTATTTTTAGGCCATCAGTCTGTTCCCATTCCCGGAAAATGGGTAACAAAAAAACTAAACAGATACCAAACAGAAAACACGCACAAAGAGGGCGATTTCTATCTTGTATATGCTTAGGTTTTACCTGCATGACCAGTAACAATCCATGGATTTAGTATAGTACATTATTTCTAAAATGCAAGCGCTTTTATAAACTATTTTAATTTTTTATTTGTCTTCTACTCATTTTATTCATGAACATCCTTGATAAATCAATGTTTTATAGCCTTTTTAAGATTTTAAAAAATTTTATGTACACCAAGTTAAAAGTCTAGCAGAAACGATTCTACTAGACTTTTTCGTTACTCTATCACAATCATAGCCTTAATGGTCTTGCGTTCGTCCATGTCTTTGTAGGCTTGATCAATCTCGTCCAAGCTATAGCTATGGGTGAAGACGCGTCCTGGATTGATATCGCCATCAAGGACGGCCTTGAGCAAAAACTGTTTGTCATAGGTGGTAACAGAGGCTGCTCCACCTGCCACGGAAATATTTTGCGCAAAGGTCGAACCAAGGGCACGGTTATTGTAGTGAGGGACACCCACGAAGCCTAAGCGACCACCATTATGAAGGACCCCAAGGGCTTGGTCGACAGCTGCCGCTGTACCGACACATTCAAGAGCGGCATCCGCTCCGCCTCCAAGGATTTCACGAACCTTGGCAATCCCTTCTTCACCACGCTCAGCCACAACAGCTGTCGCACCTGACTCCAAAGCCATTTGTTGACGGTCTTCGTGGCGACTCATAAGGACGATTTGCGATGCACCACGCATCTTAGCTGCAATCACAGCACATTGACCCACAGCACCGTCACCGATAACGACAACCTTATCACCCTTTTGCACATTGGCAACACGCGCCGCATGGTAGCCCGTCGGCATGACATCAGCC
Source organism: Streptococcus sp. 27098_8_148 (assembly GCF_041432105.1). NCBI lineage: Bacteria > Bacillati > Bacillota > Bacilli > Lactobacillales > Streptococcaceae > Streptococcus > Streptococcus sp. 27098_8_148. The sequence goes on along the minus strand of NZ_JAPVYY010000005.1, from coordinate 42,134 downwards.
AGCGTCAAGAAGGATTTGAGCATGGCTTCTGTATAATCAGATGGTTGCCCTGGAATTTTGACAAGGGCCCAATTGGCAAAGTGGAAACGGATGTACTCTGCTTGCACCCCGTCAGACCAGTTGGTGCCGATATGGCGGTCACAAGTCCCATCATAACCAGCACGACAGGCATCACACTCCCCACAACCATGGGTGAAAGGCGCGATAACAAAGTCTCCTGGTTTAACCGTTGTAATGGCTTCTCCGATTTCTTCGACGATACCAATAGCTTCGTGACCACTATTTTGATGACCTGCTTCAATATCAGGATTGCGGTAGCTCCATAGATCGGATCCACAGACACAGGTACGAACGATGCGGAGAATGACATCATCCGGTGCTTCGATGCGTGGACGTTCTACTTCTACTAGACCCACTTGCCCAGCTTTTGTATAGACTGTTTTCTTCATAGGATTAACCTACTTTCTATTGCTTACTTATCTATAGTATACACTTTTTATCGAGCTTCTGCTCATACCAACTCGTCATTAATGGTGGTGATAATCATGCCCATGACCTTGATCAACTTCCAGTTCTTCGATCTTGCGTTTATGGGCTCGGTGGGTTGCCAGGTCTTCATCAACCTCAATGGTGACGTTTTGAAAACCACAATCTTTGAGCAAGGTACGAATCGCTTCTTTACAAACCTCCATGTGGTTGACATGCTCTAAACAAACATGGACAATGGCGTTCTTTTCCAGCCCATCCATGGTCCAGAGATTAAGCTGATTGATACTAGCCACATGCTCCAACTGCTCCAAATCACTCTTGACTTGCTGGATATCCACTCCTTCTGGAACGGCATCGAGGAAAATCTTGAGCGTGCTCCAAAAACGTGGAATTGCTTTTGACAGAATAAAGATGGAAATGGCAAGAGATAAGAGCGGATCCAGAATATACCAGTCGGTAAATCGTAGAACAATGGCCATTAGGATAACAGCCACCCAACCCAAGGTATCTTCCAGAAAATGCAGGCTGAGAATGGATTCGTTCTTGGTTTGTCCTTTGCGAATGACGAGACTCGCTAGCACATTGATGCTGACGGCTATGATTCCAAGCCAGAGAATGCCCTCATCGTTGACAGGTTGTGGATGAACCAGTTTCGTTATATTTTCCAAAATAACTAGAACGGACCCTGTCATGAGAATCACAGCCGTTACCATGGCCCCTAAAAGGCTAAAGCGCTTGTAGCCCAAGGTATAGTGGCTGTCTTCTTCACGGTTGGAAATACTCTCCAAAAAGGCAGAGATCCCAATAGCGATCGCATCCCCCAAGTCATGGACCGAATCCGCAAGGACCGCACTGGATCCAAAAATCCCTCCTGCAATAAACTCAACAATGGCATAACTCAAATTCAAGAAAAAAGCGATCCAGACCGCATGTTTTGTCTTCATAATCCTATTTCCTTTGTTATAATAGATTCATGAACATCATGTTCATTATCATTATCTAACATTCACAACAGAAAGGATAGGGGCAAACCGTTTAGGGTGTCCGTTACTGAACAGTTTGTTCGAAGTGTCCATATGACAGCACAGGATCGTCGCATCACCAAAACTCGAAAAGCTATCTATCAGGCTTTCTTACACTTACTCAACCAAAAAGACTACGAAGCCATCACGGTTCAGGAAATCATAGACCTTGCTGATGTGGGGCGCTCGACCTTTTACAGTCATTACGAGAGTAAGGAACTCTTGCTAGATGAACTCTGTCAAAAGCTCTTTCACCATCTCTTTGAGCGTGCTGGACACCTCTCACCACAAGACTATCTAGCTCATATCTTTCAGCATTTCAAGAAAAATCAAGATCATGTGACCAGTCTCTTGCTCTCTAAAAACGATTATTTTATACGGCAACTGCGAAAAGAACTAGAACACGATGTCTACCCAATGGTAGCCGACGAACTCATCCAATCGTACCCTAACATTCCTCACTCCTATCTCAAACACCTGGTCGTCAGCCATTTCATCGAAACCCTCAGCTGGTGGTTGAAAAAAGGCAAGTCCTACACCGAACAAGAAGTGATCCAATTTTATTTGGAGATTCTAAAAGTGGGCTCGAACTAGAAGGGAGTACTTTCAATGACCAGCGTGCAATTTTACTTTCTATTTCCATCACTCTTCATGCTTCACGAACTGGAAGAAATCGTTTGGATGCCATCCTTTGTCAAAAAAATATCAATCCAGTATCCAAACAATCGAATCCTAACTTATTACACTCCTTTTGCTTTCAACTTTATTGTCTTGGAACAATTTCTGATCCTAATGACATCGCTATATCTTAGTTACCAGTTTAAAAACTATAGCATTTACGCAAGCATCATAATCGCTTATATCTACCATGTCTTAGGACATCTGATTCAGACAGTCGTTATTCGAAAATATGTGCCTGGATTGTTGACGGGCATTTTAACGAGTTTGTTTGCTCTTTGCAATCTCAAAAATGAATTTCCAATTAAACTTTATGGTTACTCTCTTTTTACCTTATTGGTTATTATTTTAAATCTTGTAGTATCATTTATGATTCTTCATAAAATCAGTCATAAAAAATAGTACTCAGGCAATCATATCTTAGAAAGGAAACCCTATGTTCTTCCCCATTCTTCTCGGCTTTTTTACAGCCCTCTTTGCCCTTGCTTTTGTTCTTCTTCACTTATTGGCCTCCCTTTCAGAATTTAAAAAGGGAAATCATACTCTAGGAAATACATTTCTCCTCATCGGAAGTAGCCTTGCGACCTTATCTCTCACCCTCTACTTCTTTTTACCGATTGTCTCTCTAGTCCTTTGGTTGATCGGCTGTGGTTTGATTTGCTACGGGGCCTATTGGAATGGGAAACACAAAGGAAACTTCCACCCAGCCCACCATCTGATTCGGACGGGCATCGCTCTGGTCCTCACCATCTTGTTAGCCTTGTTATAAGAAAAGCTCAAGTTTTAAAAAAACTTGAGCTTTTGTATTTGCTATTTGTTAAGCCATCAACAGCATGAGAATAGGGATCACCACCATGGTTGCAAGGGTTGTTTCTGTCACCATGACTGCTGCATAATCACTATCAGCTCCGTAGAGTCTCGCAACGACTGGCGCATTGGTCATCACAGGCATGGCAGACTGGATGATAAAGACTTGCTTCATCAAGCTTGGAAGAGGCACCCAGTAGACGATGGTCGCCATCAAGAGAGGGGCAACCACGAAGCGACCTAGTAGAATCAATAGCTGATCTTTTCCCAGAACCAACTGCTTCACACCTACATGAGACACTGACAAACCGATAAATATCATGGATAAAGGGGTTGTTAAATTGCCCAGGTACTGTAAATCACTGGCTAGAAAGGCTGGCAACTTGATCTGTAGCATCACCAAGACTAGTCCCAAGAGAAAGCCCATCAGCGGCGGAGAAAAGACTTTTTTCAGACTGGTTTTGAGATCAAACTGAGCTTCTCCCTCACCATCCCGCTGGATCAGATAGGTTCCCAAGGTCCAGAAAAAGGTCGTATTACACATGTAATAGATCAAAACATAGGGAATGCTGTCATCCCCAAAGAGGGCCTGGTTGATGGGAAGACCCACAAAAATCGTATTGGAATTAAAAAACATGGAAATAAAGAGGCCACGACGGTCCTGTCTCACCGCAAAGATTCTGGCTACTCCTGTCGCGATGCCAAGCAAAACAACCATAGACAGGGCAGGAAACTGCAAGGCTGGCAACATTTTAAGTAGATCTGCTGCTGTGAAGCGCTGCGTGATGGTGTAGAGCATATAGCAGGGAAGAGCAACTTGAGTGACCAATTTAGCGAGTAGGCCACGCGACTTATCATCGAACCAGCCTTTTTCACCAATGACAAAGCCCACTAAAATCATGCCCAGGATGACGAGGATCCCTGATATGCTCCTCAAAAAGATGTCCATGTTCTCCCCTTTTCTTTTTTAAATTTGAACTAGAAAATCACATTTTTTACAAATCTCAAAAACTACTCTAGTATATCATAAAAAGAGGTGGAGCAATATGCCCAACCTCATGTATTTTATTAATTGCCACTAATATCCCTTCTTAGCTGCCTTGCTCCATTGGTACCAACCAACTAGACTGTTGATAAGGTAAATCAAGAAAAACCAATAAAATGGTGGGGACTATGGCGAAAATAGATGATTCAGTTAAAAAGAAAGTTCCAGAATTGAGATTTAAAGGATTCACGGATGAATGGGAACAGCGTAAGTTGGGAGACGAAGTTCGAATAGTGATGGGACAGTCTCCTAATTCAGAAAATTATACTGATGATCCTAATGGGCGCTAAAAATGCGAAGACCTATGAAGACCTATTTTGTATTAGTCAAACAAAAGATCCAAAAGAAATGGTATATGATTATGACCATGAAATAAAGTAAAACCAAACCGAGTGATCTGAGGAAGCACCCGATGATCATGAAACGTTATTAAACACAAAAGTCACCCATGTGAGTTCTTGCCAGAAGCTGAAGTTAATCCTTCAACCTGGAAAACCCGCAGAGGTGACTTTTTCTATACATCTCGATTTTTCTGGCAATAATCATTAACCGATAAATATGTCTGTGAATCACCCAGCGACTCCGCTATGTCCATAATCCGCGGTGGTAGTAATCCCACTCGCTGGACAAGTTCGTGATCGCTGAACAATTCCCGTGGACTGCCGGCGAAGCCAAACTTCCCGTGTTCCATAACATACACCGACTCAAACTCGGCGGCGACCCAATCCATGTCATGGGTGATGGTCACAACTTGGTGGCCCGAATCAGCCAACTGATGGAAAATTGCGGTCAACTTGCGCCGACTTTCCCAATCAAGCGACATCATCGGCTCATCAAATAAATAAATCGCCGGATCCACTGCCAAAACTGTGGCAACGCTCAACAGCTTGCGTTCCGACAATGACAGGTCATATGGACTTTCAGCTGTTTTATCATCCAAGCCAACTCTTTTTAGAGCCGCTAAAGCCCGCCTCGTAATCGTGTCGTGGTCATCCATGACCTGCGCGACACTCCACTCCACCTCTCGTTGAACGGTCGGGTTGAAAAGCTGATCGTCAGGATTCTGAAAAGTAATCCCAACCTTCAGTAACTTTTCGACTGGTTTAAGATCATTAAAATTTTCTCCATCGATCTTAATCACACCGGTTTGTGGTGTCAGCAAGCCCGTCAACAATTTGAAGAGCGTTGATTTACCGGCACCATTTTGGCCGACAATCGCCACCATCGGATCGGCGAAGTGTTTGTCTTCAACATCCAAGCTAAAGGACCGTTCCGGATAAGTGAACGTCAGGTGGTTCAGTTCAATTGTGGACATAAAAAACCTCCTTCAGTTCAGCGTCATTCACCGGATACCGGCCATCAGCCAAGTGCCAATCCATTTTTTGAGCAAGTTGCTGGATTGTCGGGGCTGGAATCTGCCAGTCAGCTGCCAAATGATTAAACACCTCACCCGGCCTGCCCTGGGCTACCATTTGACCCTCGTGCAGCACCCACACAACGTCGGCGACTTCGCACAAATCGTCAATTTCACTGGTGACAATGAAGACAGTCGTCTCTTTGACTTGGGCCAGCCATTGGAAAAATTGTCGGCGGCCAAGGGGATCCATCTGACTGGTCGGATCATCCATAATCAAAACAGCCGGGTTAGCCGCAATCGCCGTGGCAATTGCCAACCGCTGGCTCTGACCACCGGAAAGGCTCTCGGGACGCAAATTCAGCTGTTCAATCAGCCCCATTTGCGTGGCAACTTCTTCAACCCGTTTTTGAATCAGTCCTTCAGCCATTCCCTGATTAATCAAGTCAAAGGCGATTTCATCGGCAACCGTGTCTGCCAACCCGCTTAGTTGGCCAGCTGGATTTTGCAGTACAACTCCATTCATGGCATTATAAACGGGCCAATTGTCGGACACTCGCTGGCCAAACATGTGCCAGTCGCCCTCAATCTCAGCAGACACCATTTTGGGAATGACCCCTGCCAGCACACGGCACAAAGTCGATTTGCCGGAGTGGCTATTCCCGATAATCCCAACCACCTGGCCGGTATGAACCTCCGCGTTAATCTGACGCAGTTGTGGTTGCTCAGTACCCGGATAACGGGTGGTCAAATTTTCAATTACAATCCGTTTATCTTCGTCCATATCTTCCACCCAATCAATAAAATTGCCAATCCAGTCAGACCAATGTGCAGCGTCCGCGACAGGCGATACACGCGCTGGGAGGTTCTGACAGTCCGGTTCGGATTATCAAAACCTCTCAGTTGGAGAGAAATCGATCGCGCCATCGATTGATCCAAGGTCTTAATCACCAATGGAATTAGAACCGGCAGGACTGACTTTAATTTCTGAATCAACGTTTTTTGCGGATTGGTTCCGCGAACTTTTTGCGCCTGCTGGATTTTCCGCATATTGCGCATCATTTCCGGCAAAATATAACACACCGACATCAGAACGTAGACGGTTTTATAAGACAATCCGGACAGTTCCAAATAGGCCGCGTTTTCTGAAATACTCGTGGTCACCATAAAAAAGCCACTGGTCAAAATAATCACCAATACTCGACAACCCAGAGTGGTGGCGTAAATCAGGCCTTCTTTGTAGAACGATACCCCAAGCACAGAAAACAGCACAGTTTGATTCCGACTGTAAAATAACCCTTGGATGATCAGCATAGTGCAAATCAGAAACAGGCTGAATCCTAGCGCCTTAAAGGTGGTAGAACTCAATTTGGAAAATAACAATAGCAGTGTTGCGACAAGAATTAATCCGACCTGAAGCAATAAATTCATACTGGCAAAGCTCAACAACGTCATGTCCAAGATGAACAAGAGCTTAGTAATCGGATCGATCACCTGGTACCACTTGAGCTTGACCCGTGGCGCTCCAGAAATCAATGTTTGATCAGTCATCATTTATCACCGCTAAAGAAGTGCACCATCCGCTTCGGCAGCTGACGATAGATGAAGAATGCCAGGTAGGCCACGCAGACTTTATCCAAAATATCCAAGACAAACTCATCGGTAAATGAGGCCAGCCACACTGGTGCATGATTGGCGACCATTACCGCAAACAATGAGTCACCCCAAGCGATACCGGTCTGACCACCCCAAAAGATGACGTTGAGTGGCGTTGAAATGACAGCTGAAACGATGGCAATAATAATAGCAGAAACAAATACTCGTCGCGCTGACGAGAACCACCCATTGGCGTGCAAAACTCCGACAGCAATCCCAATTCCGATGCTGGTAATCGCATACACGGTTGAAATTGGCGATAAGGTCAGCCCATAGATCACGTTGTTGATGAAACCACTGATGGCACCGGCAACCGGCCCAGCCAACATGCTGGCAAGAAAGGTTCCCAAAGACCCCAGCCAAACGGGCAACTTTAACCCCTCCGCCAAGGCTTTAGCAACATAGTTAATCCCCACGGCAGCGGGAATCAAAGTCATGGTGGCAGCACTTAACTTAAATTTCCACATACTGGTACGATGAATCGGTTCTGTTTTCATAATCTTCTCCTTTTGTTTTTAAAGAGCCGTGTCTGTTTAGACTTTCGGACGCAACGCTCTATAGATTTTTGATTTGAACCGCTTCACCTTTCACAGATCCCTTAGCCGACATCAGGGTTTCTCTTGAAAAGGATTGTTCAACAGTTCACAACTAATCATACGCCTATTTCATCAGAAGTCAAGAATTTTCTGAAGTTTTCTTGAAAACGTTCGGGAATTGAAAAATAGAGCGAGCGCCCATGAGAATGATCGCAAGACAATTATAAGAGGCCACTATAAAAAAACAAACACCATTTCTGGTGTTTGTTGTGAACAGAGAAAAACTGTTCTTTTATATAAATCTAATAACTTCTTTAAAGTTTTATTTATTAGTGTTATTCGACCATCTTCTGAAACTTTCCTCTGTGAGAAAAGTGCTAGAAACAATAATGTTTCTAGCACTCGGAATTATTGAGACCTTAGGCTCAATAATTAGTCATGGAACTTCTTCGAAGTTCGCTGACGTCCGCACTCACCTATGGAAAGTTTCTAAGATGACTTTGTCTTTAATATGAACAAACACCATCTCTGGTGTTTGTTTCATTTTATAAAGGAAGCACTAGCTTATTTTTTCTTTTTCTTCAAAATATAAGCTGCAATGCTTGCCAAGACAAAGGCTAAAACTAAGCTAATAATAGAGATGGTCGTACCTGTATTTGGTAAGAATCCTAAGATCTTGCCTGGTTTCTTCGGCTCTGGTTGGCTTGGTTTTTTAGGTTCAGGTTGACCCGGTTTCTTTGGTTCAGAAGAACTTGGAGGAGTTGGTTGTTTTGGAGTTTCTTTTGGAACATGCTTGTTAGTAATCACAACATTTCCTTTACGATCCTCGTCATTACGAGCTTCATAGCCCTTTGGAACACTGACTTCTCTCACTGTATAAGTGATGGTGTTTCCATTTGCTTTTTCATCTAAATCTGCAAAGGTATGGGTCCACTTGTTTTCAGCTGACAATTCTACTTCTTGACCGACTTTTTGATCATTGGCATAGAGTTGAACTCGAATACTCTTCGGACGAATTCCATCCTTGTCATTCTCATCATCCCACTTCTTAGTGACCGTGACGCTTGTCTTACCAGGTGCATGGGTATTGGTAATGGTATAAGCAGCCTGATCAATTGTAGTCGTATATTCAGCTACCTTCTCTTCTTGAAGGGTATAGACGATTTCTTTTCCATCCTTGAATTTTGGTAGAGCTGTGAAGCTTTCTTTCCAATCTGTCGCATTCGTGAGTTCTTTTTGAGCAACTTTTTCACCATTGGCAAGAAGATTCACAACGATACTTGCTGGACGAAGACCATCTTGATTGTCTTGGTCATTCCAAATCTTGGTCACTGGAATATCGATCACCGCAGGCGTATGCGTATTGGTCAAGATCGTGTGAGCAGCGTCAGAAGTATCAGCAGATACTTGGTAGCCTTCAGGAACAGAGACTTCTTCCACACGGTAGCTGATAGCTTGACCGGCTTTCTTTTCAGCTAATTTACTAAAGGTATGAGTCCACTGATTGTCCGCTGACAACTCCACTGGATCTCCTACTTTTTCATCACCAGCATAGAGTTGAACCTTAATGGATTTTGGACGAAGACCATCTTGGTCATTGGCATCTTCCCATTTCTTCGTAACTTTCATCTCTGTCAAAGCTGGTTCATGCGTATTGGTCAAGACAACATTGGCCTTGTCCTTATCATTTACCGTCACCTTGTAACCATCTGGAACAGCGACTTCTTTCACCGTGTAAGTGATTGCTTTTCCAGCTGCCTTGGCATCAAGGTTTTCAAATGCACCTTTCCAGTCATTCGCGGCTGAAAGTTCTACCACTTGATCCGTTGCAAGGCCATCTTTGTATAATTGAACTTGAATGCTGGCTGGACGGAGACCATCTTGGTCGTCTCCATCTTCCCACTTCTTGCTCACTTCTACTTTGGTCTTTTCTGGTTCGTGCGTGTTGGTCACGACTACTTGACCTGGGTTGCTTGCTTCAACGGCTTGTGTATAGCCTTCTGGAACATCGATTTCTTTGACTGTATAGTTGATAACTTGGCCAGCTTTCTTCTCGTCTAGGTTTGAGAAGGTATGGGTCCATTTGTTATCTGCTGACAATTCAACCGCCTTACCAACCTTTTGATCACCAGCATACAATTGAACCTTGATTGTTTTTGGACGAAGGCCATCTTGGTTATTGGCATCCTTCCAGTTTTTCGTAACAGTAAGGCTTGTCTTACCTGGTTTGTAAGTATTGGTAATCGTAGTTCCATCAATCTTAGTAGTGTAATTGTCCACTTTGTCTTCCGTCACTGTGTAGACAACTTTTTGACCATCTTTATAGACGGGTAGGTCTGTGAAGGTATGAGTCCATTCATCTCCTTCACCAGTCAGATCAAGAGCTTGCACCTCTGTTCCATTTGCCAAGAGGTGAACTTTGATGGTAGATGGGCGAAGACCATCTTGGTTTTGAGCATCATCCCAGACTTTCTTGACTGTTACCGTCGTGGTCTCAGGAGTGCGCTTGTTGGTGATGGTGGCTTTTCCATCTGTGAAGCTGGCTTCTTCTGTATCAACCGTATAATGAGTCGGTACTTTCACTTCTTTGACCGTATAGGTATTGAGCTTGCCATTGCTGTCTTTATCTGGAAGGTTCGTAAAGTGAGCTTTCCAGTCTGTTGCAGCTGAGACCGTGACTGGTTTTCCTTGCGCTTTTCCATTCTTATAGAGTTGGAATTCGACACTTTCTGGGCGAAGCCCTTCTTGGTTGTCTTGGTCATCCCAAACTTTTGAAGCTTCAAGATCGATATACTTGATATCTGCTTCATTCGCGATTTCTAGAGGAAGAGCTTTTGAGCCGACAGCTTTTCCATCCACCGTGACGTGGTAGATTTGCTTGTCTGCATCATAGGTCACAACCACTACATGATCTGTTTCGTCCAACTTGTAATTTGCAGGTGCTTTGGTTTCTTTGAGCGTATAGTTTCCTTCTGTTAAGGTGTTAAAGGAAAGTTCTCCATTCTTATCAGAAGTTGCCGTCGCAACAACAGCTCCATTTGCATCTGTTAAGGTAAATTCAGCACCTTCAAGGACTTTCTTCGGATTGTCCTTATCGACTTTCTTGACTTGGAAAGCTGCTGAGAAGATTTGTGCTGTTACGGTATTGGACTCACGGTTTCCTTCGTGGCCTTTGGCCTTGTATCCAAATTGGTTATGGGCTTGGACCACTCCTGAACGTCCACCGTTGTCTTCGTTATCTTTGGTACGTTTTTGCATCAAGTCTTTGACATCTTTGGTCAACTCCGTTGGGTTGACGACTGGGACACCAAAGTTTGCTTCACTACGGGCTGGGATAGTCGTTCCTTTATCCGCCACAAACTTGATACCCGTCACTTGACTGTAATCTGCTACAGCTGTCGTCCAGATATCCTTATCTGCAGCCTGCTCCATGGTGTCACTTGTGACACTAGGATCTGTCGTGTAGTAGACTGTCCAACCTTCAGGGGCAGCTATAGGTCCACGAAGGCTGACCGTGTATTCTGTCATCCGACCAGATCCGTCTAGTGTGTTAACGTCTTTTACTTTTGGCAGGACATCATAGACGACTCCGTCTTCTACTGCCTTATCCGTATTATTTTTAATGGTGAGTTTGTAGTTAAAGGTTTCACCTGGTTTGAAGGTACGTGTCACAATCGAAGCGTCTGACAGGTCATCATTTTTAGCGATATATTTGCGTGCATAGATTCCTTCAGCAGCAACAATCGTATAGTTTGATTGAGCATATGGAATTTTATCCGTTGTTGAACCATTTCCGTTCAGATCATACACATCTTCCGTGACCCGATCAGGGTTGGCATTTTCAAGATCGTGGATCCCATTTCCAGCGACATAAACCTTATTGGTGAAGGTCCCACCATCGTCTTTCCCTTTCAGATCGGCCACGATAAATGGTAGACGCACGCGATTAAGATCTTGAAGAGAAGCCTTAATAAACTCTTTTTGATCCAAATGCATGATGAGAGCTGTCCGTCCAGAATTGTGGTAGTTTTCAATGACATCGTAGCTCTTTAAGAATTTCATACCTTTTTCATTAGAGGCAAGGTTTCTTTCAAAATCTTTATAGTCGACTTTAAGGGTATTTGGATCATACAGATCAATGATTCGCAGGTCTCCATAATCCTTATCAGGATCCAAGACCACTTTGGTTGCCATCAAACCAAAACGAATATTTTCTCCATCAGTATAACGAACATCATTGTAATCTGTCGTTTTTGAAATCTCAAAGCTTTCCTTCAAAGGAATCAGCTTAAAGGTCCAATCTGATGTTTGGTCTTTAGCAAGGTTTGATTGTGTTTGATAAGTGACACGACCTGTATTCTTGAATTCATTCTTGGTCGCATCATTTTCATCGTAACGAGTCTTCTCTGGATCTTTGAAGCTTGTATAGGTATTGAAGCGAATTCCTTGACCAGATTTTAGGACAAAATCATCCTTCATTTCCATCCGCCAACCGACAACGGTTCCATACTTGGTTAAGTCGATAAAACCATTGCCGTCTTTATCGGTTTCTGGCTGAACTTCTTTTTGACTACCATCTTCTAAAGTAAGGATGATGCGTTTCACATATTTGCTAATATACTCACCAATACCGTAATTTCCTTGCATAAGACGAGCGTAATCAATCTTGGTGAATTTTAACCGAGAGTCCACTGTCTCATCATAGAAAACAAAATTCTTTTGTGTCGAAGGAGTTTTATTATCAAAAGCGATGATCCATTTATAGTTTGCTGCCTTGTATTCAGTTGAATCATAGACATCACCATCTGCTTTTTTGGCAAAACTTCCAGCCCCTTCCAGGTCACGAGAGGTCAAGCGGAAAATAAGAGAATCTTCAGCTGTAATATCCGGTTCTCCCTCTCCACGATTGGCAGGAATTCCCACAATACTTCCTGAGTTTGTCAAATCCTTACTAAGGACGTCTTTGAGAGTCTGGTCCTTTTCCAAAACTAAATCAGGAAACTTCAAGTAAAGGTAACTTGTATTCTTGATTTTTGCCATGAATTCTTGGTGATAAGCTGCTGGATTACCGTTTGCATCTGCTGTAAACGTCTTAGAAACGGTGCCATCTCCATTATCTACCCAACCTTCAGACTTAGCTGTATCTAAAACTGCTGTCCGGGTATTGCCATTTTTATCTGTATAGGTTGGCAACTTATCGGTAAGCGTTACTGATTCTAATTGACGATATTGTCCCCCATACTGTCCTTGCATTCCCTCCAATTGAAATGCAAATGGAACAGATGATGGGGTTTCAATATAATTTTTTCCGTCAGCCCCTTTGACAACACCAGGCATGGCTTCCGCATAGTCCTTGGACATGGCTTCGTTCAAGTTTTGGTTGATATACTTGGTTAAGCGATAGTCATTGTACTTGGGTTTCCAAATGATATCATTGAGTTTTGCTTCTTGACCATTGATATTCAAGGTACCCGTAATATCCAATGAATAATTGGTCGGTGCATAACCGACTTTAAATTTTCCAATAAATGGTAAAGTCAGGACCTCTGACTTTTGGTAATTGTTAAAGTGAAGTGTGACTTGATAATCATCTCCAACTTTTGTAACCGTTGGTTTGTCATGCTCTGAAGCACTATTGAAGTCAGGGAAACTAACTTCTCGTAAGTACTTTCCAGGAACCTTCAAGGTCACCGTTACTTCATTAATATCCGTTGTCAAATTCTTAGGGGTGATCTGGATATAACCAGACATGGTATCCCCTGTGTAATAGGACATCCCATCTGGATGGTTCTGTTTATCCCCATACATAAGGGTAACATCCAAGGCCCCATTATCCCCGACTGCTAGCTCATTGGCAAAGGCTGTGATCGCCCCTTGACCAAGCTGGCCTAGCATCATGAAAATTGTTAAAATGGCAAAACCTTTTTTCAAAAAGTCTTTCCATAATGAACGAAGCTTTTTCATGTCTTATCTCCTTTACTTTTGTTAGCCTTACAAAAGGCCCTCCCTTTAATTTTATCACTTATTTTTTAAAATATCCTTTGCTTTTCAAATTAAATCATCACTATTCAATAATATAGACATTATTTGCAATGATGTCTATATTATAAATCACTATCTGGTACTGATTTCCCCTTTCTTCTATCCAAGGGCAAGAAAATAAAACATTTATAAACAAGGAGGAGCAGTCTGCCAATTCTTATTCTTCCTTGATTTTCTTCATACAAAAAAACTCAAACACATCTGCTTGAGTTTTGTACACCCTACTATTGGTTGATTATTTTATCTAACTCTTCACCATTTGAAGGAATCTTTTGTTTTTCCCTTCTCTCTCGTACCCACAGCATAGCTAGTCCAAAAAGGTGACTACCAAACAAGGCAGTCACAAAAATCAGCTTGCCCCTGTCTGGATAAGAGAGAGGGAGGTTGCTAAAGCCATAGCGAGCCCACTCGATAAAGATCGGATGCGAAAAGTAAAGAGCTATACTCATTTGCTTTAAATACTGTAAATTATAGCTTTTCAAAAAGGACGATCGCAGGCAGGCATTGACAAAATAAACGGTCACAAAAGGAAGAAGAAAGAAAAAGTTCTTATCAATTCCTTCGTGTTGAAAAATAATGATCCCTTCTAGACAGAGCAATCCAAAGGCAAGAGCTAGCTTTTGCCAACGGTGAATTCTAAAAGTTTGTGCATGAAAATGGTCATACAGATAATAACCCATATAAATAAAAATGGGCGTGTAAAAGAGACCATTTCGCGCTGTAAAAAATAAATTGCTGTAGAGCTGGTAACCTTTGAGAAGACTTGTGGTGTCCAGATAAGCCGAATAGGTCTCGATCAAGCCCCAGCAGTAAAGAAGAAAGGTGATCACCCCCGTCCAAACCATACCTAGGTGTTTGACCAATTGATTGACCAAAAACAAACCCAGCAAAAAGGCTGGGATATACCAGAGTTGGTAGCACATCCCCAGATAGATCAGTGCAATGAGAACACCTGCTGGAAAAAGATAGATAGGAAGATGGAGACTAGAGAAAAAGAGCCAGGCATAAGGAAGGTAAACAAAACTCCAAAACAAATAGGTTTTTACGATTTTGGCCAGATAGGTCTTCATTTTCTTAGAATTCCCTAGTGATTGCTTGAGGAAAAAGCTGGCACAGACGATAAAAAATGGCACTGCTAGCCGGCCAAGCATACTCTTGAGACCAAAATGCAGTGGCTCATAGGAGGTCAAGCGACCACTATGCACCAAAATCACTGCAATCGCAAAGAGGTATTGAAAAAAGCTGATACTAGAGGTGTTATAGAGGGGATTCTTTTGCATAGTCCTACTCCTTGCCCAAAGCAGTTTCTATGGTTATTTTAGCATGAAAGGGAAGGCCAAGCAAGGAATCTTACATCCTTATCTACCTTTTTTCCTCTATTTTTGATATACTCAAAGCATGCATAAACAAACCATTATTGATTTTAAAGAGCTTGGATTGCGACACCTTTTCACCAAGCCCATAAAGGAATTAAAAACTAGAAACCTCGACCAGGTAGAGGCTCTTCTTAGAGAAGTCGAAGCATACCAGGAGCAAGGCTTTTATGCGGTTGGCTATGTCAGCTATGAGGCTGCTCCTGCTTTTGAGAAGAAGTTTGCTGTCCATCCAGCACCTCTTATGGGAGAGTATCTCCTCTATTTTACTATCCACGAGGAGGTCGAAACCCTTCCTTTCCCAGAGCACTATGAAGCTGTGGATCTTCCAGCCAATTGGAAGGAAGAGGTAGAGGCACCTGCTTATCAAGAAGCCATCGAGACCATCCATCACCATATCCGCCAGGGAGATACCTACCAGGTCAACTACACCGTCCAGCTTTCTCAAGAGCTAAAGTCTGACCCTTTGGCTATCTACAACCGCTTAGTGGTTGAGCAAAAGGCCCATTACAATGCCTTCATCCAGCACGATGATGTCTCCATCCTCTCCATCAGTCCTGAGCTCTTTTTTGAGCAAGACGACCGACTACTGACCACGCGCCCTATGAAGGGAACGACGCACCGTGGTCTCACCAACCAAGCAGATCTTCAAGAAGCTGCTTGGCTAGAAGCCGATCCAAAAAATCGAGCAGAAAACATGATGATCGTGGATCTCCTCCGCAATGACATGAACCGGATTTCGGAGATTGGAAGTGAGCAGGTGACCCGTCTTTGCCAAGTCGAGCAATACTCCACCGTTTGGCAGATGACCTCGACTATTGAAAGTCGCTTGCGAGCTGAGGTCGACCTGGTCCAAACCTTCCGAGCTCTCTTTCCTTGTGGCTCGATTACAGGAGCACCGAAGATCTCCACTATGGAAATCATCCACAAGACAGAGAAGGCTCCTCGAGGTGTCTACTGTGGTACGATCGGCATCCTTCTTCCAAAAGGGAAACGGATTTTTAATGTAGCCATCCGGACCCTTCAAATGCAAGGAAATCAAGCCATCTATGGCGTAGGAGGAGGCATAACTTGGGACAGTAAGTGGGAAAGTGAATACCAGGAAACCAAGCAAAAATCGGCTGTTCTTTACCGGCAAGAGCCTCGCTTTGAGCTCCTAACGACTGGCCACATCCACCAAGGAGAGTTGACTTTCCTGGAGCAACACCTAACCCGTTTGAGAGAGGCTAGTCGCTACTTTGCCTATCCTTATGATGAGCAAAAACTCCTGAAAGAACTTCAAGAAGAGCTTGCTCATTTGGAGTCCAACCTTGACTATCGTTGTCGGATTGCCTTGCAAAAAAACGGTACCTTCCACCTAGTAATCACGGAGCTGACAGACTTGCCCGCTAGCTATCTACAGGCCCAACTGACCGAGCAAAAGCTTGATTTAGCGACGCCATTTACTTATTTCAAAACGAGTCAGAGAGACCATCTCAGCCAGTCAGATCACGAGCAAATTTTCCATCTGCCAGATGGAACCTTACTAGAGACGACGATTGGCAATCTGGTGCTGGAGATAGAGGGACAACTCTATACCCCACCAGCTCACCTCCCCTTACTCGATGGCATTTATCGGCGCCATCTTCTTGAGACCCAGCAGGTGGAAGAAAAACTCTTAACTCTGAACGATTTAACAGACGCTGATCGTATTTATGCCTGCAATGCTCTTCGTGGTCTCTACGAACTCAATTTTCAAAGAAAGGATTCCTGATGAAACTTATTTTTTTACATGGACTAGGGCAGGATGTCCTCTCTTGGCAAGGAGTCCAATTTGCACTTTCACCCTTGCACTCCAAAACTTTTGATATTTTCTCCCATCCAAAAGAAAGCTATCAGGAAGTCAAAGAAAGGTTGATGGAGCGCCTCCAGCAAGAAAGCGAACCCTTTATTCTGGTAGGACTCTCACTAGGTGGCGTGCTCGCTCTTGATCTCTCCAGACAAGACTTCCCGCAACTCAAGGGCTTGGTCCTTGCAGGAACACAATACAAACTCAACACCAATCCCCTCTATCGGCTCCAGATTCTCCTTTTTCGTCTACTTCCCAAGCATGTCTTTGAAAAACAAGATGCCAATAAACAACAGATGCTTCAAATCTTGACGGAATTAAAAGGGCTCAATTTAACCGATACCGTTAAAGTTTGCCCTCTTCCTAGCTTGGTGATTTGTGGTAGCAAAGATTGGGCCAATCAATCTTCTTCTAAAAAATTGGCCAAGCTCCTGCCAAAAGGCCGCTATCAAGAAATCGCAGACGGAGGTCATCTACTCAATACCGAGAAACCCTATGAACTCGCGCAAGCCATCAAGGAGTTTGTCGCTGGGTTTTAAAATGAAGAGGCTAACTTTTAGAACAGTTGCTCTTAATATATATAAAGTCATTTTTAAAACTTTCCTTAGGTGAGGACGGACGTCAGCGAACTTCAAAGAAGTTCCATGACTTAGTTTTGGACCTAAGGTTCCAAAACTCCCGAGTGCTAGAAACATGATCGTTTCTAGCACTTTTCTCACAGCGGAAAGTTTTAATATATTTTGGATTGAATTTCAACATTAGAAATTCTTTTTATTTCTTTGTAGAGTCACCTATTCAACATTTTTATTTTATAAGAAGTCTTTACCGCAATTTTTTAGAAATATTTGAGAATTGCTTGATAGTTATTTGAAAAGCAAGCTGTATACTAAGAGTGTAAAGAAAACAACTAGTCATTTGGACGAAGGAGAAAACCATGGAAAAAGTATTAGAAATTTCCCATTTGAGTAAAAAGTTCGGTCAACAATACGCCTTAAATGATGTGAATCTCACCATTCGCAAAGGCGACGTCTACGGACTCATCGGTAAGAACGGGGCTGGGAAAACCACCCTCATCAAGGTCATCACCCAACTAATTCAGGAAACTGACGGAAGCGTCTCTCTCTTTGCTTCTACAAATCGCTCCCAGTGGACCCAAGCCTTGAAACGGGTTGGATCTGTCATTGAAAGTCCCGTGGCTCACAAGCATATGACCGCCTATCAAAACCTGGTCTACTATTGCAAGGCTCGCCATATTCCCAATCCCGACCAGGTCATCAAAGAAACCTTGAACTATGTTGGCCTGAATAATACGGGTAAGAAGAAATTCCGTGATTTTTCACTCGGGATGAAACAACGGTTGGGAATTGCGATTGCTCTCATTGCTAAGCCAGATTTCCTTATTCTGGACGAACCCATCAATGGCCTTGATCCAGTCGGAATCAAGGAATTCCGTCAGATGATCAAACGCCTCAATGATGAACTCGGCATGACCATCCTCATTTCCAGTCACATCCTCTCCGAACTCTATCTGGTTGCCAATCGCTTTGGCATTGTCGACCAAGGACGCCTGATCAAAGAAATTAGCAAGGCTGAATTCGAAGAACAAGGAGAAGACTACATCATCCTCAAGACAAGTCAGCTAGCCCTTGCGAGTCAACTGATCCAGGATCAACTCCATCACCGCATCAAGGTCATCGATAAGGATGGAGAAATCCATATCTTCGGACAGACTCACGATATTAAAGTCATTGTCAAAGCCCTCGTTCAAGCCGATATTGACGTGGACGAAATCTACTATGCCCGCCAAGATCTGGAAAAATTCTTTACGGACTTGGTAGACTAGTCCAATCACCGTCTTCCTCTATTACCTATCCCACATATTTCATTTAGGAGATTTATCATGTTGCATACCATTCAAGCAGATTTTTACAGACTTTTTCGCTCCAAAGGTTTTTGGATTACAGAAGCCATTCTCGTTCTCAACATCCTGTCTGGAGTCATCTTTGGAGCTACTGGCCACGTCGGCGTCAATACGGAATCCAAATTGCCCCAAGCGACCGAAGTTTGGACAGGCTTTAAAGCTTTGACCAACTACTCTTCCAGCATCAGTGTGACTATCCTCTTTACCATTATTGTCATCACCTTGGTCCTGGGAACAGACTTAACGCAAAACTTATACAAGAATAGTCTGGCCTATGGCGTTTCGCGCACCAGTTACTACTTTGCCAAAAGCGCCGTTGTTCTGACCATTGCTCTCTTCCAATTTCTTGTTTCTTATGGTCTCGTCTTCTTGATCGCGACGCTCTACAATGGACTTGGCACCATGCCAGAGCACTTCCTTGCTCATTTTGGACTGACCGTGCTGATTCAGTTCCTTTCCACCTTGGCTTGGGTCAGCATCATTTCCTTCCTTCTTTATGCCAGCCAATCCATCACCTTGGCCTTCGTTGGCTACTTCATTGGAAATATCCTCTTAAGCCTTCCTGCGCTCTTCCTTAAAGATATTGATATTCTCCACTATCTAAACTTGGAATTCCAATATTCCATGGTACAGAGCACAACAGCAACAACCAACACCCTCTCGATCGCCCTTGGATTCATCCTTGTTTTCGGCTTCCTAGGACTGGCTACTTTTAAACACAAAGATTTATAACAAAAAGACTTGAGCAGTGCTCAAGCCTTTTTTCTTAGTGTAATGGTCAAGATAAACCAGTCTGCCTCCGTTGCCAGTTGCAAGTCCCCGCCTAAGATCTCTACAAAATTTTGAATGATATAGAGACCCAAGCCAGATGACTCTTCTGTATCCGAGAGATTTTCAGAGTAGAATCGACTAGCCAATTGGTCTAAGTGCTGGATCGGTTGTTGCACAATATTGCGCAGCTCGACTCGAATCGTGTCCGCGTCTGAGGTCAAGGTCAAACGGGCCTGCTCCTTTCCATGCTTGAGGACATTGCTGAGCATATTTTGCAAGAGGCGCTCCCAAAGCTCAGGATCGGTAGCATAATGGAGATGCTCTTCTAGCTCTACCTCTAAGGCAATCCCCGCCTCAGACAAGCTATCATAATACTGGAATAACTGCTGGGTTAGCACTTGGCTGAGATGAACGTCTGAAATCCGAGGCAGGATGGCTCCCTCCATCAAGCGTCTGTACTCCAAGAGAGATTCCAAGCGTTTGGAGACAACTTGAAGATTGGAAGCAATTTTCTTCAGCTTTTCCTCTTCTTGCGTCCCTCCTTTGATGATTTGTTGGGTATAGCCCGAAGCAATGGTCAAAGGCGTCCGGATATCGTGAGCAATATTACTGATGGCCATATCCAAGGTTTTCTTCTCTTGAAAGGCAATCCGATTGGTCCGCTCGATCTGTTCAAACAGATCACTGACCTGCTTGGTCAAGGCGACCAATTCTTTTTTTGAGACCTGAGAGGTCAACCGTACCCCACTCCCATTTTGGAGCTTCTTTTGAATTTGCTCCTGCAAATCTTTGAGGGCAGAGAGTAGGCGAAGGTAACCTAGTCCCAAGAGAAGGACAAGGACGACTAGAACTAGAACCAATCCCCACATTACTTGTCTCCTTTCAAGCGAACTCCCAAGCCCCAGACGGTTTCAATATAGTCCTCATCTGGATCGAGCTGAGCAATTTTCTTTCGGAGGTTGCTCAACTGGGCATTGAGCGTATTGTCTCCAGGCAGATAAACTTCTTCCCAGACTGCTTCATACAACTCTTCCTTGGTAAAAATCTTCTTTGGATGCGCCAGTAAGGTCTCAAAAATTTGAAATTCTTTTTTGCCCAAGCGAAGCGTCTGTTCTCCAGATTCCAGTTCAAAGGTTTCTGGGTTCAGGACCAGATTTTTAAAAGTCAGCTTTTTCGATGATGGAGGTTCCTGTGCCGGAGTGTTGTTATTTCTCAGCTGCACCGTTACCCGAGCTGCCACTTCGTCCAGATTAAAGGGCTTGACGATATAATCATTAGCACCTGCAAGGAGATACTGGCTAATGAGGTGTTTGTCTCCAAGAGCGGTCATCATGATGACTGGCACCTGACCCTGCAAACGGATCTCCTCCAGGACCTGATCCCCATTTTTCCCAGGAAGCATGATATCGAGAAGGACCAAATCAATGGCTTCTTGCTGGAAGACCCGCAGCCCTTCTGTACCTGAAAAAGCCTGAAGGACCTCATGTTCTTCACCTAAGAGACTGTATAAAATTTCTTGGATATCATTATTATCCTCGATTAATAAAACCCGTGCCACTTGCCTCACTCCTTTTTCCTTTGAACTCCAAATCATTTCTATTCCTCTAGCCTATCAAATAAAGGGACCTTCGTCAATGAAAATCTGATAAAATCCTATAGTACCCCTGCAAATCTGCATGTTAGGTCATCACAAGATGAACTTGACTATCCTTTCTTTCAAAGGGTATAATAGGACCAATGATAGAATAGGGAGAATCATCTATGAAAAATAACGCCAAAACTAAAATCAGCCTTGTATCCATCCTCGTCATCCTGGGCGTTGCTGCAAGAATGATGCGAGTTATCCACCGCCAGCAAATCAGGGAGCAAAACAGACAAACCATTCAAACGACTAATAAGGTTGCAGAGTTTCAGAAAACACTAGACGAGGAAGAAACGAAGAAACGGAACGAAACCTTCAACAAGATTTATAATGAATCCCTTGTTCGGAATAAGTTTGAGAATTGGCAAAAAGCCGATGAACTTCATGGTTTGGGACAAAGAACTGGGCAGTTTTATATCTATAACTTTGAAAAAAAAGAAGAGATTCTCTTAGAGAATACTGATCAAGCATTTGTTCTACCTATTCGAAACAAGAGTGATAACGTCACATTTCAGGCTATCTTTGCCCACAAGGACGGTCAGTGGCACATCATGAAACCAGACGAAAGTTCTCAGTTGCAACTAGGAGAAGCCAGCATTTCCGCTGAATCTAAGTTTGTCATCGAGAACAATGTCTTAGACTACGACCAGTAAATCAGTAAGGACTTGCCTTAGCTACATACAAAAAGCTTAGGACCCCAGCTTGTGGTAGGGATTCTAAGCTTTTTAGTTTATAGGAGAGAGTCGGCCAGCAAGTACCGAAAACTTTTATTCAACAGAGGCTCCATTTGTCGCAATGACTTCTTTGTACCAATAGAAGGATTTCTTCCGTGAGCGGGCTAAAGTTCCTTTCCCTTCGTTGTCCCGATCGACATAGATAAAGCCGTAGCGCTTCTTCATTTCTCCAGTCCCGGCAGAGACCAGGTCAATACAGCCCCAAGTCGTATAGCCCCAGAGGACGACGCCGTCTTCATGGATGGCATCTCGCATGGCCTTGACATGGGCAGCCAGGTAGTCAATCCGGTAATCATCCTCAATCTCCCCGGCTTCATTTGGTGTATCAACTGCCCCTAATCCATTTTCCACGATAAACATGGGCTTTTGATAACGATCCCAGATAGTATTGAGGGTAATGCGGAGACCAAGAGGGTCAATCTGCCAACCCCATTCCGAGCTTTCTAGGTAAGGGTTCTTCAGAGAGGCAAAGATATTGCCCGCTGTTTTCTCCCTTTCAGCTGGATCCCCTGAAGCGACCCTACTAGCATAATAGGAGAATGAAATAAAGTCCACCGTATGCTCTTTCAATAATTGCAGGTCCTGCTCGGTCATCTCAACCGTGATTCCCTGACGCTCCCACTCTTTCTTAGCATAGTTTGGGTATTCCCCACGCGCCTGCACATCGATGAAGAAATAGTTCTTGCGGTCTTCTTCTAGACCAGCCCAGACATCTCGCGGAGCACAGGTATGAGGATAGTTTGGTCCTGCTGCCAACATACAGCCGACCTTGTTGTTCGGATCAATCTCATGGGCTAGCTTGGTGGCAATGGCTGAAGCAACCAACTCATGGTGAGCTGCCTGGTATTTGACTTGCTCTTCATTCTCCCCTTCTTCAAAGCAGAGCCCCGCTCCCATAAAAGGCGCATGAAGGATCATATTGATTTCATTGAAGGTCAGCCAGTAGTTGACCAATCCCTTATAGCGAGTGAAGAGGGTTCGGCAGAGACGTTCATAACATTCCAACATCTTGCGACTACGCCACCCTCCATACTCTGTAATCAAATGCATGGGGCAGTCAAAGTGGGTAATGGTCACCAAGGGTTCAATACCATACTTGTGGCACTCCTTAAAGAGGTCTTCATAGAACTGTAGACCCGCTTCATTCGGCTCCAGTTCATCCCCTTTTGGGAAGATCCGAGACCAGGCAATGGACAAGCGATAGGTTTTAAAGCCCATTTCCCCAAAGAGGGCAATGTCTTCCTTGTAGCGATGGTACATATCAATGCCATCTTTAGCCGGGTAAAAATAGCCCTCTTCAAAGTCAAACATCTTTTTCTGACCCGTAATAATCGCATGACGATCAGGCCCAATCGGTACCACATCCACATTGGCCAAGCCACGGCCATCTTTATTATAAGCTCCCTCACACTGGTTAGCAGCCGTCGCACCACCCCAAAGGAAACCATCTGGAAATTGAAGTTTGTCGGTCATCACTTTACCTCACTTGATTGGATAGTTCTATTATACCCCTCTCTAACCCAAAAGTCTTACAAGATCCTAGGAAAAACCGAACCTATTCTAAGGTAACT
Organism: Streptococcus sp. 27098_8_148; assembly: GCF_041432105.1. Classification (NCBI taxonomy): domain Bacteria; kingdom Bacillati; phylum Bacillota; class Bacilli; order Lactobacillales; family Streptococcaceae; genus Streptococcus; species Streptococcus sp. 27098_8_148. Next base: position 18,665 of record NZ_JAPVYY010000005.1, on the reverse strand, counting down.
ATCGCTTTCATGCAACACAAAAAGATCGGATGACTCCGATCTTTTAATAGTTCATATTCTCATATTCTGTTTTAAGAATAATTATGGTTAACTTCAAATGACTAAGCATCCTATTTCATACGATAAAAATCAATGACTAGACCGGCAGGGCCTTCAACTAGCAGACTTTCTGTTCCCCAATCTGTTACAGCTGGTCCGTTTAAAACCTGGATACCAAGATCTTTCAACCGTTGGTAGTTCTGATTTAGATCCTCAACCTCGATATGAAGAATGATTCCTGACTGAAAATCTTCCAAAGGAATCAAATGATTTTGGGATAACATTAGACAATGACTGCCAATCGTGAACTGAGCAAAACTATCATCAGCATAATCTGCCTTTTTATCCAAGATATGCTCCAAGTCAGCACAGACTTGGGGAACATTTGAAACGATGATATCTATTTGATTTAAATTCATTTACTATCTCCATAAAAAGACCGGATTGCTCCGATCTTTTAAGTTTCCCTCTAAGAAAATCAATGCATAAAATCTACACTGTTTACTTTTGATTTTCGGCGAGAGGAATTATTTAATTGCGCGTGATTGCAATCCTTCTTCTTCCAAGAAGAGGCGGAATGGTACAAGCTCTTCAGCTTCGTATTTTTCCTTGAAGGCTTTGATGGCTTCTTCTGAGTGTTGTTTTGGATCCAACTCAAGAACTTCTACTGGAAGTGGACGGTGTTGAGTGATGCGAGCATCGATCACAACAGTTTTACCTTCTTTGTTCAATTTAACAGCTTCTGCAACGACTGCATCGATGTCTTCGATACGGTCAACTGTAAATCCTACAGCACCTTGCGCTTCAGCGATTTTCGCATAGTCAGCATTAGGGAAGTCACAACCAAACAAGTGTTTGTTTGTGTCTTCGTATTTGTCCTTGATGAAGGCATATTTACCATTTGAGAAGACAACGTTGATAACTGGAAGATCGTATTGAACGTTTGTGATAACGTCTGGGTAGCACATGTTGAATGCACCGTCACCCATGATGTTCCATACTTGGCGATCTGGATTGTCTTTCTTAGCAGCGATACCACCAGGAAGGGCGATACCCATTGTCGCAAAGAGTGGAGATGTACGCCACATGTTCTTAGGTGTCATGTGAAGGTGACGAGTAGATGTTTGAGTAGTGTCACCGACGTCGATTGAGTAGATAGCATCTTCGTCAGCGTATTTGTTAATAGCATTGTAAACTTGATACAATTGCAATTCACCCTCAGTTTTACCTTCGAGTTTGTTCATGTAATCACGCCAGTTTTGGTTGTTCTTAACGTTTGCACGCCACCATGGAGTAGACTCAACTGGGTTCACTTTGTCAAGGATTGCTTTCGCTGCTTGACCTGCGTCACCAAGGATTGAAGCGTCAAGGGCGTGACGTTTACCAAGTTTGTAAGGGTCAATATCCACTTGGATGAATTTTTCAGTGTTCTTGAATGCTTCGTAAACTTCAGCAAATGGGAAGTTTGAACCAAGGAAAAGAACAGTGTCTGCTTCAAAGACCACTTCGTTGGCTGGTTTCCAACCAACACGGTATGCAGAACCTGTCAAACCTTCGTAGTTCCATTCGAAGGCCTCGAAGTTTTTACCAGTTGTAATGATTGGTGCTTTAATTTTACGAGACAATTCAGTGATCACATCACCCGCACCAACTCCACCGAAACCAGCGTAGATCACTGGGCGTTCAGCATTGTTCAAAATTTCAACTGCTTTATCGATTTCCACTTCGTTCAAGGCAGGAGCGATAAAGTGACGTTCATAAGAACCTGATCCGTAGTAAGAGTTTTCGTCGATTTCTTGGAAACCAAAGTTTACTGGAATTTCAACAACGGCTGGACCTTTTTTAGAAACGGCAGCACGGCAAGCTTCGTCGATTACTTTTGGTAATTGTTCTGCGTAAGCTACACGTTTGTTGTAAACAGCGATACCGTTGTACATTGGGTTTTGGTTCAATTCTTGGAAGGCATCCAAGTTCAATTCGTTAACTGGACGTGATCCAAGGATAGCAAGGAATGGAGTGTTATCCATCGCTGCATCGTAAACACCATTGATCAAGTGAGTCGCACCAGGTCCACCTGAACCAACTGCAACCCCGATAGAGCCACCAAATTTAGCTTGCATAACCGCTGCAAGAGCACCAGTTTCTTCGTGACGAACTTGCAAGAAACGGATATCTTTGTCTTCAGCCAAAGCGTCCATCAGTGAGCTAAGTGTTCCAGATGGGATACCGTAGATCGTATCTACACCCCATGTTTTCAATACATTAAGCATTGCTGCAGATGCAGTAATTTTCCCTTGAGTCATTCTAACTCTCCTTTAATTCTATTTTGATCCCTTAAAATGCAGCATAGCGCTTCTACTTCATCTTTGCGATCATCTCGCCTTGAAAATGAGTTTTTTCTGACTTTTCTCATGAAAACGATTTACAAAACGATTACAGTATTAATTTATCACAAAGAGATTCACATGTATAAGGATCTGCTCAGAGATGCTCAATCCCTATTCCATAACAGATCCTCTTTTTGAGAAATTTTCACAAACTATCCTACAATAGGGTATTTTACTATAGTTTTATACCTATCCCTTTTCCTTGTCGTTCTAGGAAAAAGAGAAAAAGAGTGATACAGAATTCTGTACCACTTCTTATTTTCTTTAATCAATCTTCGCGACATTGAGGAGCAGAGAGCTAGTCAAAACAGACAAAGAACTAAGGGCCATGGCAAGACCTGCTAGTTCTGGATTGAGGGTCAATCCCAGTCCTACAAAGACTCCAGCAGCAATTGGAATCCCAAGGATATTGTAGATAGAGGCCCAGAATAGATTGAGCAAGATCCGGCGGAAGGTCTTTTGACTCATGTCAAAGGCGCGCACAACGCCAAGCAAATCATTTTGCGTGAGCACGATGCCACCGGACTCGATCGCAATATCCGTTCCAGATCCCATAGCGATCCCCACATCCGCGATCGAGAGAGCTGGAGCATCATTGATCCCATCTCCAACAAAGGCTACCTTACTACTTTCTTGCAGTTTTTGGATGGCGCTGGCTTTTTCTTGAGGAAGGACATCAGCAATCACGGTGTCAATTCCCACTTGCTTAGCAATAGCTTGGGCCACCCGTTCATTATCCCCTGTTAACATGACCGTTTTCAAGCCCCGTTCTTTGAGCTTTTTGATCGCTTCTTTTGAGCTGGCCTTCGGAGCATCTTGAATGGCAATCAAGCCAATCACTTGCCCATCCACAGACAAACTGATCACTGTTTTGGCCTGCTCTTGCAACTCTACCATCCGTTTTTCAAGCTCCGGATCCATCGCTGTCCCGTCATGAAGTTTGCCATTTCCCAAGGTCACCAACTGCTGGTCGATCTGACCTTGGACCCCTTTTCCTTCAATCGCTTGGAAGTTTTCCACAGGGGTTAGCACCAAACCTTTTTCTTCTGCTCGTGATAAAACCGCTTGCGCTAGGGGATGTTCTGAAAAAGTTTCAAGACTAGCAGCCAGTGTCAAGACACGCGCTTCATCTCCTACAACATCGGTTACAAGTGGTTGGCCAATGGTAATAGTCCCTGTCTTATCAAACACAACGGTTTGAATCTTTTGCACTTCTTGAAGAACTGTTCCATTTTTAATCAGAACCCCCATCTTGGCACTACGGCCGGTTCCGACCATCAGAGCTGTTGGGGTTGCTAAACCAAGGGCACAAGGACAGGCAATAATGAGGACAGAGACTGCGTAGAGCATGGCCTCTTGAAGCGACGCACCCAGAAGCACGGACCAAACCCAGAAAGTCGCAATGGCCAAAATCGTCACCACTGGAACAAAGATACCTGAAATCTTATCCGTCAAATCTTGAATAGGAGCACGACTGGATTGGGCCATTTTGACAAAGTCCACAATTTGAGATAAGAGGGTCTCACTACCGACTTTTTCAGCCTTAAAGAGAATGGTCCCATTGCTGTTGATAGTGGAGCCGATAACTGCATCACCAACTGATTTTTCCACAGGCAAGCTTTCACCTGTCACCATCGACTCATCAATGGTCGTACTTCCTTCTACAATCGTCCCATCAACCGCGATCTTTTCCCCAGGACGGACCCGAATCAAGTCATCAATTTGGATATCTTCTGCCGCCACCTCGACATAGTTCCCATCACGGAGAACTTGAGCCGTTTTTGCCTGCAAATCCAACAACTTTTCCACAGCCTCGGAGGCATTGTTACGCATCCGTTCCTCAAAGATTTGCCCTAAGAGGATAAAGAAGATGATAAAACCCGCAGCCTCAAAGTATACTGGCTGACCAGTAAAAAGGGCAAATACACTATAGACATAGGCTACCAGGGTTCCCAGAGCTACCAAGGTATCCATATTGGAATGGTGCTTCTTAAATGAGGCCCAGGCACTCTTGATAAAAGGAACTCCTGCCACTAGCATAATCGGCGTTGTCGCTAGAAAAGTCCCCCAGCGACTGACTGGATGGGATACAAATCCTGCCATCATCCCGATCATCAAGATCAATAAGAGAAGGGTAAAGATACTAGTAATCCAAAAGCGACCCAGTAAACCTAAGACACGACGGCGTTTTTCCACAACCGTGTAGGAACCCTTTTGCATCTTCATTCCACATGAAAACTCGAAGTCCCCTGTTTCTGTCGGGGTAAAAGATATGACCTTATCCACACCGACTTCCAAAGGCTCTAAAATCCCCTGATCTTCAAACAAAATTTCCTTGTAACAGCCGGAAGGATTGACCCGATGGAAGGTGATTTCAGCAGGGATCCCTTTTTGAAGTTGAAATTCCTTTGGACTATAGCCTTTTTCTGCTGTAATACGGATCTTTTGCACTCCGTTTTCCACAACTGCTTTTTGTTTTTCTACCATACCTACTCCTTTATTCCACAATCATGTGACCATGCATCATGTTCATTCCACATGAATACCCATATTCGCCCGCTTTTTCTGGCGTAATTTCAATGACATGTTTTTCACCTAAAGGCAAATCTTCATGAACGCCAAAATCTGGAAAGATCACTTGAGCCAGACATGAAGATGGATCCTTGCGATTAAAGATGATCCGGGCTGGAACATTCTTTTTCAGGACAATGGTTTCAGGCGAATAGCCCCCCATAACTTCGACTTCAATTTCTTGATAACCTGATTTCTGACGAGCGTGGCCGCTTACCTTTTCATGCTCTGCAAAGAACCACCAAGCAATAAAAGCAACCACAAGTAAACAAACAATACTAATTAACAATCCAAACATGGAATTTCCTTCTTTCTATTACATACAATTGCAAGGGACTGTTTCGACAGCCTCTGCTTTCTTTTCTTCCAGGACCTGCTGCAGCTGATTAAGATCTGCAAGCGTAAAGTCACTCTCCTGAATCAAGTTTTCAAGCACCTGGACAATTCTTTTTGAGCAAACCTTGTCTTTCACATCCTCAACCACCAAGTCTAAACTTTGGTCCTGCTTCAACAAAGCCGAGTAGACAAAGGCTTTGCCAGATTTTTCTCTGGTCAGACAGCCTTTCTCCACCAAGCGCGTCAAGAGGGTCTTGATGGTCGACTTCGACCAGTCAAAGCGCTCGGACAAGACGGCGATCAAATCCGTGCTGGTCTGCTTGCCTTCCATCCAGATAATCTTCATGATGCGCCATTCCGCATTGGAAATTTGCATGGCTTCTCCTTTCTAAATCTACATTTGTAAATCTTATGATGCTATTCTACTCCTAAGATTTACATTTGTCAACCAAAAAGACAAAAAATTTTCCTCTTGGAAATAGAGGAAGGGTGACAATCTGTTTTTACAAAAAATCATCTAAGGAAATCTAAAAAGAAATAGAATTGATATCAATTATAAGAACCATTCAAATATTTCCTGAAACTTTCCGCCGTGAGAAAAGTGCTAGAAACACTATTGTTTCTAGCACTCGGGAGTTTTGGAACCTTAGGTCCAAAACTAAGTCATGGAACTTCAAAGAAGTTCGCTGACGTCCGTACTCACCTAAGGAAAGTTTTTAAGAAGACTTTATCTTCGATCTGAAATTTTTCTTTGAAGATTTGTCTGATTGGGCTTTTTTCGCTCCTATTTTTGTCTCTATAATGTCTCCTGCAGAGCTTGGGCTAGGATGCGGTAACCGGCTACATTTAAATGGAGGCCATCTGTCGTATAGGCTTCTGCCAACTGCCTCTTTTCATCCAATAAAGACGAATACACATCAATATAGCTGACCTGGTGGTAGGCCTGGGCCAATTCGCGATAGGCCTGGTTGAGGGCCTGAATTTTTTCATTGGTCCGCACATAGACCTTTTGTTTGTAGCGCTCTTCTTGACTCACCGGTAAAACCGAGATCAGGTTGATGTGGGTCAGCGGAAAGTCCCGCATAATTGCTTGTAAGACCGCTTCTACATTGTCTAGGGTTTCCTTTTGAGGAATTTCTTTTCCGATATCATTGGTCCCGATCAAGAGAAAGATCTGATCCACCGCCGTTCCAAAGACATGGGCGTCTAGATGTTTACGAAGAAGATCCGTCTTATAGCCTCGTACTCCTCGATTGACCATGTGTTTGGGACTTTGTAATAGTTCATGAATGGGGAAATATTCCACAATGGAGTCTCCGATAAAGATCAAACCAGGCTCTTTCAGAGGGGCTTGATTGAGCTCCTGATAGGTTGTTATAATTTTCTCCTGCTCCTTTAAGAGCCAGTCTTCTAACAGTTGTACCGCCATCTACTTCTGTCCTTTCACTTGTTCCCAGGGGGTCAGTCCTAGGTACTCTTCGATCACCTGGTAGACACCGCCTTCTTGATGGCTCGGTGCTAGGTGTTTGGCAACAGCCTTGACAGCTCTTTCTGCATTGGCCACCGCATAGGAGTGACCAGCCATTTCAAGCATTTCGATGTCGTTTCCACTATCCCCAAAGGCCATGACCTGACTAGCATCAAGCTGCCATTTCTCCATTAATTGAGCCAGTCCCCAAGCCTTGTGAATGCCTGCTTGTAAGAGATCCATGCTCCCGAAACCGCTCGAAACCGCCATCAGCTGATCTCCAAAAGCCTGTTGGACTTCCTGACTCACTTGATCAAGACGATCCAAGCCAACCACCAAGCTCATTTTAAGCACCTGGTCAAACAAATCGGCTGTCAATTCCGGAACAAACTTCATTCGCTTGTACAAGGCTTCAATCACTTCCGGCTGCATGAATTTTTCAACTTCTGTAAAGACCGTGCCTTCCTTGACAAAGCCACCATTGACAGCTGATACAACCAACTGATCTGAAATTTCCCGGCCCTTAAAATAAGCAAGAACCGCCTCCACCAATTCCCGATCCCAGAATTTTCCTAGAACCATCTGGTCATTCTCAAAAATCCGAGCTCCGTTGGCGACGACCAGGGTCACCCGCTTGACCAAAGGACCCAAGAGCTGGCGCATGCGATGGATTTCATTTCCCGTCGCAATGACAAAGCGAATCCCTTTTTGATCCAAGTGGTCCAAAAGCCTTTCCAGGCGCGGAAGATCCACCTCTCCTCGCTCATCTAATAAGGTCCCATCCATATCTGTTGCAATCAACTTAATCATACAATCTAACCTTTTCCCTTTCAAAGGGTGCAAATTATCTGTTTCCATTATACCACAGATCAAGCAAGTCAAAACCACCCGTGAAAACAGGTGGCTTCCTCTTGGACTGAAGGTTCCTACTGATGGCCAAAGGATCTTATAAATACAAGCCCTTTTCTACACTTTCCTGAATTAACTCTTCTGTCAGTTTCCATAATTCTTCCGATTCACTTTTTATGAACTTTTTCTTTTCTAATACCATCTCTGAACGGATATGATCAGGATTATAATTGACTTCTGATACTTCCAAGTGATTGATCAGTGGTACCAATGCGTCAATCACTCTTGCATATCTTGCCTCAGGACTCTGCCCTTTTTCAAACTCCAACCACGAATTTTTCATATTCACATATGTTGCTTCTGGAAGGAGGCTCATTGTTTTTTCTATAGATGCGAACTCTCTATCATGAGCATGAACCTTTTTTTCATCGTCAAACACCCAAGTATCTCCAGCATTAATCTCACCTAAATCATGAATCAACAACAGAAACATAACCTTTTCCATATTCAATTTTTCAGGATAATAATCTTGCAGAACCATCGCAGCGATCGCACCCTGCCAAGAATGCTCGGCACTATTTTCAAACCGTCCATCAAGGGTTCTATTAAACCTTGTTACTGACTTTAATTTCTCGATTTCTTTAATAAATTCAACTGTCTGATTCAAATCACTCATGGCGACTCCAACCTTCCTATTCGAAATTACGATTATCATACCAAAAATCAGGTTTTCCATAAATGAATTCCCGTATTTGCAAAAAGAAAATGTCCCTCTTTTCCGGATCACCTTCATTTTTCTAACAAGACTACAAGGGCAAGCAAAAAAGCTAACCAGTCTTTACCGGTTAACTTTAGAATGAGACAAACTATTTTAAAGTAAAATATGTTAATCGATTCTAAAAGTAAGTAAAAATGAGTTCCTATTTTTAGAATGAATCAAGAAAATACAAAAACTTTCCGCTGTGAGAAAAGTGCCTGAAACAATACGTTTCAGGCACTCGGAATTATTGAGACCTTAGGCTCAATAATTAGTCATGGAACTTCTACGAAGTTCGCTGACGTCCGTACTCACCTAAGGAAAGTTTTTGATATGACTTTGTCTTAAATCTGAAGCTCCTGGTTAGCTTCTCTTTTTTAGCCAACAAAGGCCCAAATAATGGCAATCAGCACTGCTGGAAGGAGATTGGCGACCTTGATTCGTTTGCCCCAGATGAGATTGATCCCTACACAGAGAATGAGGCTAGAGCCAACTAGGGACAGATTCGAAAGGGCTTGCGGAGTCATGATCGGTGCGATCAAATGGGCCAACAGCGTGATCAAACCTTGAAGGATCACGAGTGGAACCACCGCAAAGATCGCGCCCTTTCCTTTTGAAACGGTCAAGACCAAAACGATAACTATATCGAGAATAGCCTTGGCCAACAAGGTCGAGGTGTCGCCTGTCAGGCCATCCTGGACAGCTCCGACCACTGCCATAGCCCCAATACAAATGGTCAAGGCCGTGGTCATAAAGGCATCAACAAAACTAGTATCGCCTTGGTTGCCCGTCTTTTCCTTCAGCCAGGTTCCCAGACGCTCAAAGCCTTCCTCAATCTTCAAGAGTTCCCCGATAACGGTCCCGATCACTAGACTCAGAATCAACATCATACTGCCGTGACTTTCCACATGACTTCCATGCACCACCAGCATCTTTTCCAAGGTCCCTGCAATGCCCAAGACAAAAACAGCAACACCCGTCACTTTCAGAAGGGTCTCATGAAAATCTTCTGACAAACGTTGACCGATGAGCAATCCTAAAAGCCCACCAAATACGACCCCTAAGGCATTATAGAAGGTCCCTAAACCGATCATTTACAAACTCCTTCGTTTATTTTCATTCTTTTTCAATTTCTTTCAAAGACCAGTGTCCCGTCTCTTCATACTGGTCAATCAAGTCCTTGGCTGTTTGCGTGATCGCCTCTGGATAATGCAGACTTTCTAGGGTATTGACCGCATTCTTGGTCACGGCTGACCCTGGCTTGATCTGGTAGTCAAAGACGATCTTGCCATCCACATAACGACTGTCAAAATGGTAATTATCATTGACCTCACCAGAAGCTGCGACCAGCTCAATATCATGACTGGAAATCATGTAGAGGCAGTTTTGAGCAGCTAACCAGCGGACAATCCCAAGGCCTGATCCGATCCGCTCGATGGTATTGGTCCCCTTAAAGAGCTCGTCAATAAAGAAGTAGTGAAAACCAGGCTTTTTCAGATGCTGAATCATGCGCAAAATAGCTTTGCTCTCCGTGATAAAGTAGCTATCTCCAACTTCAATGTCATCACTCACATCCATAGCCGTTAGGACATGACCATAGGGAAGAGCCAATCTTTCACCATAGGCAAAGCCTAATCCTTGAGCCAGAATGGCATTGATGGCGACAGTTTTCAAATAGGTCGATTTCCCGGACGCATTGTCCCCACTGATGACCATGTTTTTTTGAAAATGCACATCATTCGCAATCGGATTAGACAGCAAGGGATGATAGAGCGTCTCACCCTCAATGCCACCCGTTTCCGTAAAGACTGGCTGGCAGACCACTTCTAGGTCTCGCTTGTGGCGCAAGAGACTAATGGCGACTTCCATCTCTCCTAGGAGATCCAGAAGCTTCTGGGCCTCTTTTTGATGAGTCTTCACCTGATTGTAAATATAAACCTGAGCGATCTGCGGGAGTAAAAAGAGGACGTTGATGTAGAGGAGAATAATTTCCATCTCAGAGGTCCCCGTTGGACTCTGTAAGACACTGGCAAGGATCCGCGTTTTCTTAAAGGGTTTGACTGCCTGCTTGAGTTCTTCTTGTTGTGGCAAGGCTAGATGGCTCAAGCGTTCTGCCGAAGCAAAGATGCGGACCAGATAGCTAACATTGTCCAGACGGATTCTATTGGACCAATTGCGCAAACTCGAAAAGACGATATTAAAGACCACACTGATCACCAAGAGGGTAATGGCCCCGACTGGCTCAAAGGGGATGGCAAAGAGACAGAGAATAGGAAGGCAGGCCAAGGCTAGATAGAGGGGCAAACCTGCATAACGCTTGCCGGGATTTGCGACAATGCTACGCGCCATGTTGTGGTTCTTCTTGCCCAGTTGGTTGAAAATGACCTGGACCTTGAGGCGCAAATCCGGATGCTCTTCAAAGAAGGCTTCTAAGTCATGAAGCTGGTCCTGAAGCTGGAATTCCAGCAGGCGCATGTTTTGATAGAGAGCTTCTGCCCCAAGGCTCGATTGGGTATAGTTGAGCTGATCAAAGACCGAATCCAAAGCCAAATCATGCCAGGTCTGATCATCCACTTGGCTATCGATCGTCTTTCCCTTAGCCGGATAAGCCAGGCTGTCTATCAAACTTTCTTCTGTATCTTTCTTGCGAAAGAAAGGCGCTCCATCCCAAGCCTTCTTCAGCTTTTGCTTGAGACGGATGGCCGTAAGAAATTTGGTTGCCCAAATCACCACGATCAATCCTAGGATCCCAAGCAGGATCCAGTTCACATTTCCTTCCATGCTCTATTCCTTTCCACTCTGAGGCCAGTCCAAGTGAACATGTTCCTTCATTTCTCGGTAGGCCGTGTCCACTCTCTCCTTGGTCTCCTCATCCAGCTTGTTGCGGTATTTGCCACCCTGGATAAAATCTTCCAAGATATAGGTCTGGTACTTGTACAAGTCATAGCCTTCAGGAGAATAGGTGCCCTTCGGAGTCCGACTGACCCAGGTTGGATGAGCAGTAGCTGTCTTGATCTTTGTCTTGCGACCAACCTTTTCGATGGTCACATCCATCAAGACCCCTCGCTCTGTCCATTGGGCAGTCTCCACATCTCCCATAGTTTCCAGACGCTGATTGGACAGGAAATTCCCCATCGAGTAGATGATAAGCTTGTTTTGACCATCTTTATTGACCACTTCAGCAGGCTCTACAACATGGGGATGCCCACCAAAGACGATATCAGCTCCCCAAGAAACCATCTTGTGGTAGAGTTCTTTTTGCTCTTCTGTTGGCTCCAACTGGTACTCAATTCCCATCTGGGGCATGACGATAGTAATATCAGCCTCTTGCTCCGCCTTTTGGATCTCCGCCTTCATCCGCTCTTCATCCAGATCAGACAAGACATCTGCTTGCTCCTCTGGAGTAAGGGTCGTTTCCATTCCATTAAACCCATAAGCGTAGGCTAGAATAGCAATCTTGATGCCATTCACTTCCTTGATCACCAAGGGGGCCTGGCCTCTCTTTTCATGCGTGTAGACACCGACAGGGGTGATGCCTACATCTTCAAAGGCTTTGGCTGTCGAATAGACCCCTTCTAGACCTGAATCCAGGATGTGGTTGTGTCCCAAATCCATGACATCATAACCAGCATCCTTGATGGCTGGTACGACTTCGCTCGGCGCATTAAAGAGGGGATAACCTGACAAATAGTAATTGGGGTTAATGGTTCCCTCAAAATCGCCCAAGACCAGATCCGCCTTTTGTAGCCAGGGTTTGACATACTCATAATTTTCATGAAAATCATAGGTCCCATCTTCTTTTTGCGCGCTCATATAGACCAAATCATGATAGAGCTGATCTCCATTGGCCATGATCCGCGCTGTATGAGGAATCTGATCAGCCGGTGTTTTTGCCTTGTACACAACCTCTGGCCATTCGGTTGCGGTGATCGGAAAGCCTTGGAACTTTTGCACCCATAAGATGGCATTGGCCACGATAAAAACGACAGACAAGAGCACATAGATAAACTGTTCATTGGTCAGCTGAATCCTTGAAAAGAGACGATCAAAAGCCCAGTCAAAGGCTGCCGATAGCTCTTTCCCCATCTTTTTGATGATCCCTTTCACATTCTCCCACTTCTCTAACATTCCTACCTCTTCTTCGTACCTAGTTTCTCCAATGATCCGCCAACAAATTGAGCTGTCATTGAAATACTTTCTCTTCATTGTATCACAAATTTCCAGAGGAGAAAAAAAGTTCTGCAAAACAGAACTTCTAAATGATTTACTACTGAAACAATAGACTTGTCACACCAAAAAATGCCAGTAGATATAATTGTAGACGAAGATCCAAATTGGTTTCCAGTAAGGTAAAAAGTTGTAAAAAGCATGCAAGAGGATAACCAATCGTAGATCCCTGTGTTTTTTATAAATTTCTGCTAAGAATACCCCTCCAACAAAAAAGAGCAGGAAGGAGATCGGATCGCGAAACACAAACGCAAGATGAAGCCCTGAAAAAAGCAGAGCTGATACTAATACATCTAAATGAAAGCGACTATTTTTAAAAAAGGCATTCATCACATAGGCACGGCAAAGTAGTTCTTCCAAAATTGGACCAGTCATAATAGACTGAACGAATTTCAAAAAAACTACTATACCAGTTCCCTTCAAAAACACTGAATCTGGTAGTCTAGGTAATAAATCATTTGGTGCGGGAACAATATAGTTTTGAAATATTGTAGCAATCCACATCGTCATCATATTTAAAAGGAAAATAAGGAAAAAGTAAATCAGATAAGACCACTTCCATTTTGAAGCGGTAAACGTTATCGGAAGTTTTTCCCGTTTCATCCAGAGGATGATCCCAAGACTCAGCAACACCTCAAGAGCTAGCTGGATACTATAAAAGATGGTAATGCTCCCACTGAATAAGGTTGTAATTTTTATCGCAGCCATTACTACAACAAATAAAGCCATAAAGGAAAAACATAGCAAGGCAATCGTATGTTTCAAATATTTCATAATTTCATCTCTACTTTTTTAATTTGGAATTTCATGAAAATGATATTTATTATAGCATAGATTACCTTTATTGAGAACACTATATTTTAGTTTTTCTTTCGTTTCTAAAATTTATAAAAGAGGCTTCCTCCCCTTAGAATGCAGAGGAACTTTTTGACATAAATCATCTGCAGTAAACCGCCGGAAAACATCATCACGATTTTCAACTGGTGCAAGCATCTACTGAAACTTTCCGCTGTGAGAAAAGTGCCTGAAACAGTGATGTTTCAGGCACTCGGGAGTTTTGAAACCTTAGGTTCAAAACAAAGTCATGGAACTTCTTCGAAGTTCGCTGACGTCCGTACTCACCTAAGGAAAGTTTCTAAGATGCTTTTTCTATTATCTCAATGCTTTTAACAAATAACCATAGCCTTCTTGCTCCATCTCTTCTTTTGGAATAAAGCGCAAAGAGGCCGAATTGATGCAATAGCGAAGGCCACCTTGGTCTTTGGGTCCATCGGTGAAGACATGGCCGAGATGGGCATTGCCCGAGCGGGAACGAACTTCGATCCGCTCCATTCCATGGCTATGGTCCTGGTAATAGTGGACGACATCTTTGGCAATGGGACGGGAGAAACTTGGCCATCCGCAGCCAGATGCAAACTTATCCTTGGCAAAGAAGAGAGGCTCCCCCGTCGTAATATCCACATAGATCCCCTCTTCAAAGGTCTGATCATAGGCATTGTGGAACGGGCGTTCCGTCGCACTTTCTTGGGTGACTTGGTACTGTTCTGCTGTCAGTTTCGCCTTTAAGGTTTCTTGATCTGGCTTCTGATAGGCTGACGGATCAATCAAGGGCTGCTCAGCATCCGTCACATCGATATGGCAATAGCCTCCAGGATTCTTCTTGAGGTAGTCTTGGTGGTAGTCCTCAGCTAGGATGTAGTGGCGCAAGGGTTCCAACTCAACCGCAATTTTGCGGCCCAGTTGCTTCTCTTCTTCAGCAAACAGGTGGGCGATCACTTCACGATCTGCCTCATCTAGGTAATAAACACCAGTCCGATATTGGCGGCCTCGATCATTTCCCTGCTTGTTAATGGACAGGGGATCGATCACCCGGAAATAGTAGAGCAGAATCGCTCGTAGGGTGATTTTATCTGGATCGTAGATGACCTGAACAGTTTCTGCATGATCCGTTTCCTTGATCAGTTGGTAGTTGGTCGTTTCTACCTGGCCATTGGCATAGCCCACCGTCGTCTCTTCTACACCGGGGATCCGTGAAAAATATTCCTCTAAGCCCCAAAAACAGCCACCTGCTAGATAAATCTCTGCCATCTTTTTTCCTCGCTTCCTGCATTCCCCACAAGGAACGCTTCTTATCTATTAGCTCCATCATAATCCAAGAGCCTCAGATTTTCAAGGATTCTGCATCAAAAATCCCTTCTACTATATGTAAAAGGGATTCAATCCTTCTTATTTTTCAAATAAGAAAAAGAGCGAGTAATAGAAGTTCCAAAACGATAGGGTTAACTGATGTAGAAAATCATGAAGGACTACCATGACCAACACCTCCTCTGAATATCTGTAGACAAACTCAAGGCACATCAACTATAAAACTACCGTCGGTCCATAGACCTGTAACTGAGGCTTCACAACCTCGTAATGCCAGTGATCATAAGCTCGCCAAGCTTGAAAGGCCTCTTCGTTCAAAGCTAGCCCACCCAGACCAATCAATAGACTGGCGGTCTGATAAAACTTTTCCATCTCAATCAACAGACGATTGTCTACCCGCCTAGCCTTTCGTAAACCTTTCAACATCTGATCTAGATTTTCTCGAAATCGAAGGGCATCTGGACTGGGAGTGAATCCTTTAGAAAAGGCTGTTTGAAGAAGGGTGATCTTCGTCCTTGCCTCTTGAATCACGTCCCTTTCTTCCATAGAAATCACCTTCCTTTGCACCTCTATTGTACACCTTTTTCTCTCTATAAAAATAGAAAATTCCTAAAACTAGGAACAGAATGTTCTCTCTTGACGAGAAACCATAAAAAACTTCCCCAAGTTTCCACTTGAGGAAGTTCTTTTCGAATGATTAGTCAATGTAGTGCAATTTCCCACGGAAGTCTTCCAGACTTTGATATCCTTTTTCTTCCATGATGACTATGAGCTCCGCAGTGATGCGTTCAAAAGCTCCTACTCCTTCTTTATGCAACGTCGTTCCGATTTGCACCATACTAGCCCCACAAAGGATATGCTCAAAGGCATCGCGACCAGTCAAGACTCCCCCAGTCCCCACAATCTGAATTTCTGGATTCAGACGTTGGTAAAAGGCATGGACATTGGCGAGTGCCGTTGGTTTGATGTATTCACCACCAATCCCACCAAATCCGTTCTTCGGACGGATCACCACGGATTCATCCTCAATGTAGAGGCCATTTCCGATTGAGTTGACGCAGTTGACAAACTTGAGCGGGTATTTGTTAAAGATCGCTGCTGCTTGATCAAAATGAACGATATCAAAATAAGGTGGCAACTTGATCCCTAGAGGTTTGGTGAAATAGGCAAAGACCTCAGACAAGATCCGATCTGTCGTATCAAAATCATAGGCGATCTGAGGTTTCCCAGGGACATTGGGGCAAGATAGGTTCAATTCTGTCAAACCTTTAAAGTCACTGTCTTGCACCTTTTTCAAGATGGTATGGGTCTCTTCAGGAGACATGCCGACGAGAGATAAGAAGAAAGTCCGGTCAGGATCCGTTTCTTGCAACTCTAATAAGTAATTCAAATAATAGTCCAACCCTTGGTTAGGTAGCCCCATCGAATTGATCGAACCAAGCGGCACATCTTGGTAGCGTGGCTCTGGATTACCAGCACGGAATTCTAAGGTCGCTGTCTTGGTCACAAAGGTCCCAGCAGCTGAGTTCTTCACTTCTTCTAATTCCTCAGTGGTCATACAGGCTACACCTGCCGCATTCATCAAGCAGTTGTCAAATTCAAAACCAGCAATTTGCGTCTTTGTCGATACCATCTTGTACTCCTTTTTTGAAACACCACCAACAGAATCGTTCGGGATGCTCTCTATTTTCTTCTTTCATTATACCATCACTTGGAAGCTTCCGGACAATCAAAGCTAAAAATTCTTCCAAACATTCGGACTTTCCTACTAGTGATAAAATTTTCAGAAAATTCAACTTTTTTCTTTACAAGCCAAAAAAAGTCTGCTATAATGATCCATGTAAAAAAACATGACATTGTTTGTCAACTGTCTCAAAACCACTCCCCTAGCGGGTTTGCTGGTTTTCGTTTCATTCACAAAGGAGAATTAACATGACAACTGCTAAAGAATATATCCAAAGCACCTTCGAAACTGTAAAAGCTCGTAATGGCCACGAAGCTGAATTCCTTCAAGCTGTTGAAGAGTTCCTCAGCACTTTGGAACCTGTTTTTGAAAAACATCCTGAATACATCGAAGAAAACATTTTGGCTCGTATTACAGAACCTGAACGCGTAATTTCTTTCCGTGTTCCTTGGGTTGACCGTGAAGGAAACATCCAAGTAAACCGTGGTTACCGTGTTCAATTCAACTCTGCTGTAGGTCCTTACAAAGGTGGTCTTCGTTTCCACCCAACTGTTAACCAAGGGATCTTAAAATTCCTCGGTTTCGAACAAATCTTCAAAAACGTCTTGACTGGTCTTCCTATCGGTGGTGGTAAAGGTGGATCTGACTTCGATCCTAAAGGAAAAACAGACGCTGAAGTGATGCGTTTCTGCCAAAGCTTCATGACGGAATTGCAAAAACATATCGGTCCTTCTCTTGATGTCCCAGCTGGTGATATCGGGGTTGGTGGACGTGAAATCGGATACCTTTACGGTCAATACAAACGCCTTCGCCAATTTGATGCTGGTGTCTTGACTGGTAAACCTCTTGGTTTCGGTGGTAGCTTGATCCGTCCAGAAGCAACTGGTTATGGTTTGGTTTACTACACTGAAGAAATGCTCAAAGCAAACGGCGACAGCTTTGCTGGTAAGAAAGTCGTGATCTCAGGTTCTGGTAACGTTGCTCAATACGCTCTTCAAAAAGCAACTGAACTTGGTGCAACTGTTATCTCTGTATCTGACTCAAACGGTTACGTGATCGACGAAAACGGTATTGACTTCGACCTTCTTACAGACGTCAAAGAAAAACGTCGTGCACGTTTGACTGAATACGCTGCTGAAAAACCAACTGCTACTTACTACGAAGGTTCTGTATGGACTTATGCTGGTAACTATGACATCGCTCTTCCATGTGCAACTCAAAATGAAATCGATGGCGATGCTGCAAAACGTTTGGTCGCTCAAGGTGTGAAAGTTGTCTCTGAAGGAGCAAACATGCCAAGTAACATCGATGCCATCAACGTATACAAAGAAAATGGTATCCTTTACGGACCTGCTAAAGCAGCTAATGCTGGTGGGGTTGCTGTATCTGCTCTTGAAATGAGCCAAAACAGCCAACGTCTTTCATGGACACGCGAAGAAGTGGACGGACGTTTGAAAGACATCATGACCAACATCTTCAACACTGCTAAAACAACTGCAGAAACTTACGGTCTTGGTAAAGATTACCTTGCAGGTGCCAACATCGCTGCCTTTGAAAATGTCGCAAATGCGATGATTGCACAAGGTCTTGTATAATCAATCGATATTTTTCTTTGAGACCTTCGGGTCAAAGCCTCTCAACTCCTGAAACCAGTATGTTTCAGGAGTTTTTTTGTAGCTACCGACCTCTATCAAGTCAACCCGACCAAGGGAGAAAAGCCATTTTTAAGACAAGGGGTTCGACCTTCTGTAGTGGGGAGATGTAAGCCCTCTCTTTTTCTGTATCTTTTTCTAAAAAAATTTTATTTTTTTTACTTTACCCCCTTGCATTTTTAATAAATTAGTATTAAACTATAGCAAAAGGAGGTGTGCTTATGTTTCTTTTAGCTCAAGAAAAATCAGATACGATCGAATTCCTTAAGTCTGAATTGGTCCAATTACTCTCCAATATGCGACAAGAAATCGCAGCTAGCCGTCAATCACAGACCGGCGCAGCTTGCCATCATATTGAATGTTGCATGGACAAGATCCAAAGGGCAAAAAGTTCCGTAGCCATTGCCCTCCCGATCGAATCCTTAAATCTTGAAATCACGACTATGCTGCGCAAGCAACTCATCGTCTTGCCACCAGATGCTCGAAAAAATTGGGACCAGATTAAAAAGCTGGATTTCAAATACTGCCACTTAAAATAGACCAAAAAAGA
>NZ_JAPVYY010000004.1:0-244207 GCF_041432105.1 Streptococcus sp. 27098_8_148 | reverse complement strand
TATTTTGACGATTCAGTTTCATCTTTTAAGAGCTCTTTCTTCACGCGCACCGTACTCTCATACTCAGCCCCAGCTAGACGGTCAAAGGGAAAGCGACGATTGAGCAAGACGATGGCAAGAGTGAGAATCAGGTACAATAAAACCACAAAGAAGAGCAATAAAATCATGGACAGGGTTAAGAGAGAATTGTCCGTCAAATCGCTATTCAAGAGCGAAATCAAATAGAACAACCCTTGAGGAATCAGATAGAAATAACCTACTACCAGGATTCCCCGCCAGATGGTGCGAAGCCATTTTTGCTTGTCAAAATGCAAGCGGAATTTCAATAAAGCCATTCCCAAGGTTTTGCCCCGCCACAAAGGAATCAAACCAAAATAAACAGCCAAAATCGCTACATAAGGAATCGTCTCTAAACGCTCGATTACCGCGTAAAGCAAGGATAGCATTACAAAGTCGATCAAGAAGGCAAGACCCATCCGAAAACCAGATACTTTCGTTCCTACTCGGAAAGAATGCTCGTCAATTTCGTCTCGTGTCGGCAATAACCAAACCAGGAACCAACCGAGCAGATAACCCACTCCACCACCGGTAGTATTTTGAATAATATCATCAACATCTGCCAGGCGGTAAGGACCCGGATACATAAAGTAGAGACCTGATAACTGGGTCAGTTCCAAAAAGAGACTAAAGAGGGCTGTCAGGAGGATCGTTTTCTTAAAACCACACTTGAAATAATAGCGCAGATACATCCCAAAAGGAATCAACATCAGGACATTAAAGGCAGGCACATAAAAAGTTGGATGCTTAAGAGCTTGAATCCAAGTACCAGTCTGCGCTAAATCAAAGGGGCTCTCCTTGAAAAAATCCACCACAAAAGCAAAGGGATGGAGATTGACCATTTCCGAGTAGCTAGTATGAATCTTACTTGGATCCGGCAGAGGCAAGATCACCAAGAGATAGACCGTCATCAAGTAAAGCATAAAAGAATAGAAAATCAGCACCCGCAATTTATTGACCGAACCATATTTTCGATAATTCAAAATCATGTAGGGCAAGGTCAGCAAAAATGCCAGGAAAGGAAAGAGCTGAACAGCCGTTTTAATAGTAGAGATATACCCCATTGTGTCTCCTTTTTTTCGTTATAAAATCACCCTTTGTACAATGACAAAAGGTGATTTCTTCATTGATATAGAATATTATACGGCCTGGTAAAGGAAGAGTCAAGGAAGTACGATGAAAACCTTACTGAGGAGCCGTCTTAATAGTTAGCTTCTCCCCTCCAAGACTTTACTTCCGATAAAAACCAATAGATAACTCACAACCCCTGAAAGATGCAATAGCGTTGAGATCCATCCGGTGATTGCTGGTAAGAGCATGAGGCCAGATAGAAAAATTAAGAATAGATAAAACCATTTTACGGTGAGTGAAAATTCTTTCCACATCTTTGGCAGGAGCAGGACTCCTCCGGTCACAAAGGCGTATCCTACAGCAGAGATCCCTGTTGCCTGAATGTCCTGCTCCTGGGTTAAGAGGTGAAAAACGATGGAAGAGAGGACTGTCGCCGTCACAAAAACGATCAAGACTTGTCTAGAGCCTATTTTTCTTTCTAGCAGTCCTCCGAAGGGAAGGAGCATGAGTCCATTTAACAACAAATGGACCCATAAAAACCAGATAGGGGCTCCTTTACTACCGTGCATCAGGGTCCCACTAACATATTGCCAACCATACACCGGCTTTGAATGAAAAGCCAATAGGTCATACATAGCATCCCCATAAAAGGAAGTCAATAGACCGAGCAGCAAACAGATTAGAGCTAAAGTACTGATAACAGGATAGGTTATAAGGATTCTTTTCATATTTATCTTCTCTTTTTCAAAAAACAGCGTTACGATGTCTCCATTCACGACCATTATACCATGTAATTCAATGGAGACAGAAAAGTTTTTTGCTTCTTTCGTTTCAAATCTTTGCTGGAAAAACGAAATATCGTGACTTATTAGTCGGTCATTATTCGTGACCGGAAAGCGATCCTGTTTTTTAGCCGTAGCAAAAATTTGACTTTCTATTTTAAAAAGAATATACTCATTCTAATCTGAGACAAATATTTTTTATTTTTTTAAATCAACAGTATTGTATTCAGAGAAAAAACTACTAACTTCATGGAGGTGACGCTATGTCATTAGAAGAAAAATTGAACCAAGCAAAAGGTTCTGTTAAAGAAGGCCTTGGTAAATTAACCGGCGATACAAAAACAGAAGCTGAAGGCACTGCTGAAAAAGTTGCTTCAAAAGCAAAAGAAGTTGCTGAAGATGCAAAAGAAGCTGTTGAAGGAGCTATCAAGGGCGTTAAAAATATCTTTCATAAAGACGACAAATAGTCTTTAACATCCTAGACCTACTCTATTTTCTACAGTCACATTTGACTGTGAAAGATAGGGTGGTTTTTTATTTTCCATTTATCTTAGGTATAGAAAAAACACCCCGAAGGGTGCTCTTTGTAAGTATAGTAATTCCTTCGAATTAACATTTTGCGTGCAGTGGTTGCTATCCATTCAAATATCGCTTCGCTTGTTTTCTTGGGGCAACTGTGCATAGCATATCTCTACGCGACTAAAGTCGCTAGAGCTATCCTAATTACGCACCGCCAGTTCTCATAGATAAAAACACCTTGCAAGATGTAAAATGTTTTCGCTTGTATTCTGTATTCCAGTAACGAATTAACGTTTAGAGGCAATTGACTTCGTCGAATTGCAGCCGTATTTGTAAGTGGCTAAAGCCACAACAACTACATCAACTGCCACAATTTAGTATGAAAACATACAAAGAACACCTCGAAAGGTGTTCTTTGTAAATATTGTAATTCTTTCGAATTAACGTTTACTAAATTGTGAAGCTTTACGAGCTTTCTTAAGACCTGGTTTGGAAAGTATGAGTTTCAGTTGGACTAAAAACAGCGTAATATCAAGTCTTTTCAGAACTAAAACTACTTATTCATTTCATAAAATTTGAATCAATATTTTTTAAATAGGGGAATAGTTTAGTTCTGTAAGTATTGATATAACACACCTACAAAGCTTATTATATCAGATTTTTCTCAGTTTTAGAAAAATAGGTAGAGAAAAAAACAACATCTGGATTCTCCAAAAAATCTTGATCAAACAATCTTTACAACGAGTTGACGTATTTATAAATAAAAGGAATCGCTATCAAAAATTAGTTCATTTTCAATTTGGAATTTACACAAATTTTCGGACAATTGGAGCAAGTAGTATTACTATAAAGTATTATAAATAGTGATAGGAGTTACACCTTCTTCTTTTCTTCTTCAAGAGATTCCATGCTTTTATTATAAAGTTTATTTTCTTCCTGATACGTTTGGCTTAATCTAGTTTCAAACCTAGAAATTCTCTTTTCAAAATTATCTCTATTTTCTTCTAATTGCTGCAATTCATGTATTGGAAGTTCTTGATTATGTTTATGACAATAGGAGATGATAAAGTCAGTTATATCTTCATATAGTCTTTTTGCATCTCGCTTCATATCTTGATAATCTAATTCATAATCTGCTACTTTTCTTCTGAAAGCTTGATGATCACTCTCGACTTTATTAATTTTATCATTAATATTCATGTATTCTCCTAAAGTATTGGGCTGGACAGATCAGGTTCAGGTACTTCAGTTAAAGTTTTATTAATTGCATCAGCAGCACCCCCAGTTAATCCTCCTTCTAGAGAAGCAGGTACTTGAGAAGTGGCAAAATTCTGCATTTTAAACGCCTGATTAGCCAGCCAAGTTTGTAAAATAGCCCCTTCAGCCATTAGGACACCTTTTGTTGCTGAAACTAGAGCCTGGATTGCCAATCGTTCTTGAACTTTCATGTATTCAGTTTTTATGCGCTCTGCTTCTAATCGATCTTCAGTATTCGGTTCAATCATTCATTAACTCCTTTTAATTGCTAAAAATCTTGGCACCTATTTGATCACTTTCAATAATTCTATCAGCAACTTTATTCAGATTATCTGAAATTTGAGACATTCTATTCCTATAATCGCTTGCTGAAGTGATAGTTTTTGTCTCTTTCCCACTGTTCCATGCAGTATCCAAACTTAGTTCAGATAATAGAACCTCTACTTCACTAGATGATAAGTGACGAGCAATACTATATGCTTCAGATTTGAGGGATGAAATTTTTTGAGAAACCTTTTCCTTTTCAGATTCAATTTTTGATTTAATTTCTTCTTCGTAAACCTCAGCTTGAAGTTTCGTGGTTTCCGCACTTACTCGGACCAATTCTTCTCTTAAACTAATTTTTTTACTACCAGAACTAGACTTCAAAGAGGCCTTTATCTCTTTTATTTGTTTGATATTTAAAGTGATTAAATCTTGTTTAGTTGGTTCAGGAGCAAAAGGACCGTAATTATTTAAATACCCGTTAATATAAAACTCCGGCCTATCAAAAATATCTTCTAACCCATAATTAACAATTCCTAAATTTGGTTTAAAATTCTTTGCTTTATATTCCGCTATCTTTCGGACCTGCTTTTCAGTCATGCCAGAGGCGAAAAGGTTTTTTTTATAATAATAATCGATATCTAAAGCATTTCCCTTTAATACAGGTGTTCGTGGTGAATGTCCATCTTCGTCTCCAATAACTTCAAACATCATTGTTTTTCCATAGGGAACTGCACCACCATTACCATCAAGTTTAACAACGTCCCTTCTACTATCTCTATAGATCGTAGCGTTCTTATTAAGATAGGCTACCTGTTCCTTTGAAATACCACCTGTATCTACAGCTTTTTTAGCTGCGAAATCCATGAAATTTGTAACTTTAATAGTCCGATTCTCTTTAAGGCCATACTTTGAAGCTGTATAAGCTACGCCAGGTCCTGCTTGACTATGCCCAGACATATTAGAAATTATACCATTATGAGATTTTATTTTCTCTTCAGTAATTTGATAAAACATATCAATATCATCTGCTTGGGGAGTTAGCATTCCTGGAAATATACCAAACGCCCCACTAGCAAAGAATGCTCTTTCAGACGAATCAACAATATCTCTATTCTTTTTAAAAAAATAAGGTTGATTCCCCAATTCTTTAGAATTTTCAAAGGGTATTTGAGTTCCAGCAACAACTATCGTTGTTTCTTGATAATTTGGATTATTACCTTTTGGATCATCAACAGGGACAAAGGCAATTGCTTGGGTAGTAGCATCCATGCTGTTAACGATTTGGAAATATCTGTCTTCACCATTTATTTTATAATTTAGTACTTTTCCTGGCTTTTCCCTAACATTATTTTTAAGACCAAACTGTAATCTCTGTACTTCTTCATTAGATAAAGCCATATTATATATCTCCTTTTCTTAAGTCATCATTATAAACAATCTCAGCATATGGACTTCCTTTTTCATCTTTTACTACCCCTTTTAATTGACCATTATCAACCAATAATTTAATATTACCATCCGTAGAGGATTCTCTAATTAGTTTTGCTTCATCAGGCAGGTGCTGTGCTTTAGAAACATCGATATTATTTCCATTGGAGTCCTTTAAATCTATAGCTTCATTCCCGCCTCCATCAAAATTGAGAAGAACATGAGAAACGATACCAAAACTGCTTGGATTATAGTTATTAATTGGAGTTCCTAGAGTAGCCTTATTTCCATACTTATCATAAATAGTTGGACGGACATACGCATTTGAGAATGTTGACCCTTCCTCTGTAACGTATATTGGGGAAAATTCAATCTTCTCAATACCTCTATAGTGTTCTTTGATGTAGGTTCCTATTTGCTCTTCTAGCAAACGAAAGCCATGCTGATAGAGTTTGGCTGTTTTGGGGCCAAGATTTGGTTTAGTCAGCTTATTATACATATATGTTCCTCCAAATATAAGAATGATTACAATAGCAATTATTTTAGTAACCTTATTTCTCATTAGTCGCCTCCGATCTAATTGATTATCCACCATTTTTTCATGCAACCATATTACTTATTATAACATAATTGCAAATTTGTAACATTAAGCCAAACAGAAAAGCATCCCGTATGTTGAATACGAAATGCTTTCAATATCTGTAAATAAGTTTTAACGTTTACTAAATTGTGATGCTTTACGAGCTTTCTTCAAGCCTGGTTTGGAAAGTATGAATTTCAGTTGGACTAAAAACAGCGTAATATCAAGACTTTTCTCCGCTTTTATAAAAGCGTTTTTCCAATCAAATTCAACTAATTTTATCTAAATGGTGTGGATTTTACCCCCAAAATTACAGAGAATGGAGCTGATAAACACTAAACGTTCACACCATTAGTTAAATGATTTTTTTCATCATTTTTCTTAGATGATAGAACTTCTAATTTATTTCTTATTCAAGCAAAAACAACCTGCTATAAGTAAGAAAGAGGAAGATACAAGAAAAACACGGCGTAAAAACCGATTCAGTTCATTGTCCTCAATCCTTGTCTGCTTCATTTTCTTTTACGAGATCGTTTTGTGAATCTTTTTCAGAGAGTTTTTGATCAATATACTTGTCAATGTTTTCATAAAATTCCTTGGTCGCTTCACTATCTAATGTTGGCGAGTTCTGAACTTGATTCACTTTCAATTGAACAGATTGAATACCGTAAGAGGCTTGTTTTTGGTGGAGTGTTTCTAATTCTTCTTCTGAAATCGGATCTCCAACAACCGTCAAGACCAATTCATTGTTACTTGACTTGTAGACTTGATTAATAACCGTATAATTGGCGAACTCTTTTCCTACAAACTGTTTGATCCCTTCTTTGCGCGCTTGTTCTATTGTCAGAGTAACTGCCGAATAGCTAGCTGGAAGAATCAACAATACAATCAAAGAAATCAAGCCAATTCTCATTTTAATGCTCAGCTCTTTAAATGAAGTTAAAGGAGATTTTCTCATCAAAATTCTTGTTCCAACAATGTTGGCTAGCATGATAAAGACACAGTTGATCAAGAAAAGATAGAGAGCCCCCAATAAAAATCGTACATTCCCATTAGCTAAACCATAGCCAGCAGTACAGATAGGCGGCATCAAAGCTGTAGCAATGGCTACTCCTGGCACGATATTGTTTGCTTCTTTTTTCCTTGAACCGATCACACCAGCAATCCCACCAGCAATAGCAATGAGAACATCCCAAATGGTTGGAGAGGTTCGTGCGATCAACTCGCTACTTGCATAAGACAAGGGAGAAATCCAGAAATACAGAGTCGAGACAAGCAAACTGACCAACACTTGAGTCAATAAAACCTCTAGAGATTGCTTGATTAAACGCGTATCAAAAATAGCTAAACCGAATCCCAGTCCAACAATCGGTGTCATGAGAGGTGAAATTAACATGGCTCCAATAATAACAGCTGTTGAATTCATATTTAGACCGATAGAGGCAATAAAAATTGCACACATCAAAATCGCTGTATCTCTCAATCGAACATGAAGGTCATCGTATAATTTCTCACGGTATTCCCGTGTTGAATAATTGGCAGTCATTTGTCCTCTCCTCTTTCCTTATTTAAATCGGTATAATAATTAATAATAACAGCTGATAAACAGCCAAAAAATATGAGCCCATAAATCGTCAAGAAGACACTGGTAATCCTTCCAATCAAGGTCACAGCTAGGAGATCCCCGTAGCCGACAGTCGTCGAAGTCACAAAAGCATACCAAAGACCGTCTCCGTAATTTGTGATAGCAGGTTCAACTAGGAAAAGCACGCCTCCTGACCCAAAAACAAAGGTCACAAAACTCAGAGCAAACCGAGTAAAACCCGTAACCTGTATAATATGCCATAACATTTTTAAACGTCTCATTTGTTCTCCTTATTCATACTAGCTCCTGACCGAGCCGTTTTTTCCAATAATCAAAGTGAAGATAGGACATGATCTCCATCAGAGAAAGATAGACAAACTGATAGATCTGATTTAAGCTGATTATCAACTGATATTGTTTGAAAAATGACTGGAAGAAAGACCAGATATGACTGTCTTGAATCAGTCCCTTCTTAACATCAGACAGGATATTAGCTAAAGCTCCCAAGGACTGAAACGGTAAATCCTTGACATTTATATAGATCCGGTCCACCACATCATTCAGACTGGTATCTTGGATGGCATGAAATTCTCCAAAGAGAACTCCTGCCGCTCCAAGAGTAGAAACAAATTCCACCAAATAATTTCTGAGGAAATTTTCTCAACCTTTTCCCATAATGTGTTTAGTGCCATCCATAACGATCCCAACCAGAAAAAGGAAAGAAAACAAGCAAAGAAATTTTGCCGTAAATCCCAAAAAGCTTCAAGACTTGGTGTTGTTGGTTTTTCTAACTCTAAAATCAAGATGGTCATAATAATTGCTAGAACAGCATCTGTCAATACAATTAATCTGTCTTTCTTCATCGGATTGCATCCCCTTTCTTTTTTGTAACATTCTATCTTATCGCATAATATTGGATATTCTTTCATAATCCGACTACAAACAAAAATAAACCAAAAAGTCTGTCCCTATTATGCTATATTTAACTCTAGAAGTATTCATCCATCTAATTAATAAATATATCATATTTCACAATAAATGAATACTATCAAAGATTCATCCCCTTTCACTTCATCATTTAGTGTTGCTTAGATTTATCAAAAACAACCAAATTTGTATTAATTTCAAGTATCACCTAGTTACAAAAATTTGGGGTGAACAGAAAAAGCATCCCGTATTTTTGATACGAAATGCTTTCAATAAGTTTAAATAAGTTTTAACGTTTACTAAATTGTGATGCTTTACGAGCTTTTTTCAAGCCTGGTTTGGAAAGTATGGGTTTCAGTTGGACTAAAAACAGCGTATTATCAAGGCTTTTCAGAACGATATCTACTGATTAATTTCATAAAATCTGAATCAATATTTTTAAAATAGGGGAATAGTTTAGGTCTCTAAGCATTAAAATAATACACCTAACTTTGGTCACCGTTTTTTAGTTATTCACTCTTTTTTCGTATAGTGTTTTTAAAGTTATGATGTAAAATGCCGCAATTAAAACACTATACATCATAATCGGAGGATAGAGAATTAAGGATAGAATCAATCCCACTCCTTTAATTATTAGGTCAGGTATCAATAACTTCCTATATTGTGCGGTAGCTTCAAGTAATTCTTTCTGATCTATATTGGGTTTATCAATTACTTTATGTAAAAACCAGTTTACTACCGTTGAAACAATAACGATCAGTCCATAAAAGAGCTGTGCCGTACGATTCATGAAATGACTACTAACTATTCCAGTAGCATAGGGCATAAATGAAACAAAAAATAAAAGATACAAATTCTTTCAAACTTCTCCCTTTTCAATTTGCCTAACTTGACCTGCATTACCTAGGTCGCTTTGCTTTAAATTATACTTTTTTCTTAAACATTTAATACGAGTAGGTATTTCTTGTGAGTAATTTTCATCAAAAAATTTCATATATAATCTCCCTATAATCATGGAAAAGTAGTAAAAATAGTTGTTATCCTAGTTGATTAAAAAAATCTCTGATTTCCTCATCTTTTATAAAATAATATATAATTTTCCCCTCTCTTCTAGTGTCCAAGATGTTTTGATTGGCTAGTTTACGAAGATGGTGGGAGGCAGATGCCATACTGAGATTTAATAAACAGGCTATATCGCAGACACAGAGTTCTTCGACGGCAAGGAGATAAAAGATGATATTTATCTGTTTATTATCGGTAAATTTTGATAAAATGCGAAGTGATTTTTGGACTTTTTCCTTTTCAAGGTAGTTCGTTGCGGTTGTAACATTTTGTTGATTAATAACATCCACTTGACAGATACTATCTTTTTTCATAATTTTTTCTCCTAGCCTAACACAGCCCATAGCATGTCAAAGCTGTTGTTTTCAATCAGGATATACATCCCCAATCCTAAATAGACAACGGCAATAAACCATCTGCTATATTTTTCCAAAGTTTCTCCAACAGAAGGGACTTGTGCTAATTTTTGGGCAGAAAAAACCAAGAGATAAATCATGACTAGAAAAGTAAGTAAAGTCACTATCAAATTCGCTAAATTTAAGGTGGTAAAATATGGGACAAAGACACCAATATTGTCAGCGCCACAACTTGCAAAAGTAATCATAGCGACTAGAAAAATCAGGTTTTTATCATCTTTGCGCAAACCATCTTTTGCAATAGCTTCTCCATCAGAATCTCCTAAAAGCAAAACTTTGAGTCCTAGGAAAATTGGAATCAAACCGAGCAAACCTAAAATCTCTTTACTAGGAATATAATTTAAGACAAATGCAAAAAGTAAACTTAGCAATATTAGACTAACAGAGCCTAGAAATTGTCCTAAATAGATGTTAATGATGTCTTTTCTGCTTTTTCTTTTGGCAAAAAATAACATTAGGATAATAAGTAAGTCTACGGCTGTCCCAGAATACAGGATTATTGAAGTAACAATATTTTGAATCATAAAACACCTCATTCAAATATATTTTTGAATGTATTTTAACATTAAACTTTGTAGATGTCAACTTAAAATCCACCAATTAATAATTGCATGTCAATATTTGTATTGTGAAACTAGTTTCAGAAATATATAGTCTTAAAGTATGTCCACTGCCAATGGTTTTTTCAATATTTAAAAGGAGAGAACCAATTTGGTCCTCTCCAGGGTATAATTTTCCACCAACCCACTACAGTTGACAAAGAGCCGTTATTCTCAAATGAGACAACTCCTTTTAGTTTTTATAACCTCAGCTTCTCGGTCTCTTACCTACTTTTAATAGAAAGACTACGAAGGACGATTCTTAAAGTAGTCAGATTGTGCAATATCGAAAGATTAGATGGGCTTAACCAATTTAACAACCCAAATCCAATTAAACTTCCATTTATTACAACTGTTTCTTGAATATTTCTTTGAATTAATTTCTGCAACGATTCAGATAAAGAATTCAATTCCTCGAAGAAATCTAAACGATTATCTAATAATAAAATATCACTCATCTGCTTAGAAATATCAGCACTTTCATTCATCACAACCCCAATATCTGCAAGCGTCAAGGCAGCAGAGTCGTTTAACCCGTCTCCAACCATCAAAATAGTTCGGCCAGCTTTCTGTAATTCCTGAACCAACTGAAACTTACCATCTGGTTTTAAATCAGTATAAACGTTGTCAAATGGCAGATCTTTAACCAACTCTTCTGTTCTAGCCAACGTATCACCAGTTGCCAGAATCAGTTTTTTCCCTTGGCGCTTTAGCTTTTTCAATGCAACTTTCGCCTCGCTTCTCAAGGGAGTGTGGATACAAAACATCCCAATTAATTCTTTCTTATAAGCCAAAAACAATAAATTGTAATGAGTCTTATATTGCTCAATCAAGGCCAGCTGCTCAGAACTAATTCTTACCTGTTCGTCTTGCATTAGTACATAATTTCCAATGACAACCGATTGACCATCAATTTGCGATTTAATCCCTTTGCTTGCAACATACTGAAGCTTGCCATGCATTTCTTCGTGTTCAATGCCTTCAATTTCAGCTTGTTTAACAATTGCATTGGCAATAGGATGATAGATATGTTCCTCCAAACATGCACTTATTCTTAAAATATCTTTCTCAGTATAATCTCCGAAAGGAAGAACCTTTTCAACCAAAGGATAACTCGTCGTGATGGTACCCGTTTTATCAAACAAGAAAGTATCCACTTCCAGATATTTTTCTAATACATCACCATCTTTAATAACCATTTCTCGATTTAGACCTTCCTTTATGGCCGTAAGGTAGGCTACAGGTGTGGATATTTTTAGAGCACATGAAAAATCCACCAATAAAAAGGAAATGGCTTTTGAAAACGAACCTGTTAACAGATAAGTCAAACCAGCACCTAAGAAGTTATATTTTACAACCTTGTCTGCCATCCTAATAAAATGACGTTGTTTTGTCTTCTTACTCTCTTCAGATTTTTTCATCAGATTGATGAGTTGCAAAATACGACTGTTTATCTGATTATCAGTCACACGAATTCTTAACTCTCCTGTTTCCAAAACAGTATTCGCACATACAGAATCTCCCTCTTTCTTTTCAACAGGGAAGCTCTCTCCAGTCAAGGAACTCTCATTGACCATGCCTAATCCTGAAACCACTTGGCCGTCAAACAAGATTTCATTACCTTGGGAGACAACTAATACATCACCTACTTGAACATCAGAACTCTTGATGCTGATGACCATGTCTCCCCGCACTAAGAAAACATCACTTTCTTTAGCAAGAAGGCTTTGTTCCAAATCTGTTGCTGTTTTTTTTAAAGACCACTGATCCAGATGATTACCCAAATCAAGCATAAACATGATGTTGCTAGCTGTCTTGGATTGGTTCATAAACAAGGACAACAAAATGGCCGAACAGTCCAAGACCTCCATGGTTAGTTCCTTGCGCGCTAAAGTTTGATAGGCTTCTTTGACATAACCCAAAGCCTGATAACAAGTCCAAATATAACGAATAGGGTAGGGTACAAAACTTCGAAACAGCAAACGCTTAATCGCTGCACCCGATACAATTGAATAAGCACTCTCTTCTCTACGAATGGGAAGAGTCATCAAGTCCGAAACTTTCCCCTTGTCAATTTTTTTTAAAAAGGCCTCTGCATTTTCTAATACAGAGAAGCCTTCTTTCATACGTAGAGTAAAGTGCTGCTGATCCATATAAAACTGAATAGAGTCGATCCCTTTTTCATCTTTAGCCAAGGAACGAAGATAATCTTGAATATCCAAGGTCAGTGAAAACGAGGACGATAATCGGATATGTTGATATCCTCTGTGTAGCACTTTAAAAGACATATTATTCACCTGTCAGGCTATCTAATTGTTCTTCTTTCTTTTCCTGTTCGTATAAATATTTAGCGTCTTGTAAAACATCATCACCGTGTTGTTTTACAACAGAAACAGATGCATCCAGTCCATCTTTCAATTTGTAAGCTTTAGCCAAGGCCTTAGAATAGCCTTTCTTAGCTTCTTTACTTGCTAAGACTTTCAAGCCAAGCGTCCCAAATGCTACCCCTCCTAAGAAGAGAGATGATTTTTTCGCAACTTTTGCGACGTTTAATACTTCTTTTAACATGTTTATTTCCTCCTTGTAACTATTGTAGCGAAAAATGACAGCAAAAGCAATTGCTGATATCTGATATATAGATAAAATTCTCTATACTGATATTTAATTATATTATGATGAAAACAATATACTTTATTTTTTGATACTGTAAATAATTATGTGTAAACACTTAAGTAGAGTTACGGAGTGTTAATTAAATAAGCTTTCAAGTGTATCAGAACATTGACCAAACCCTTTATGGATTCGTTGACTTTGCTTGAAATTATAATCTTCAAACAACGTAACTAAGTAACGTTCCAGAGCCTCCTCATTAGGAAAAAGAACCTTCTTTTTCGTTTGATGTTTGATTTCTTTGTTAAGAGACTCAATGAGGTTTGTCGAATACATGCTGTGCCAAATCTGGTAGGGAAACTGATAAAAAGTTAAAAGATTATCCGTCTTCTCCAGACTTTCCATGACTTTCCTATACTTTGGTTTCCATTCGGCGAGAAAGTCCTCTAAAGCTTGTCCTGCCATTTCTAAATTTTCAGCACGATAAATCATTATAAATTGCCCCAGAATAACCGCTCTATCTGCTCGTTTCACTTTACTAGCTAGATTTCGACTAATATGAATTAAGCAACATTGTTGTTTAGCTAATGGGTGAGCCTGACTGATAATCTACTCAAGCCCCTTAAAGCCATCTGTAACTACAAGAGAAATCTGTTGGATTCCTTGGTTTTGAAGCTTGTCTAACAGGGTGGACCAAGAAGCATTGTTTTCTTGAGGCAACTGTGCATAGCATATCTCTATGCGACTAAAGTCGCTAGAGCTATCCTAATTGCGCACCGCCAGTTCTCATAGAAAAAAACACCTTGCAAGATGCAAAGTGTTTTCGTTTGTATTCTGCTGTCCAGCAACGAATTAACGTTTAGAGAACTGGCTAGCTTTACGAGCCTTTTTCAAGCCTGTTTTCTAGTATTTTTATATCTATTGGCAGATTATCCGACTTATCCCCATCAACATCTGACTCTAACTCAACCTCTGAAGAAATCCTAATATTGCGTACTTTGATATATTCGATATTATTGTTACCTACTAGATCCCCTTTTTAATAAATCTGGGATAGCCGATAATTTAGAAATGATGGATGAATCCTTTAAAATCAAGATATTTCCATATTCATCTGTATTTTCATCAAATAGTTTTTTGTCTGCATAGTAATTGGATAGAAGAACTAAGACCTGAGTAGCTTCACCTTCATAATTGCCATTTTTGCTTTCAAAAGGTAATAATTGCTTGTTCATAGCTTGGTGAATCAGTTGCACCAGCCAAATTAATTGTCTTGACCGACGAATAAAGCGACTTCTTTCAAGGATTCGACCATAAGGAAACAGTTGGCAGATTCTATAAAAGTGTCGATGTGATTCGGCACGCTCATCAGACTCGCTACACAGAGCTGGTACATAATATCTGCTATAATTTTCTGGAAGATTTGGTCAAGCGGTCTTTTAGCCGTGTGACAGGCATACAGGAAAAACACTATTTATTTACTTTTTGCACGGGAGGCTTTAAGATGTTGCTGGACGCCTTTCTTGATAATCACTCAGAGTCGCCAGAGTGTCTGGGCTGGGATATGGCAAAGATATACCGCTGCCTGAAACTGTTCTTTGACGCTGATAAACGCGACATATCAATTAAAATGTCGCACTAAAATGATTGAAAAGTGATTGAAACTGTATTATAATGAACGTATATATTTAGAAAAGAGGTACTAACTATGGAAAACCTAGTAGTTTCAGTCTTTAACACTGAAAGCGAAGCTTATCAGTCCTTTGCGGATTTGAAGGCTTTCCGCCAAACTCAGACGACCAAGGTTGCTCAAATCGCCTTGGTCAAAAATGAAAACGGTCACATCGTTGAAAAAGAACGCTATGACTTTGAAGATTCAACGACGGATG
This sequence comes from Streptococcus sp. 27098_8_148, assembly GCF_041432105.1. Classification (NCBI taxonomy): domain Bacteria; kingdom Bacillati; phylum Bacillota; class Bacilli; order Lactobacillales; family Streptococcaceae; genus Streptococcus; species Streptococcus sp. 27098_8_148. The sequence continues at coordinate 229,158 of NZ_JAPVYY010000004.1, read as the reverse complement.
CAACCCTAGAAGGTGGCTTGCTCGGTGCAGTTATCGGGCTTTTGGGTGGTCCTATCGGCGTCTTGTTTGGTTATGGTATTGGCAGCCTCTATGGTTTGGCTGCTGGTGATACCGTTGATACGGCAGAAGCTGGCTTGATTGACGTTGTGTCTCAAAAATTGATCGACGGCGAAACAGCCGTTGTCGCCTTGGTGCAAGAAAACAACGAAGCAGTCATCGATGCTTACTTCACCAAGTACGACACCCAAATCGTGCGTTGGGATGTAGCAACCGTCGTAGCCGAAATCGAAGCAGCTCTGCAAGTCCAAGAAGACCTCTACAACCAGGCACGTGCACAAATGAAGGCTGAACGTAAAGCCGAACGCAAGGCTAAACTTGAAGAATTCAAGGCAAATGTCAAAGCAAAATTTGACAAATTGAAAGCCTAACGTCTAAGCGTCTCATAAATTTAAATGTGACTGAGACGCCATTTAAAATTTATGTGCGTCGGATTCTCACAGTTAAATAATTGCGTTGACAAAGCCGTTACAGCCGTTCTTCCATTCTTTGAAAAGAATGTTTAATAGACAAGAAATCTGGACTAGTATTGGTCTGGATTTTTTTGTGAATATAGAGGTCATAGCTTTTTGACTATGCTTCGTTATAATTAGAAAAATTTTAAGTTTTATCAAGATGAAATCAGTCAGACGAAGACATCCCGAATTAGCACCAGCATCACCACACAAACTAAGACATACTGGTGCTACTCTTGCTAAACAAGCAGGTGTTTCTCTTGAAGCCTTCTCAGAAGCTCTTACTCATAGTGATAAAGAGATTACAAAAACTTACGTTAATATCAAAGATAAAGTCAATCAGACTGTAGGTGATATTGCTTTTCGTAGTTTAAAAAATTGATGGGGTGAATATGGGGTGAATTTTGGGGTGAACTTTGATTTTTTGAAACAAAAAAGACATCCAAGAAATAATTCTTGAATGTCTGTAAACGTTGATATAATCGTATTGATTAACGTTTTGAGAATTGTGATGCTTTACGAGCTTTCTTAAGACCTGGTTGGAAACACTTTTATTTGAATAAGTTTCAATATCCGCTTAAAATCAATGTTTTCCCACGTTTTCAGAAAGAATAATTTCATCTAATTTGAATATATTTCATTTGAATGGTGTGAATTTTACCCTAAAAATACACAAATTGAGCTAGATTTTACCAAAAAGTTCACACCATTTGAATTGTTATTGTTTTGTACATTTGATATACGGAGTGCATTATAAATTATCTCAAATATCTCTCAATATACTCTACGAAGATAAAAGGTTCTATATCTTTATAAGCGAGACCTTTAGATAGACTAAGGCATTGTTTTGCTGTGCCTTTTCCTGGTCGATGGTAAAACGTTCTAATCCCTTGAAGGAATATTCCAAAACGCGAATGACGTTCCGAGGTTGTCATCTCATCTAAATATTTGTCAACAGCTAAAGCGAATACATTTCCATAATACCTATCATCGTCAAATCTTGTTCTAGCCATATAATCTTGAATGTCATAGAGCATAGATTTCATATTTCGATAATTGGGTGCTCCCACCAATGCTCGACTAGCTCTATTTATACCATCAACATAACTGTAAGCATCATTTAATTGACCAAAATCCCAAAACCTTTTAGAATCAAAATACTTATACTCCATATCTAGTTGTGATTTTAATATTCTTAAAATGGACAGTGCTGTACTGTCATCTTTATTTTTTATTGCCACATAAGCTTCTTCTACTCCAGTATTATAAAAATCAATATGTTGATTGATTTCATAGCCTAAAATTCCTGTAATATCAAATTCAAGTAAATCATTTTCCAATGTAATCATAATTGCTCCTTCAACTTTCAGTTCAACAATTGTTAAAGTTTATTTACTAATCAACTAATGACAGAACATCAACAATATCACTCTGTTCAAAATAATCTTTAGCTTTTTCAAGAATCTGTTGGTCATTACATGGCATATAAACAATTAAGTTTTTCATTGCTCTAGTGATTGTAACATAAAATAGTTTCTTAGTTCTGTTTTGAACCTTCTCATTAGATGAACCTTTACCAAATATAGAATTAAAATTATATTGATTCCATCTTCCATTATCTAACAAAACTAAGACATTCTCATATTCACTGCCTTTAACCTTATGCTGAGTTATGACAGATACATATTCTCTAAGATAAGCAATACTATTTACATATTCTTGAAATGGTAATTTCTCAAGGCGTAACCATAAATAATAGCCCTTATTTTCTATAAAATTAGTAAATAAGTCGTCCTTTGGAATTAATCCAGTTCTCTCTGCAAGTTTTATGACTTTTCCAATTGTAATATCATTATCAGAGATTTCTTCCATAATTTTAGATAGATTAATTTTATCAGCGGACGAAGTTATTTTAAAGCAAGTAATACGCAAAAATTCGTTATGCTTACCTATTTTATATAGTTCTATTAGTTCAAAGATTAGATCTAATCTTTGAAGAATCCTATCTCTATCTGTACCCGCCTCATATCTACTACTTAAACCATTAAATTTATAGGCCAATAAAGAATCTTTATTAACTTTACTCTTACTAATCACTTCTTCAAATGAAAATGTCTTAATTTCTTCGTAAATGGCTAAAAGTTCTGGAATAGATTTGACAATATCAATTATTAATGGACCACCCTTTCTAACAACAATTTGAGCTTCTTCTACTAATTCTTCAAAAGTTTTTCCTTTATCAACTAACTCACTTGCATTAAATTTTTTCTTCATATCTGTAATTAATTTCACAAGCAAATCAGAACTATACAATTCAAATAGTTTAGAAAACCCAGCCGTTTCTGCATTAAGTTTGTGTGTTAATCGCAATTCCTTTGTTTTCTGTGGTATATCAAACTCTAATTCTTTAAATAGTTCGCTATTTCTAAGATCTTCAAGGTGGGTAATACCATCACCATAAATGAATTTCACCGTTCCTTCAATTACATTACCATTATTCATGTTTGGAGCCGCTACATCACTAGAAGGAATCTGAACTAATCCATCGCTTCTAAATTTATTTGCTAAATTAATAACTTTTCGTGGATTACGTCTATTTTGATTTTTTTGTATTTTTTCAAGACCATAGGAATCTATGTTTCCCACTCCTGAGTCATAGATAGCCTGCATTGAATCTCCAAAAAAACCTACAATATTATCTCTAGTACTCTTTCTGAGATGCTCTAATAAAATTTTTACAACTAAGGGACTCGTATCTTGATACTCGTCAACAAAAATATAGTTTGCAGTATCCTTTAAAATATCACTCAACTTCTTATATTTAGAAAACATTTTTTCAGCAACTATAAGAACATGGTCATGACTTATTTGAACTTTATTTTGCTCAGTTATGCTCATAGAATACCATTCAGTATATTCAACACGAACACTATCAAAGTAATCAAGCGAAATAAGTTCCTCACCTAATACTTCCTTTGGAGCAACGAATAGAATTTGTTCATCATCATTTATTAACTCAACAAGACATTCTTTAATCTCTTTTTGGAAATTTTTAATGACATGCCATATAAAATCGTGAATAGTTGAAACCCGTAAATTATCATTAATGATTCTAGATCTAATCTCTGCAACAGCATTGTTAGTATAAGTAATGCATACAATCGATTTTTTTGGTTCTTCCATAGATATTTTTTCAATAATGGAAATTAATGAATAAGTTTTCCCACTCCCAGCACCACCCTCAAGGATAAAATTTTGACCTTGTTTTATTACTTCAAATACTTTTTCTACCTCTGGTTCTACTGTTTTCTCAACCATAATAATCCCTCCGAAATATATTTAGGTACTTTCCAAGTATTTTCTTCACCTTCAAAATATAATAAACTTGATGCAAATGCAGATTTTTTGTTTACTTTATCCCTAGCAAATTTATAGAAATCTTCTATTTCACTATCATCAAAGTCTTTTAAAGCTTCAAATTGAATAAAACCAGCTTTTTGATCAATAATGAATTGTTTATTTAAACTGATAAAAGCATCCTCAAAACTAGCAGGCTGATAACCATTTTCATCTTCGGGAATTTGATATGCAATACGAATTCTACCATCTGATGTTATTTTTTCTGCCAAACTCTTTTGAGCTACTATTGAAAAAACTTCATCTCCAGAAATATCAAAAAAATTTTTAATTGAAGCATTTGTCGTAGAGGTAGCATCTACTGCTGAGCAAGAAGTTAAGCGATTATTTTCATTTTTATTTGCTGGATCAATATCCGTAATTATCAATACTTTTATTCCTAAAAAATCAAATAACTTCCTAAACACTTGTGAATGGGCACCTGTTTCAATGATTGAAATATTTTGAGAAAGCAATGGCATTGTATTAGAAGCTTGATTTATTGGATTGGTTGTATCTACCTTTTGCATCATCGTAGGAATTAAAATCCTTTCTGTATCACCTTCAACACAAATGACTTTATCAGCAAAAAATAATTCACTACTATTGAGAGTAAGGTACTGCTTTACAAATTTATATCCTAGTTGTTCATCACCATATTCTTCTTTCAATGAATTAAAAGCCTTTGATACTGCTGTACCGTTATCACGTTTAAAATAAATTAGATCATCAAAGTTACAATCAGAAACTATATGAGAGGAATGAGTTGTAATTAAAGTTTGAATACAACTAAAATCTCCACTTTCTTTTAGTTCATCATTGTGTTCCTTTAGCAAATCTTTAATATTCTTGATAAAAATATACTGTAATTGTGGATGTGTATGTGATTCTGGTTCTTCAATATATATTAGGTTAATATCAGCAGGTTCGCTTTTTATATCTGCCATTAAAGTTTCAATTTCAAAAATAATTCCATATAAATTTAAATATCCCAAACCATTATATGTTTCAGGTAATAGACTATCGTCATGCTTATAATACAATGTCGTATTATTGCTTAAAATATCTTTCTCAGATAGTGATGAATGAATTGCTAATTCTGCTTCACTATCATTTCCACCAAATCTTTTGACGCGTTCAAAGACTGAAGTAAAAATTCCTTCGACGCTATCATCACCACTATATGCTCTGGTTAAAGTTTCATCTGCCTTTAAAATAGCAGATTGCAGTAAATTATTTGCTTTACTGTTAATTTCTTCGCCATTATTTAATTTATAAAATCGATTTGATGTCTTAGATAATGAATGGTTATTTTCTTTATTAGATACTTCTCGACTAGCACTAATCCCTCTTACTTTAATAATTTTATGAACATCTTTCATTTCATGTAAATCAGACTTTTCTTCTGTCATTGCTTGAGTAATAGGATTATATCCACGTGAATAAATCTGTATTTCGAAAAATTTATTCAGATTTTTCTTCATAAATGATTCAAATTTTGAAAAATCATCTGCAAAATCACAAGTCAAACTACTTATCTCGCGAAGCTTTTGAGTAGGAATTATATACGAAAATTCAAGAATAATAAAATTATTTTCGGGATTTAAATCCATCATAAATCCTTGGATATTTTGATAAGAATCTAATTCTGAGTATTGAATCCAAATTTGAAGATTAATCCCTAAAATAGACGATAATTCCGAATCAGGAATATCAGAGACTCTCTTTATATTCTCAAAGATTTCCCTCCTATGATTTAAATTAATATCTTCCCATACCAAATTGCGATTGGAATTTTTATTGAATATTTTTTCTAACACAGATAAAACCGAAGTCTTGCCACAATTGTTTTTACCCACAATTAAGGATAAATCATTTTTTAACTCTAAAGAAAAATCGTTTAATGAACGATAATGTTGAATATAGATTTTTTTAATTTCCATCAATTATCCCTTTTTTCATTTCCATTAATTCTCTCAACCGTTCCTGCCCCATCTTAAACATCTCTTCCTCCACCTTACTCCATTTTCCGAAGAGGCATTCTTGTAGAATTTCTGCTGCTGAGGTTTGATCTACTTGCGAATCATAAACGCACGATTGATCTCTTTGATAAATTTGAATTTGTCTAAAAAGCTGATCCTTTTCCAACTCCCGTAAATTCTCAACCAAATTTTCTACAATTCCATCATGGTGTGCTTTAGGAGTTGCTCTGGCTTGACTAGGATTTATAGCATAGAGCTCTTCATAACGTATCAAAGTGCTGAGATAGGACAATTCAGGCTTGGTCGCAATCAGTGCAAGTGAGACTTGGTAACCTCTAGTTGCCAATAATTGGGCCGTTTTTCTAGGAACTTCTGTTGTTCTCAAGGTGCCCTCGATTAACAAATGATAACCTTGTTTACTCAATTCATCTACGAGATATTCAACCATTTTTCCCGCAAATACTTTGGTATAATCCACACTATCTTTGCCATACTTTTCCTGTAGGTCAAGGTAGTTCGGATGAAAAGAGCGATAACTATCTCCATCAATGATAATGATATTGCCTTGAAATTCCCTTTGTTTCACACGATGAATCGTTGTCTTACCAGCACCACTCTGTCCACCGAGCAAAATAGCCTTGGGATGAGACGAAGTTGTTTTACCACGAGTTAAAGAACGAACGAGTCGTCTGGATGCTCGTTCAAAATCACCTTGACTAAATTCTTCTAGTTTCATTAGGCCACCACCAGATGACTGGCTTGTTCTAGCATCCGTTCAATGCCGTCCAAATAGCCATTATATCGCTCTACTTCCTCAAAAGTCCCCACAAGGTAAATCTTCGTGTTCAGCAAATCAGACAAATCATCGCTCATTAGAACCCAAGGATTAGAAGTATCATCAAATGAAATTCCTTGTTCATCTTGAAAACGATAAAGTTGCGCTAAGATATTCGCCCCTCGTTCTTTAATTACTTCAATTTTTAGAGTGAGCTGGTAATCTTCTACTGGCGTGAGCATCTTTTCCTCTCCTACAATATCGATATAGGAAACATTAAATTTCTGACAAATACGATCTATTAATTCTGTCGAAACTGAACTTGTCCCGTTTTCATAACGACTCAGGCTATTTCGAGAGATACCAACAATCTTTGCGAACTCAGGCTGGGTTAGGTCATGTGTTTTACGTAACGCTTTAATATTTTCTCCGATCATGAGGGCCCTCCTTTTATTTATTTCTATTATAGCACAAAATTTAAAAACGCACCAAAAATGGTGCGTTTTTAAATCTGGTAGATGAATCTTTCTTCAATCTAACCTACTGATCTCAGTATGTTAAAACTAATCCAAATATATAATTTTATCAAAAAGAGATCTTATATTTTCATCTAGATGATGGCTTACAAAAATAACAGTTTTTTCTGTCATTGAGAATAGATGTTTCTCAATTTGATACCGTCTTTCTTTATCAATCGCATCAGTTGCCTCATCAATAATTAAAATTGGTTTTTCTTCAAGATAAGCTCTAGCTAGACTAATTCGTTGCTTCTGTCCACTAGAAATGTCTTGGCTAATTTCCGATAAAGTAGTTTCCAATCCATGACTCAATCCATTAATCCAGTCTCTTAAATAAAATAATTCCAATGCTCTTTTGATTTTTGAATCTTCTATTTCTCGGCCTAATGTCAAATTAAATAAAATGGATTCGTTAAAAATATGATCTTCCAAACTAACATAAGAAATATTTTCATGAAGATCCTTGAAATTCATATTTTTTGAATCGATATTATCATAGAAGATGTGGCCTTTCGAAATTGGGATTTCACCATTAATAGCCTTTAATATAGTTGATTTTCCTGAACCAGATGACCCTGATATTGCATACTTCTTATTTTTTTCAATTTTAACATTTAAATTATCTAAGACAATCTTACCGTCACGTTCAATAGTTACCGATTGAAATTCTACTTTATCTATAAATTTCTTCCAAGTTTGTTTATTAACATTACTTTCATTAATACTTTGGTCACCTTCCAATTCAAATTTTTCAAATATTTTGTTTACAGTTTTAAACTCAGCGTAATTTGCCGTTAAGCCTGTTAAGCCAGCAAAGATAATTGATGAAAAATATTGAGAAGAAGATACAGCACCAATCGGAATTAATCGGTTAAAATATAAGACCCCTGCGTGGGTCAACATGGCAATTTGACTCACAAAACTAGTCCCATTTTGAACAGACATAAGTCCACCAAAGGTTTTTGAATATGAAACTCTGGACTTCGAATATTTTTTTGAATAAGATAAAATTTTTACCATTAAAAAATGAAGTTGATTAGCATTGGATAACATTCGAAATCCACTTAAAGAATCATCAATTGCTTTAACTAATTCTTCATTCTTCTCAGTAAAGTAAACAGCTTTATTCTCCATTTTCTTTGTAAATATTTTAGGGAGATTTACCATTAGAATGAAGAATATCAAAATTGTAAACAATAATGAATAATGGAAACTAAAAAAGGCAATAATTGCAAAAATGATATTTAATGCTTGACTAATCATTAATTCAAGTGTTTCAAAGCCAAGATCTCGAATAGTATTAAGATCATTTGTCAGCCATGAGGTATAGGCGCTAACACTTTTTGAGCCAAAACGTATTACACCCTTACTTTCAATACTTTTTACAATATCTTTACGTATTTCGGTACACATTTCTTGTATGGCTTTTTCACTTGCTTTTGAGTTTTGATATATTTGCAATACCCATATTAAATTTACAGCTAAAATCGCTCCACTTAAATACAAAAATCCCTGTAAATCAAAATTTACAATTGTAGAGATTGCTTTGGCACTCAATATACCATTTAAGTAAACACATAATGAATTAATAAAAATCCAAAACAACCATATAGAATTACTTCGTTTGCATCTAATTAAATAAGTTTTTAATGTCATATCCCAGCCTCACTTAAAAATTCCAAATATTTCTTCACCAATTATTTTTCTTTGATATTTAATTGCAATATAAGATAATAAAATTCCTATTTTTCCATCTAATACTCCCCATATACTGTACTCATCCAGTACTTTGTTATTGAAATAATTACTTTCCAATAACCTACAACACTTCTGAATATCTTTAGTTGAATACCTATCATGACACGAATAAAGTAGCCCCGCTAATCCGTGACAAAAACAAACATTATTTGTCTCTAATGTCTCATTATTAATAAACTCATTCACACGAACCAGTAATCTATCTTTTAGATAAGTAGAAAAATTTAGCCCCTTATTTCTTTGAAATATATAGTGTCCATATACTCCATAACACCACGAAAAATTTTCATTATCTCTACTATACAAAAATTTCACATCTTTATTACATTGTAAATCTACTTCTACATACTCTGGAATCCAAGCTATATTGTCAATAAAATCTTGATAAATTATATTCAACTTATTTGGCACCATAATATCTATGCCGTCTAACAATAGGGAAGAATTCAGTAACGAAACCATTCCATGAGATAAACTTAAATTAATAATAACTGTTTTATCCAAATTCTTAGCTTCTTTACTTTCAAAATTGGAAAAGAATAATTTAAAGTTGTCATTATTTTTAATAATTTTATTAACTAACTTCGACAAACATTGATCTAAATTTCTTTCAGTTTTAAATAATGGATGATATTTAATAAAAATAATAATTCCTGCTAATCCATATAAAATATCATAAGTAGTAGAATCCGAATAGTTCTTTATTTCTTCATTTAAATAAGTGTCTATAATCTTTTTAGAGGCTTCCGTTAATTGTAAATCTAAATTTTTAAATATATCGTTGCAAGAATATCTTCCCCACAAATTTATAACATAAGATAAACCTATGACACCAGTCCACAACCCTCTATTATAGTTCGAAATACTGAAATTAAAATCCGTTTGATATAGTACTTCTATCGCCTTCTGTTCATAAAAATCATCTTTTTCTATTAAATACAAGTTTAATAGAAACAAAAGGAACCCTGAACTACCATCCAATAAACTAACGTCATTATAATTTGTAAAATTTTCTAAACAATCTCTTATTAATTTATTTTCTCTTAATTTCAAAATTTAATACTCCTAGAATATAATTTCTATATTTAGACTCAACCTCTAAATCACCAAACAACCTATTAAAATGCATATGTAATAGACTGTCTAATAGTTGTTCAACATTTTCAAGATGTAATAAACCAATAAACTCAACAAGCTTTTTAAAATTTATATTACTTTTAATTAAATTCAAATTTTTTGAATCACTTAATCTAATTATAGATTTTAAAATATTTTTATCTTCTAGTTCTCCTTTTTTATAAAACAAAAATTCATAGTTATTTACTTGTTTTAATAATTGTTGAAAAATTTCTATCGAGCTATAAACAATTAACCATTTAAACTTAAGATCAGATAACTCTTTTCTTTTTTCTAACAAATCAAGACAAAGCTTCGAGTCAAATTCAAAAATTTTTTCAACCAAAGGATAGTTTTTTATACCGTATCTCTCATATTCTCTTTCATATGGACAAATAGAATAATCATCAATTACCCCATTACTTAATAAACTTGTAACAAGATGAAAAATATCGTATAAGTTATACTTACTTTCAGAGTCAATATAAATTCTGAACCTTATATGTGGTCTATCATCCGAATAACGTAGATAAAACCAACTCATAGTTATATCTTTAAAGTATCTATTCAAATATGTCAACAATTGATCCTGTAAATTTTTGTACGTATACAATTTCACGTAAAACCATCCATAATTATTCTCCATAATTTGCAATCTATCTTTCACTTCAATAACAGGTTGAATTTGATGACTACTTACTCTACGATTATAAAAAGTAAATGTCAACTCAGTTGCAAGAGATTCCAAATTTGTATATGTGTAACATTCTCCATAGCATTCATAGACTTCAATTTTCCCTTCTTTCTTTAAAATATCAATAAATAGTTCAACATCTATCTTTTTAGTGATATCCAAAACCAATACTTGATCTTCAATCATAAGCTTCACTTTTTTAGGTATACAATAACTATTAAATAAATTTATAACTCCTTCAATATCATACGAGAGTAACATATCTTTTGTCAAATTCCATTTTTCTGGAACGAGTACAATATCTTCAAAAACTATTCTTTTCTGATGAAACTCATTCAACGATTCTAGTATTCCAAGTAACGAACCAATTTTGTCTGTTTTAGAAGATAATAATCCAATAAACTTTATATAGTCATTTGTTAAGTCTAGGTTTATCATGCTTCTTATGTCAATATTCAATACTCTTCCGTGGACATCTTGCAAAATAAATTCATTGTCTTTAGTTAATTTCAAATATATTTCTGATAAAGTTAAATCTTCTGAAGATTTTTTTATTCCATTAATTACCAGATTCGATTGATACTGATTTTCTAAAGCTACTCCTAAATTTTTAATTTTGGTATTTTTGGGGTAATAAATTAAGCCATGAGTGTAATTGTCGTTCTCATCTAAATTTAAAAAACCAAATCTTCCGTGGTATGATCTGGGACTTCTTGAATAGGCCGAACGTCCAAGTGTTAAATTCACCTTACCATCAATATCATAAATATTAAAGTTTAAATCAAATCCTAACTCCTCTATATTTCTTTGATGCTCATAAAAAATTGATAAATCAAAAATCTCATATTGATTTTTGGAGTATTCCAATTTTAATTCGTTTTTCCATTTTATTTCATCATATTTTAATTTATCAATAATAAGCTCTTCAGTAAATGGGGAACCCAATCCAGAAATCTCATCAAAAACTTCTATTAAAGAAACTGCCCTATAGTGGCCATATCTTTCTGAAAATTTTTCCTTGTATATATTTACCTTATGTCTACTATCTGATACTGATTTATTGAAATTAGAAAATACAAACTGTGCTAGATGTTGAATTTGTTTCTTATCAGTATTTGATAAAAAGAATTCTATTTCATTCGCTATTTCTTGAGTTATATTGTACTTATTCAGTCTATTTGCATCTTCTAAATGAAAACTTATTTTTTTTAGAATATCAATATTCCCAGATTCATTAAATTCTTTACCTATATTAATAACTGCCTCTATTTCATCTATAATTGGTAATTTGGAATCGTTTCTTAACACATTTAAAGATTCTTCAGATAATACAAACGGATATACATCTAACAAAATGAATCTTATTTTCAATAACTCCAGTATTAAAGATTCTATAATTTCGTTTGAAAAATCGTTCGAAAATTTTTCTTTTGTTAACGAAATTAGTTTACTAATTGAATAAACTCCCTCTAAAGACTTTTCGTATATAAATTCTAAAACTCTATTTTTCTGGAAGAGAATCTTATTACCTTCTCGTTCATCCAAAGAAATATTTGGAAGAAAATAATCAATATAATTCTTTGTTTCTTTTATACTTGTATTCGCCTTACATAAAATAGAGGATTGATTAACGAATGCGATATTAGTAACCAATTTATCATAGAAATACTCTTGTATCTCTAAAGAAAAATTTAGATGTTTTTTTGTTTCAAAATCAGATATTAAAAAATTTGTTTCAGTATCAGTATTTTTAGTAATAGCTTTTCCAATACTACTAAAAATACCAAAAGGTGTTGCTCGATATAACATTCTATTTAGATATTTATAAAACGTTAAACAAACATTCCGTTTCTTTTTATCACTTAGTTTTTCAAAATTAAAACAGGATTTTAAAAAATCAGGTGAAGATACTAATATACTATCTCTTATTTTTTTATTATTTTTTACAATCTCAATTATTCTTATATAATCTTCATTTTCAAAAAAAGTAGATACCTGCTCTAAAATAGGTTTTAATTCTTTAAAATTAAAATTTGACTGTCTGACTATTACTTCACTAGATAATTTCATAACTTCACCTCACACTTATTTGAAAATTATAATATTAAGATATTTGATAGCAAAAAAACATCTAAAATCGTTATCCTGAACTTAGCCCATTATAACAACTTCAGATGTCATGTATATAAGCAATAAAAACGACCGCAATGAATATTACTTAACTTAATTTTAATTTATTTACTAAAAATAAAACTATGAACAACTTGGAGTTGAGGAACATCCACCTGAACCACCCGTATGTTTCAACATTACTTCAGGTTGCTTAGCTGGTGTTGTTTCGATTTTTACTGTTACTAGTAAGTCATTAATTGATTTTTCCATCTGCGAAATCCTCCAGAAAAAATATTTATAAAAGCCATATTAGCGGTCATCACATAGCTTTCCGATAGATAGCATTTACAGATATCCATCGGAAAGCCAATTTGGCAAAAGATTTTATTTAAAATTAGCAGGACCAGGATCAATACCTGTTCCTATATTATTTGGTTGTACAATGTTGAAGTCTAAATTCGTGACTGAATTAAATCTTATAAATACGACTCCTAAAAATAGAATTACTGTAATCTTTTTTAAAAAAACTTTCATAGTCTTCTCCTTTTTGTTGTTGCATACATTTTAGCACTTCATATCATCCGAGTCAATCTTTTTTATAATCTTTTTTTATATTTTTTTTTTTTATACATTTTTGTATCTAAAAATCAATTGTTCAAAATATCGTACTAATACAACAAAACACTCTAGATTAATCAAATAATTTCTGAAATCTATTAGATTGTTTTTAATATTTTACCTATTTACTGTAACTGTTTTAGAAATCTTTCTTCGAGAACAAATAAAAAAGATTGAAGAAATTATCAACAATGGACTTTCTCTTCAATCTAACATAACTTACTTTTGGACATTCTTATACTTTATTCGCCATTTTTACAATATAATGCTCCACTTTTAACATCATTGGGATATTTTCATCGAGTTTATACAAAAAACGAGCTAATTCATAATTTTCTACTGCAATATCTTTTGAGGAGATAATTTCACTTATATTTCCCATCAACAAATATAAATCAGCTAATAGATAAGTCGTTCTGTAATCCTTACATTTTTTTATAGTAGTGGTAATTCTAGTAATTGCTTCCTCAATGTCTTTTTGGAGCCATAAATAGCGACATATATTGTAATTGAATTTAATATACAATTCTAATTCTTCAACAGTATTTAAACTCAATTGGCTGACTCTTTCTTCCAATTTGTCTTTTATCTCATTAAACCGCTCTAAACTCCCAACTTCATAGTAAAAATTAAATAATGTATTAGATACTTGAAGGTAGTTAAGATCATATAAACTAGTCTGTTCTAATACTTCCTCTAACTTTATAACCGCTTCATTTTTCTTTCCATAAAAATAAAAATCAATAAGAGACTTTATCCACTCCAAATAAAGTTTATCAGATAAAGATAAGCGATGACTCTTTATCTTTTCTAATTCAAATATATATTTTAAAGATTCATAATTCCGATTCAGAATAAAAATATGTGCTAATTTTTTAAACTCAGATAGCTCATCTGTTTTCTGTTCAACCTGTTCTTCAAAAAAATAATCCATACTAACTTTTAACTTCTGTGCTAGAGCATATAGGAAGTCCGCTCCTGGAGTATAGTCTCCATTTTCTAGTCGACTAATCTGACCCTGTTTACAAATTCCTTCAGCCAATTCTCTTTGCGACATTTTTAATTCTTTTCGTCTATTTTTTAACCTTGTTGCTAATAGTGTCCTCAAACTTATATCCTCTTCATCACTTTATTGCATCATCAATTTTAGCACGAACGATATTAATATTCAAATTTTTTATCTAAAAAATACACATCATGGATATATGTTTAATTTAAAAGATGATAGATAATTTTAACAATATACCAAATAACAATTTTAAATAAGACCATACAAAAATAATGTAACAAAATTTTTATTTCTTATGACTCTATAATTTCTGAAATGGGTTAAAACATCATAGAAATATTGATTGATACGTTTTGAGAATTATAATGCTTTACAAGACTTCATTAAAACTAGTTGACAAGATTCTGTTTCAAATGATCTTAGAATAGGTTGATTTAAATCTCCAATAGTTATCTAATATTTTTTAATTTGATAAAATCTCAATAAAAAAGACTTAGAACCATGTTAACAATAACCTTAATTCTAAATCCTTTTATTATTTATCTTTTAACTATATTTAAGATAGATACTTAAATTATATTACTGTTTTTCAAAAGTTCCGTCTGCTACACGAAAATCACTGTTAACAGTTTCAATTGAATTAAATTGAATCTTTAAATATTTTACTTCTTTTTCATCTTTTCCAGGTAATTCAGCTTTAGCACTCGCTGCACTAGAAACCTTTAATTTGACATATTTTCCAGCGATTTTCCAAGTTCCATCTCTAGATTCGTCTTTATTATTTGTTACTTCTAGTGTTTTGTCGCTATTGAAAACGATAGTTGAATCGTGTTTACTATCATACCAAGTACCAATAATTTGCTTCTCTGGTCCTGAATTTTGATTCAAGAAAAAGAATACCCCACCGGCAACCACAAGTACTAAAACAACTAAAGCAATAATTTTTTTCATTATTTTTCCTCCTATAAATATCTAAAGATATTTATTATTTTTTTCATATACCTAGTTTCACTAACATCATTAGTAAAAATCAAATTTTGAATGATAAACTTTTATTCATTCCTACAATAAGAAATACTTAACTAACTTTTATTAATCACGATGTTTCCGTGATACTGAAATACCAAAACTACAAAGAACAATTCCCATTGCAAACACTAACCAATTCTCAATTGAACCTGTATTAGGCAAGGCTCTATTTGCAGCATATTTAGCTTGATTTCCAGCATAGCTATATACTCGTTCGTTAGAAGTATTCTCTGGTATACTCTTTTCTGACGTAGGATTCAGAGAAATCATCCTGTGATCTACTTTATCGTTAAAGACTTCGCTTTGTCTTGTACGAGTATTTAAATAGGCTTCCCTAACCGCTTCATATTGTGCAGTTGCATCCAATTGATCTTGTAGAAGTGATTTAAGTTTAGCTTCCTCTCTTGCTACATTCTCAAGTGCTAAACGATGCTCTTCAACTGCATTCTCATATGCTTCTTTTGCTTTCTTCAAATATGCATCAGCATTTTCAAGATGATCCAAAAGTGTTTCTAAAGCAACTAAGTGAGTCTTTAATTTAGAAATTTCATCCTTAATTTGACTTTCTTTAACTTTTAACTCTTCAACTTTATTCTGACGGTTTCTGAGTTCTGCTTCATCCTTAGCTTTTTCAGCTTTAAGATCTAAAAGAACTTTAAATTCTTTATCCAATTCTGCACGCGCATCTGCTAAAACTTTCTGTTTTGTTTGAATATCTGCATTTAAATTTTCAACCGCTGTTTGTGCTTTTGCATAACGAGTTTTGGCAGCAATCAATTGTTGAGAAGCTTCATCTAGATTCTTCTGTGCAAGAGGTGTCTTATCCGATATTGAGTTTAATCTTGCAATTGTTTGGCGTGTAATATCTAGCGCTGTCAAATGTTCTTCATGAATTTTTGTTACTTCATCTAAATTGTTTCTTGCAGTCTTATCTGACGCTTTAGCTTTTTCAAGCTCCTCTTTTGCAATTTCTAATGCTTTTTGTTTAATTTTAAGGTCTGCATTTAAGTTATCTAATGCTGTTTGTGCTTTGATATATCTTGTTTCAGCTTCTTCTTTTAGCTGTTTCGCATTGTCGTATTTCTTCTGTGCACTTGGAGTTTGATCTGGAAGTGACATTAATTCTGCTACTAGTTTTTGAGTTTGTTTCAAATTTTGATTAGCATTTTGATTTTCCACTTTTGCTTTTTCAAGATCAGATTTAGCTTTTTCTTCTGCTGTTGTAGCCTGATCTAAATTATCTTTTGCATTTGCTAAAGCTTGACGTTTACTTTGAATATCAGCATTTAATTGATCGAGTGTATCTTGAGCCTTATTAAATTGGCTTTGTGCTTCATTATAATTTTGTGTAGCGATCTCTAATTTACTAGTTGCTGCAAGTGTTTGATCAGAAGTAGCTTTGAGAGCATCTAATTTTGCTGTCGTTTCTTTGAGAGCTTTTAAACTTGAATCATTTTCTGATTTAGCTTTTTCCAAACGTTTCTGTGCAGAATCATTTGCTGTATTTGTTGCAGTCTGTTTGGCTTTAGCAGCTGTTAATTCATCTTCCATTTTTGAAGTATCAAATGGAGTAGCTAGAGGTTTGGCAATCCCTTTATCATAATAATCGTCAACAGTTACAAAATGATATTCACCAGTTTGCTCATCTTTAACATATTCAAGATGTGCATCTTGACCTTTGAATTCGATAAAGTGCATGCGTCCAACACCACTTGGTGTGAAACTATTTGCAGCTCCAATTGCCCGAATATTTGAAGGAGCTTTCTCCCCAATCATTAGCTTCATGTGACCAAAGTAGGCATGAACATCATTTGTCATAAAACTAATTACAGCATCATATACCTCGCGATACAATTGAGACATTGTTGCTTTACGAGTTTCTTTAGCTTCTGAATAATACGCACCATAACCCAGTAAAGTATTATCATAGCTCATGTTTTCTCCAGTCCATACGATGGAATCTAATCCATCTTTCGCTAGAGCAGTATCGCTGTGACTTGTGCTGTATGGTTTATTTTCTTCAGCATAGGCTTTTGCAATGTTTTTGACACCCTGAACAGATTCTTCAGTGACAATATAATGGTGACTACCCCAAACTTGGTCTTGAAGATTATTTGCTAGAAGTGCATAATATTGGCTCAAGGCTTCAATTTGCTTATCAGTTAAATTGTCTAAATCTACGACTGAATCATCGATCGGCAAAACAATATCCTTGTTTGACCATTCTTTTATGTATACATTTTGATGTTCGGGTGAGTATTCAACAATACCTGTTCCAAAATCATATTTACTATCTTTGAACCATTTTTGAATAATGTCATTCAACGCATTTTTATTTGCATCCGAGTCATCGGCGAGATAAGCCTTATAGGCAGTAATGACATCTTGAGGCAATTGAGGAATAGTGAGATTTTTAATTGCTGCAATTTGTTTATTGAGCGTTTCAACCGCTTTATCGGCCTTCTCTTTATTCTCTTTTGCTTCTTGAGCTGCTGATGTAGCACTCGCTAGCTCATTTGAAGTTTTATTTACTTTTGCCTCTTCTTGGTTTTTCTTAGTAGTTAAAACTGAAATTTCTGAAGCTTTCTTAGCATCATTTTCTTTAGCTGTTTTGAGCTCCTCTTCTGCACTAATCTTACTATTTTGTTTATTTGCTAAATCATTTGCTTTGTTATCACGATTTGCTATTGTTTGGGCAAGTTGTGATTCAGAAGCATCAAGATTACTTTGTGCTGAAACCTTATTTTCTTGAGCTTTCTTTAGATTCTCTTGTGCTTGTTTTTGTTTTTCCTCAGCAGATGACAAGTTTGCCGCCGTTTCTTGGCTTTTCTTTATTTGATCCGCTTCAACAGATTTTGCATTTTTTAGTGCAGTTGCTTTTTTATTATCTGCTTCTTTGGCACGATCAAGTTCCTGTTTCGCTGTATTTTCAGTTGCTGCTTTAGCATCTAAATTTTTCTTAGCAGCATCACGTTCTGCTACAATTTCTTCAACGCCAGTACCATCTAAAACTTTCTGAGCAGTATCTTTCTCTTTTTGAGCCTTCACTAATGCACTTGCTGCTTCTTCTGCAACCTTTCTAGCATCTACTAATTGTTTAGCAGAAACTTGACTGGCACTAAGTTGCGTTTTTTCATCAGCAGAAGCTTTACTGAGTTCTTCAGCTTTATTTTTTTCTTCGCTAATAGCATTTTCCAAAGCCTTTTTCGCTGCTGATTCTTCTAATTCTTTTTCAGCTACATCACTTTTTGCTTTGTCTCTTTCAGCAATGATTTCCGATGCTCCAGTACCATCAAGATTTTTTTGAGCAGTTGCTACTACTCCCTTAGCTGTCGAAACTTTCTTTTCTTGCTCTGAAATTTTATCTTGATCTTTTTTAATAACATCTGATTGCTGATTACGTTCTTTCTCAGCTTCTAGAACTTTATCAGATGCATTTTTTTGTAATGTTTCCTTTTTCTCAATGTCAGCTTTTACTTCCGATATTTCATTCTTCGTTTTTTCAATTTTTTCCGGCGTAGCTGATTCTTTATTTACTTCAGCATTCTTTAAGTCAACATTTGCCTCGGAAACTTTTGATGAAGTGGCTACTTCTGAAGCTTTAGCGTTTTCTAATACACTTTCTTGATTTGAAACCGTTCGATCCGTTTCTTCCTTGATCGTTCTTGCTTCTTCTACAACTTCAGAAGTTGGTGTTTTCATTACGGTTGCAACCCCATTATGGACAAATACTCCGTCTACTTGTTTTATATTTGTAGACGAAGGAGTCTTCGATTCAACACTTAATGTTGACTCATTTGGCTGAGTTGCAGTTACTTCATCCGCTTGTACAACAGAAATTCCCGCAAAAGCCGTAGCTATTGATACAGCAGATACAGTTGCTTTGATCGTTTTCTTTTTCATAATTCCCACCTTATGATAGAGTATTTAGCAAATTATCACTATTTAATTATAAACATCCGAATTATACTATATTTTAGCAACTTTGTAAAGTTGTTTCCAACCTTTTAAGAACTAGAATCTAACCTTCTAAGACTGTAGAATAGTCTTACGAGGTGAGCAATGTCAGAATTACAAAAGTATATAAGCAAAAGAATACGGATTTTGCGGATTCAGTCAGGTATGACTCAGGAACAATTAGAAGAAAAAGCAGATCTTGGTACCAATTACGCGTATAAGTTAGAAAATTTAGAGCCCAATATAAAAATTAGTACGCTTGAAAAAATTATAGAAGCCTTAAATGTTGATCTACAAACTTTTTTTGATTTAACACTTAAAGAAGAAAGCACTGACTTAGCACAGCTTATCGACACTATCAAATCTTTACCAGAGTACAAACAAAATAAAGTCATTTCAGCTATTAACACAATTATTAACGAGACAAAATAAAAAGAGTGGAAAAGGATAAGTATAAAAACTATTCCTTTTCCACTTTTTTGTGCATAAAAATATGGCTATTAGCTATTAGAGCCTGCGATTCTTGGGTAACCAAATGTCATATCAAGGTTATCTTTCTCGTAATTCTTGATCAATTCCCAGAAATCTGCAACTGATAACGCTGCAACTGATTCATGCCAATTGAATTTAAAAAACAAATCTAAGAGAAATTTAATTACTTGATGGGTTTTGGCTGTTTGTTCTACAGTATCAAATGTAATCAAAATTTTCTCACACAACGGATCAATTAATTCAATTTCAATACTATCATTTACAAAATTGAATGATACTTCTTGATCTTGATCATTCAAGATTGAAATATACTGATCCTCATCAAATGTTGAATAAAACATTCTAATATTAATTTCTTCATTGCGATTAATTAACTCTGAAAGATATTGTTGAGTTGAAAAAACTACATACTTTTTATATGTTTTCATTTTGTTTTCCTCCATTTATTTTTTTAGAAAAAGATTTTTTTATCCTTAGATTTACGGCGGCCTTACTCTCTTTAATATTATTATTAAATGATTTGGCTTGATCATCTGCTACCTCCTTTATTGAAAACAAAAAAAGACAGTTCACCACTGCCTTTTTTTATCTTCAATATTATTATGCCATTTTTTGATAAAAATAAAAAAACGATTTTTCAAAAAAGTACTATAAAAGCTATTGGCTCCAAAGGATAATTTTTTGTCTAGGTTTTGGGGTGCAGTTCATACTTGTCCCAGTGTGTTTATTTTATTTTAAGATAACTTCATTAGTAAACTCAAGGATTCTTCATTTTTGAGCTCAGAAAATAAACAAATCAACCGCTCATATCCAAGCTCTTTCTTCTGCCTGATTATAGAATTCATCGTTGCCTCTAAATCATCTGGCGTAAAATTTCTTAAGTAAAGTGTAACGTAACTCCTGTTACTGGAATATAAGCAAATATGAATTGCATTATGTTCTTTTTGTCTAATTTTCATTCCCCCTCCTGATTCATAAATATGAAACTCATAAACAGTTTTTTTTGGGATACAATCGAATGAGTTTTCGAATTCTCTTCGCCATTTGAAAAGGACACTATTAATAATTAAATAATTTAATTTAAACATATCAGATACCTCTTGTATTAAAAAAATTTTCTGGATATTAATAGTATGCCAGAAAAAGGAATTTATAAAAAAATTTTTTACAATGGATTTTAAAAAATGGAGTGATTTTAATTTAAATTGCTTTCTGAGATTTCTGATTTTCAATTTGTATAAGAAACTTTAATGCATTTTCCTTCAATCAATCCTGTCCTTATTATTGCGTCGCTGACTTTTCTGTGTGTTTAGCGTTGACAGAAACGTATGTGTAGGTCACGCTAAACACACAGTCCGAAATAAAACCGAATAACACAAAAAAGAAAAAATTTGTTTTTTAGAAGTATCAATTTATGGCATACTATAGATATCTAAAGATTGATTAAGTAGAGACGTAACTAAATAGCTACGTTTTTTTTTAATATTTAAAAGGAGGTAGCTATCGTGGAAACAGCAGGTTTAAGCTGAGTTAAGAAAGAACCAATTTTTGTATTTCACTAACTAAAAAAATAAATGTATAGATAATAAAAGTAATGTCAATAGCAGTAAAAAAATTTTTTGATCATAACAAAGTAAAGTATAAAAGTATAAGAACGAAAGTAAATAACAAAAGTCTAAAAATCAAATACAAAAAACTAGCTTAACACAGTCGCTAAATCCATAGCATTTAAACCTGAAAAAGAGTAAAAAGAAAAAACAACAGATTTTTATCTGTAGGATGGAACTCTACATCTTATTTGAATTGAGTCAACTTGTCATGTTGTAAAATGGCTTGGTTATCTTCTTGGCCATCACAATTAAGAAGCGCCCTCAGCAAAGGGAAGATACTATCCCAGTGAATATAAGCTTTATGTCACTGCACTACTTCAACTTGAATAAGAAAGACCTTAAGATTTTTCTTAAGATCATCTTTATAAGCACATTATCTACTATAGAAAGGAAAGAACCATGGCAAAAAAGAAACGTAGTCGTGCTGAACGACGAAAAGCTAAGGAGAAAGCTAAGAAACAACAAATTGATTCTCTAACGACTTTCGAAGGCCGTAAACAATTCATCCAGTCAAAAGGATTGACTAATCTAGTCGCGCGCTTTAAAAAAGGAAAAGGTATCAAGCGAAATGAATCCAAAAAAACGGGAGAGGACATTTATCTAATCCATACAGACCGAACCTTACACAATTACGCTGGGTCTTGGAGCAGATTTGCTTCCTTTGTTGCCGCAACAACTACTGCCGAAGATTTAGAAGCTCTTGAGATATCTAACTCTATAGATGGATGGATTGACTTAGTAAATCAATACTTAGTACATTGTAAAAAATCAGGACTTTCTGCTCCTACTCAGTCAACCTATAAAGCAGCATTGGCAAAAGTCCTGGGTGTATCTTCTACCGCTTTTATTGCAACGGATATTCGATATAGAGCCGACAAAAAGAATAATCGCCTGAAGTCTAATGACGACAGAATGTCTGAAGAAACAAATAATCGCTGGTTTTCTATCGTATCTGCCACCGGGCTACGAAAAAATGAATTAAAAGCAATTACTGGAGACTCGCTCTACCAACGTGAAGATGGTCGATATTATCTTAAAATCATTGGTAAAAAGCATAAAACAAAAGGAGCCCGAGACCGTTGGGTTCCGATTATTACGCGAGACAAAGAAGAATTAGAGAAGCTTGTTGAAGAATTTAAACTAGCTGGTAAAAAGCGTGTGTTTCAAGTTCCAACCGCTTTAAAGCCACATAAATATAGGGCAGAATACGCAAAACGTCTTTATCTTCTTGTCGCAAGAGATCTCAAAGATATCAAGAATAAAAAAGAAAAAATTTTTCTAAGAGGAGAATTAAGGGGAGTCGTCCTGGATCGAAAGGCCTGCTTAATTGTATCTCGTGCTCTCGGACACAATCGACCAGAAGAGTTTCAAAAATCCTATGCATATAAGTTGATCGCACAAGCAAACTAATAAGCACATTTAAAAAATAATTGTATATCTCTCATTGAAATAAATAAAGTAGGGAAAAACCTAATTTTTTCTCCAAACCCTTATCATTACGCGTTTTTTAAACAATTAAACATTGTGTATTTTATTGTTTTTCAAAATTTTTCCATTTTTTCACTATTTTTTTTTAAAAAAAAGGCGTTTTTTGTCAAAAAAATGGCATACCTATAATAGGGAATTTTAGTTTTGAACCAAAATGTGGTTGTGATAATATATTGATTTTACGACATCTAATACTTCCTAGCATAATTCCTATCAAAAATAATAGTAAAAAGGAAACGTTAAAACATGAAAAGACAGACAAAAGCTTCTACTGAAAAAAAGCATTTAAATGAGAAAGAAATTCAATCTTGTTTTACTTTAATGAATTCCTTCTGGGGCTTTGATCGCATGGATTTTAACTTAGGTGAAAATCTAATTGTTGACATCGAAAAGCTGATAGAATACAGAAAAAAGAATCCTGATAAAGTTAAAAAATTAAATTACAATTCAAATCGGATAGAAGATTTAATTATCCAATCAAGGGAATTTGGAAGACTTGAAATTGGAAAAATTTATAAAAAAGAAATCGGAGATACTGTTAATTATTGTTTACTACAACTGAATCATGGAGGTCTCAATTTTGAAACTCTCTCTATTTCTGCAATACGAAAGAAACTAATAAAAGTTATAACGGGAATCAAACAGCAAACTGGTATTTGGATTATCCCAACAACGATTAGGATTCATAAAATGGAAATCTCATTTACATTTGCTACTGATGCGATTATTCATTTTCAAACAAGAAATTTATTATTGAGGAGTCTATCTAAAACATCTCAAGTAGATAAAAAAGTTTATACAGAATGTTCAACTCCCGAAGATCACCATATTCTTTCAAGTAAAAAAAATGAAAACTTATTGCATGTTCTTTACGATAAAACAGCAAAAGCTGAACATAATAACCAGATTGAATCAAACGTATCTCGTAAATATCGCATCTATAGATATGAAATGACACTGAATAAACAAAAAATTAAAAGTGAATTCAAGAGTACTGACTTGGATAAACTAAACAATGATCAGCTCTATTCATTTGTATATCGTGTGATTAAGAAAGGATTGTGCAACTTTAAGATAATTGTTCAAACTTCAGTAAGAGATACCCAAAATAAGTTAAAAGAATTGTATGAAGAAAAAGGTAAAGATGGATATATAAAAACTTTTTTTGAAACTCAACTAAATCATGCTATGGATTATTTATATCCAATAACATTGGATGAATCTATTTTTTTATTTATTGATGCATCTGAATTTGTAAATCCAAAAAACTGTGCAAGAACTAAAAAAAATCTGATTAAAGAAAGTAGGAGGAATGATTTAAAAAATGAGAGTTATTTTCTTTCTATTATGATTACATGGCAAGTGCTATATCTCTTTAGCTTAATGCTAAATACTCTATCTCTTGTTACTATCCTTGATTTTGGTTGTTACAAGAGTAATCAAAATACTAAACTTCATTTGTTTAAAATGCCTACTTTTACAGCTGAAGAAAAAGATGCATTTATTAAGAAAGTTTTTAAAAACAAGAATAAAGACATAGGTTCAATCCTAGATTCTATTTTAAACAACATTCAAATAAATAATTCTTCCATTTTAATATAAATTCTGATTGAAAAAAAAGAAGAAGTATTAATACAGCAACGTTTTCCCACTTTTTAACTCTTCAACCCTTGAAGACTTAAAAAATGGGAAATCTAAACTAATATAATTTAAATCTAACAGAAAGAAAAAAGGTACTATTTATGAATGTATTTATTCCAGAAGAACTGATTAAGCAAGTTCAATTACTATTATCGGATATTGTTAAGAAAGAACTAAATAAATTTTTAGATACTAATGAAAGTACTCATCATTTTTTAAATAAAAAGCAGACTTGTGAGTATTTAAATATATCCAACAATACTTTAGACAGCTGGATTAAGCAAGGTTTGCCTTGTATTAAGGTCGGAAAAACTGTTCGCTTTAGCAAAACAGAAATCAATCGTTGGTTACAAAAGCAGTAGAAATTCTATGGTCGTTTGTTATAATGTAACCATGGTATTTTCTAGCTCAATTCAAAAGGAGAATACTATGTCAATTACAAAAACTAAAAATGGAACTTATCGCTTACGTATCTATATCCCAGAAGAAGTCAAATCATCATTGGGAATTGATAAAAAAGTGATTGAAAAACGTTTCAAACTAAGGAGTGAGGCTAAAAAATACGAACTTGAATTACAAAACAGGATTGATAAAATTTTAAGCGGAGATTCAACCTCATTGGAAACAAATGGTTCAATCCTCTTTTCCGATTTTTATCAAAACGTTTGGTGGGAATCCTACAAAGCAGGTCAGACTACTTCTACTGCTAAACCACCTTCTCAAGCAACCATAGTTGGAACAGAAATTGCTTTTAGAAAACACATCTTACCCTTACTTGGGAATTATTCAATAGACTTTCTTAATCAAAATAAGCAAGTTGTACTAAATCTATTGACTCAAAAGGCTGAAGAATATGCAAATTTCAAAGTTATCAGGAGCTACGTTAACTCTATCTTTGACTGGGCAGAAGAATTAGAGTATATCGAAACTAATCGCCTATCAAAAACTATAAGCCGTATCAAAGCCACTAAGAAAATCAAGCTACAGGAATCTAAAAAAGATGAAGATTTATATCTATCTCAAGAAGAACTTCAAGCATGGTTTACAGCTTTTGAAGAAGATTTAAAAAATGACAAACTCCTGTTCAAAGATTATGTGTTATTCTATACAACTTTTTTCTTAGGAGATAGAAAATCTGAAAGCTACGCTTTGCAATGGAAACATATTGATTTCAAAAATCAACAAATTCAATTGGTTCAAGCCTTAGATCGATATAAAAATCGAAAGTCAACTAAAGGGAATAAAAAGACGATTTTTTCGATTCCACAAGAACTTACCGACTTGTTAAATTCTTGGAAGAAGCAACAAAAATCTGAACTGGCTTCATTTAACATCATGCAAACTCCTGAACAGTATGTTTTTACGTATATTGATACAAAGGGAAATGTAAACAGTTGTCTCCATGCTGATTATCTTAACAACAAGATGAAATCTGTTAAGCGTCGTCATCCAGAACTCGCACATGTAACCCCTCATAAATTACGACATACAGGAGCTACACTCGCTAAACAGGCTGGAACCTCTATGGAGGCTATTTCTGAAGCACTCACTCATAGTGATACGATTACAACTAAGACTTATGTCAACACTTCAAACGTAATCCCAATGGCTGTTGGAGAAATTGCCTTTCGTAATCTTAAAAAGTAATGGTGTGAATTTGGTGTGAAAAGTGGTGTGAATTTTGCTAAAAATCATCAAAAAAACACTCCATGGTGTGAACCATGAAGTGTTTCGAAACGTTGAGATAATCGTATTGATTAACGTTTTGAGAATTGTGAAGCTTTACGAGCTTTCTTAAGACCTGGTTGGGGCACCACTTATTTCATCTAATTTCAAAGTGCTTTAAAATCAACGTTTTCATAACTTTTCAAAAAATAAAATTTTAACTAATTTCAATCAGTTTCATTAAAATAAGGTAAACTTTCATAAAAAATAAGCGAAAATCGAACCAGAATATCAAAAATTTACCTTATTTAGTTTTTACAGAAGTTAAATAATAGGTCATTACGTTTCAGTAGAGACGAAAAAACCTTGATTTAATGCAATTCTTGAGTTTTCGAATTTCAATGTATTGCAATAAAAATCAACCGAATGACTACATTTTTGACTACATTTTTTGTGAAATAAATTAGATGTTCGGATATATAAAAAGACAACAGAGGTAAATCTGTTATCTTTTTATATATCAATGATTAGATATTGGATACCTGTTTCTTAGCGACCTGGGTAATAGTTGCTCTGCTTCTCCCTCGTTAAATGTTTGCTCTTCTTCAACTTGTAAAGCTTTTTGAGCTTTTCTATAAGCACGTAGACTTGTCTTAGGTCTATTTTTATAAACATTAGCAGTCTCTTTAATCAGCTCATCTCTTCTATCTCTAATTTCCTCTATCGTAAAATTATCAAAGTCAACTAATAAAGATATATATTTTTCTCTAATTTCCCACAAAGTATCCGCTGACTTTCTTAAAGCGATCACCTTACCGTCATTATCTGTTTTAAGATTGTAAGTAGATAAACATAATAAAACGATACCAGCTATTGCAGAAAAAAACTTCCACCACACATTATGACCAAACAAAGATGAAAGAGCGGGGCTAACTGTTATTGCAGACGAAATAATAGATATTACTTGTCGAAATTTCGCCCACCATAATATACGAGCTATTTCTTTTTCATCTGTAGTAAAACTATATACTAACTTGGCATGTTGTTCAACGATTTGCTGCCATAACTTTTGATACATAATATTTTCACTCATAAGAAATCCTCCAAAGGCACATCTATTTTCCCATAAATTTTCACTCTACCTTGATGTACCCCGTATACTTCTACATAATGATTGCCTTTGAAATTAATAGGTTCAACGATCTTATATGTCCTTTTTACAATTTGACCTCTGATTGCATTTCTACTATTGGCTATCGCTCCAACATTTCTAACCTTCCAATACCAATAAATACCAGGAATATCTTTAACTGAAAAGATTATTTTTGAGTTAGGTTTTATTGGGATTCTAAATTTATGTGAAATGCTACCTTTCCTAAAACCATTGATCTCTAAACTTGATTGGATTTCAATAATCTTTTCTATAGCAATATCCCACCCCATTTCATCTGCAAATTGCTCAGTATCCGTAGCAGTGCCGATTGGTTCTCTAGTGCTACGGTTTGAGATTGAAACTCTGTCAGTTTGGAAATTTTTTCCAGATAACAGTTTTGGAAAATTTTTTCCAAAGACTTTACTCCAATACTCTTCTGATTTCTGATTATCCCTACAGAAAACAATAGCTGCTTCGCAATTCCTTAGAGCACTCTCTGCCTTACGTTTTATAGCAGTGTCAACCTCAATGCTGTAGCTTCCATCTAGTGAGAGTAGAATATTATTATTTTCTATAAATTTTATTACATACCTGAAAAAATCGCGCGACATCTGATCAAAATATATATACCCTGTCTTAGACTCATCCCAAGTTTCAAAAAATTTATAGCTTAATGAATCAATGGCAATTCCATGCAATCCAACATCGTTTGCATCGTTCCATGCACGTAACATACGACAAAATTTTTTTACAGCATAATTATATTGTTTATTCTGGTCCGTTAGTTTATATTGTTCTAGTTTAGGGTCTGTCTCTTCCCAACTACCACCGTCATTAGCATTGGGATATTCATACTTATCTGTACCAGATATTTTAAAAGCTGGTAATACCTCAAAGCGAATACCGTCAGAAAATTCAATACTAACAATCTGTCCATCTCCCTTAATAATCGAATTTGAATAGTGCTTCAATAATTTGCTTTTCAGATCCTGAAGCAAGGCACTCTGACCGTTTCCGCTATACTTACCAAATCGATCTTTTTGATTTTCTGGAAGCTCTACAAGTAAGTCTATATCACTCAAGTGTATCGCCGTTCCCCGTCCATATGAACCTACCAATATACTATGTGAAACTTCAGAATTTATATTCCAATAAGCTTTGTTAATTATTTTGGTAATTACTTTTACTCTCTCACTTATAGTCTTTACATCATCATCAGAAGTCCTCAAGTTTTTTTCAAACGTTTTAAAGTGTTCAATTACATCAAATTCTAGCATCTGTACCTCTGTTTTAATTTTTTATCATTGCTTTACTTTTAAAAGTTTTTTATCTAGCGACTTATATAAGATGATTATACTACTAAATATTAGTTTTTGTCAATATGTTGTGTACTGATATTTAAAAAACACAATATATTGTGTTTTTTAACATGCAACACTCTAATTTGAATGTAATGAACTGCATACAAAAAGTTAGACAGAAAAAAATCTAGCTTTTGGACTATTTTATTATGAAATCAACTTATGAGGGAATTGAGAAAGCTTTAGACGTCTTTCAAACCAATTTGAGATAAACATTTCTAATCTTCAGTACATGGTTAAATTGATTGATAGTTACGGAATTCGTTAAAAAGGGAAGAATCGTTACTATTCTCCTGAATTAAAGGAAGAAATAAATAGAAAAGGTAGTCTTATAAATTCAAAATACTCCAACTTTATATAAACTGTAATCTTTAGAGAAACTTACAGTTTTTACTTGACATTTAAGTTCTTGTTTGGTAATATATATGTATCAAATACGAATCGAGGTGGTTTAAATGGCTACAAATCCCATGAAGGATAAAACACTTATACTAAAGGTTTCGCAAGCTCAAGATTTATCTTTGAATGATCTTTTAACTAGGGCTAGAGGCGAGTGGAAGATCGCACCTGATTACAGTGAGGACGTTCAGCGTGTTCTAATTATCTCCACAGGAGAGGATTCTGGAAGAATTTTAGCAACAGCAAAGCTATGGACTGATGATTATCGTCGAAGTTACACTGTTAAGTATTACCGAACTCTAACTCAGACTCCTGATGGGGAAAATGTTAGAACTACAAGAAAAATAACGTTTGATACCATGACTCTAGCAGAAGATACTGAACAACTTGTTGGGAAATCAATTCATCCTTTAGGTGGGCGGGCAACTGCTTTTTGTAAGCCATTTGAGGAAGTTCAAAAATACCTACATTAAACAAAAAAACCTTATGAGATCTTTCATAACGTATACAAACCCTACCAGCAATAGAAAAATTATCATTTTGTAGGTTGGTTAACATATAGTGAAAACTCTTAGGAATGTTGATATTACGCTGTTCTTAAGAGTTTTTTAATTTCTCTAATAAAAGAAAAAGACCGGAGAAAATTGTCTAAAATGGACTTTTCTTCAGTCTGAGACCTCAAGAGGTCTTTTTTTAACATTTAAATCACGCCATTTGATAAACATAATATTTTATTTATTAAATTTAAATATCTGTCCCCCCCATATGACGTGGACAGGAATCAAATATTTTGCGTGCTAAACTATCGTAAGAATTGATATTACTTAACTCAGGATAATTTATATCAATAGTTAATGTTTTATTGTTTTTAATATAACGTAATTCCCTTGAACAATATTCACAAGGAGCCTGTGTAACAATTATATTGACATATTTGTCTGCTGGTTTATCCGTTCTTAGCTTTGCGAATATTTTCCTCTCACAACAAGTAAACATCCGATTAAAATTTCCATCTGGTTTATCTGGTAAGCTTTGGAATTCTTCATATGTTATATAATCTATTTCATTAGGTAAAAAATATCTTACTTGATCTGTCAATCGTGCAGCAGGAATATTTTCTAGAAAGCTGTTAAATGTATCATGAAGTTTTTTTCGGTCCTCTCCGTCCATATGATTTATTGCATAGTAATAGAAGTCATTACCATAGGCAACCGCATAACAATTTAATTTCTCATCTTGTGTTTTTGTCAAATTATTCAAAACAATTGAAAACGACTTATTTCTAGTTATTTTTCCAAACCAATCATGTATTGGGGCTGAAATAAGATAGAGCTTGTCATTAGAGAGTCGGCGTCTTAGTAATTTTTGAACTTCTTCTGTTAAAGCATATAATAGATATGATAAATGTTCAAAGAGTTCATCAAATGATTCATAATATAGAGGTGAATCCAATTTATCCCAAATTAATATTTCTAAAATGTTGACCAAGAAAATAAATTTATGCAGTGGATTTGATGTTTCTTCTAAAAAATAAAAATAACGGCTCAAGCTTACCTCTTTATCCACATTATCAAAATATAAATCCAAACTAAATTCGAAAATGGCAAAAAGACAATATTCTTCTAGTTCAATACCATTATCATTAAGCGATTGAAGGCAACTTTCAAGTTCTGAATAGTAGAATTTAATAAATGATAATAGTTTATAGTATGATTTATTACTATTAGAGAATTCTTTAAAGAATTCTACAGGATCAGCACCTTCACTATTTTTTAATTTTTGATAAACAGATTGAACGTAATAAAAATCTGATATGTAGTCTATAAATGAGGTTCCATCATCATAATCAGACAATAATGTATCTAAATCAATCCTCGCTTCTCTATCTCCATAATTGAAGGTAAAGCTTTGCTCCTGCAGAGTTCCTAATAATTTTTCTAAATTTTCCACTTTAATCCTCCTAAAAAAACAAGATGGTGGTGTCAGGTATTAGTTAAATAAATTATCGATTGGCTTCCAATTTTCGTTCCCCATTTCATCGCACCATTCCCCATCATTTAGACACCAAAGTTTCTCATCATAGTCACGAATAAATGCCCATTTCACACCATGCCGTTTTGCATAGTTTTTTAGCGCTTCGTACTTAGCTGGTGCATAGGGGTCAATATTTTTATCCTGACCTGAGTGTGTTTCACCACCCTTGGTTTCAATAATATAAATATCCTCATTTTTCATTCTAACGATAAAGTCTGGATAAAAATGACTTCGTCCACCATTGGTACCGTATGCTAGAGAGAAGTACTGAGGTCCTTTATCACCGTTTTTATAAACAAAATCAACATCGTCACGATTTTCTAAATATCGTTCTAAAAGACGTTCTACTAGACTAGGTCGAACAGCGATGGATGCTGTAGAATAGCCCTCGTAGGCACTACTATAAACAGGCTCAGCTTCTATCTTAGGATTATAGCTGTATCGCTCCTCCAATGGAAGTGAAAAATCATTTTGTTGAATATTTTCTAGTTCTAGAACCATTGCTTTTTCGACATCAATTTTTCTAAATTCCTCTCGAAGAGCTCTCCAATGATTAAGTATAAATGCTGTCCATTCTTGTGCATCTAATTGTAGAAGGGTTTCTTTCTTTGCTCTTCCATCTTTTAGGAAAAAACGTTTTAAAATTGCTTCGACTTTTGAAATCGGGAGATGGATTACACGGTCAAGTTCGTGGAAGGCGTGAAGTAGATCAAGACGGTTTCCTCTATAGTCAACTTCTACTTGGCGATTAAGGTCTTGTAACCGATCAGTATGTTTTAGTGTATCAAAACGGCCTTGTTTATAGGTTGTTTTTATTGTACGTCCAATGTTTAATCCAATGTTTTCGACAGTATTTCGGTTTGCCTCGAAATTATCAGTGAGTCCCCAATCTCTTTTCAATCCTTCATAGAGGTTTTGAAGAATGACTTTTTCGCTCTTCTCTTCTGATTCATTAATAATACGCTCACTTACTAGTTTTAAACTTCTCGCTTTATCCTTTAATCGCAGAAGTGGGGTAGGAACAACAGCTCCACCTTGGGCAAAAGCACCATTCAAGAAATCACTATCAAACGTGTATAGATAAGCGTTATCTAAAACATCGACCTCGTAGTGGCCTTGTTGAGGCTGTGGCATACGACGGATACGTCCGATAGTTTGTATAGTGAAGGCTTCACCCATTTTTTCACGAATCTTAATAAGGATTTTTGCTCTGGGGGCATCCCATCCTGTGGCGATAGCTTGCTTAATAATAAGATATTCGACTTCATTATTAAGATTAGTCACATCAAGATGGTTTCGTTTCTT
Source organism: Streptococcus sp. 27098_8_148 (assembly GCF_041432105.1). NCBI lineage: Bacteria > Bacillati > Bacillota > Bacilli > Lactobacillales > Streptococcaceae > Streptococcus > Streptococcus sp. 27098_8_148. Next base: position 196,534 of record NZ_JAPVYY010000004.1, on the reverse strand, counting down.
ATCAGCTAACCAAATTCCGAGTGTTCCGTCCTCATAGTTTTTTCTGAGTTTTTTATTGAGATAGTCTTCAACTCGTGTTACAAGTTCGGCTTCTGAATCGGATTTATCAGGGAGTTGAACGATAACAAGAGGATTCACTCCTTGCACATTATTATCAGAGTATGCTTGGACAATCTCTCTTCGTTTCTGTTCTGCTGCTTCAAAGAGAATTTCAAACTCATCTTTAACTTCAAGATTGATATTTATCCCTTCATTCACGACAACTGATTTTGTGATGAGCCCAGATGATATAACAGACTCTTCCGACACCTCATAAAATTCAGATATATCTGGCGTTTTAGGGTCATCAATTGTAGCCGATACTCTAACTGTTTTTGAAGCTTTAAATCGTGAGATAATATCCCGAGCTTTCTTTGTATCATTTCTATGCGCTTCGTCGATTACAAGGATAAAATGTCTGTCTTGTTGAAATGCTTTTTCAATCTTATCATCGAGATTATCTCGTTCACTATCCGTTAGCATCGCCTTAGATTTTTTCCCGACAACACGCTCATAGTTAATAAAAGTTACTGTTCCATTATCAAATCCATGAAGCAGAGCATCGTCGACAGATTGAGGTTTGATACTTGAAAAGTTTTTAGCTTTATCTTCACTTTGTTCTTCTAGTTCACCGGCTCCGGGAGTGAACCAGACAAAAGCCACGTTATCATGTGTAGTTGAAATATAATCGTTAATCCAGGATAAAAGACAGATTGTTTTTCCGGAACCCGTAGGGGCCTTAATAACGAGCTCATTGACTCGGTATTCAGGAGCAATAAAACTGAGTAATTTATCGACTATATCTTTTTGAAATTCTTTTAAAGTAATCATGACCAAAGTTCCTTTCCAAAGAAGTAATCAGGAATTTCTTGTAGAGTGATATTTAGCTGATTGAGTTTTTCCTCTTCAGTGCTATCAAGAAAAACATCAGGATGAATAAAGAGAGTTGCCCCTTGAACAAGTTTTTCATTTTTCAAAAGATCTTCCAAATGTTCCTCGGTTAGAATAATTTGAACAGAAGGGTCAGAGATGTCAACACCAAATTCCAGTTCAACAAGGGGAGTTATATATTTAAGTAATTCTTCTTCAAGTGTAATATCAGGGAATTGGCTTTTATCAACAAAGTCTGTTTTAAAATATTTTAAGTTAAAATTTTGAGGAACATAAAAATCTGTTCCCTCAGACAATTTTAATAATCTAGCATGAGTTATTTCACTTGCAATGTTATTTTCATTGTTGGTAGCTAGAATAAATTTTCTATTGCCTCCAGCTTCAATGACAGCTTGGGCAGTTGTTCCTGAACCAGCAAAAAAATCCAAAATAATAGAATTCTCCGGGACTGTGACTTCAATCAAATATTTCATCAATTCTAATGGTTTAGGATTATTAAATTGAACAGATGGTAATAATTTTTTTAAAAACATTGTTGTTTTTTGATTATCAAAAACTCCCCAATTTGATTTTAATGCTTTTGTTGGATTTCTCATATTGTTCAAAAATTCTTTCTGTTTAGGAAGATTTTCTTTCCAAATGATTCTATCCTCTGCTATCATTCTTTCTAATGACTCTTTTGAGAACGCCCATGTATTCGTATATTCTTTTCCTGTGTTAGGATCTTTTATTGTAAAGGCATCTTCAATAGGCTTAGTCGTGCTTTTTATATTGGATTCTCTCCAAGGTCCTCTTGGATCATTATCTGGATTCTTAAATCCTGATTCATCTCTTTTTTCTCCCAAGAATCTGAATTTATCCGATATTTGATAAGCTAAAATATACTCATGTACACCGACCATCATATTCCTTGGCGGCACACCCTTTGCAGATGATTTTTTATCCCAAACAATAGACTCTACAAAATTATTTTCACCAAAAATTTCGTCCATTAACAATTTGAGCTGACAGTGTTCGTTTTCGTCCATACTAACTAAAATGACTCCGGTATCAGACAATAAATTTTTAGCTATTCTCAATCTCTTGCTCATAAATGATAACCATTTAGAGTGTTTAAAAGAATCCTCTTTTTCAACAAAGTTGTCATTATATTTGAAATCTTTGTTTCCGGTATTATATGGCGGATCAATATAGATAACATCTATCCTACCAGTGTGTGTTTTTTCAAGTAAATGAAGGCTGTGTAGATTATCTCCCTCTAGCAAAAAATTATAGTCAGTTGAGTTAGGATTACCTGTAATTTTTTTATTTCGGTCCTCTACAAAGACTGGAATTTTTGTTTTCATCTCTTCTTCAACGAATTCAGCATGTTCTTCCCAAACTAAACCATATTTTTTGGTGTGTAGTAATCGAATTAATTCTTCTAATTTTTCTATATCTTCGTTTCGATTATCTTCACGAGCTTTTGCAAGCAGACTTCTAACATAATGGATTGCTTCATCCTTTTCATTTTTTCGTGGACGTTCATTAAATTGTTCGACCATTATAAATAATCCTCCTCTTTTCTTGTCAATTGTACCGGTAGATCCTCTAGAAAGCTTAACAATGTTATTGAATAGTCTGTTATATTTTTTTGCAAATACGATACGCAGGCTAATCGAACATCATCTTTTACTAGTGGAGCAAAATCATCAATTATTTCTTCAATATTAAAACTATGACTAGAAAGGAAATCAACTTTGTCTTGTATCAGTTTTTCCAAAGAGTCAAGTATAGTTTTAGCAAATTTGTCATCATCACTCTTGTATATCTTCCAATTCAAATATATCACAAATTCTTTGCTAGGAACTGGCAAATTTATAAAATTCTGATCTAAAATGCTTTGCTCGTATAGAAATAAATAATATGCAGAAAAATAACTGAATCGCTCTAGTTCGTGAATAAAGATATCTTTCATTAACCTTATATTTGAAGAAAAGATATTTACAATAATGCCCATGTGAGAATCTATCTCGTGTTTTGAAGAAAGAGTAGCTTTATCTTTAAGTAACTCATCCGAATAATTTAAAATAGTTCTTTCTCCTAACATTCTTAATAGAGTTGGCGAGGATTTTAAAATTCTGTCTATTGTCGTTATGCTTTCAAGGCAAGTAGAGCGGTAAAGTTCATATTTATCAAGATTGCTATATTCTTTACGTATACTAGATTTTGCTATCTCATAGATCATATTCTTTGAAATCTCTTTCATCTCCTCCAAGGGGAAATCATTTTTCTGAACATACTCTTTTATCTCACTAATAATGCTATCTAGAGAGCGATCTAATGATGTCTTGTTTTTGTATAATTCTTTATTAGATCTATATCTAATAGAATCGCTATGTATTGAATTTAATTTATTGAGTTTGTCTATATTTTTATTTAACTGATATCCTTCATTACTTCGAGTATAGTATGCAAATAACGGTAGGTAGTAGTCAAAAAGAAAATCTAGTGTTTCTGTTATCACTTCGTACTCTTTATTTCTTATTGATACACCTGTCTTTGAAATACTCTCTTCAGAGATATGTAGAACTTCAATTATTTTTTTTAAGGTACTTTTATGTGGTGTACTGGTTCCATTTAACCATGGACGAACTGCTCTGGTCGTTTTTCCTGTCATTTTGGCAAGTTGCTCAACTGAGATATTCTTATTTTGTAAAATGGTATTTAACTTCTTATAATCAAAATTTTTACTTTCCATAATTTAATTATATCATTTTTTAGGAAGTTTCCTTTTTTAAAAAGCTACAAAACTTCCTGATCATTGATTTAATAATCTTATTGGTAGAAAAATAAATTATTTTTTTCAGATAAAATAGAATTATCAAGAAAAATCTTGATAAATAATTAAATAGTTCTTTTTGATGGCCATCAAATTGACGGATTGAAACTCAAAATATAGACAGTCATATTAGTTATCTATATTTTGTGAAGTTTCGCCGTTTATTTGGTGTGCTTTTTTGTACTATTCGGTTAAACTCTATTAAGTTTCTTTCCGTCCAAGGACGATAAGGAAGAAAATGACTTATAAGAAGATTATGACGAAATTATATTGTAAACTACTCGGAGAATCAATACACAAGCGTCTTAAAGAATTACAAATCTTACAAAATCAAATTGGTTTTGAAACACCTGAGGGAGAATTTGAACTTCTATCAGAAACAACTGTTGGGCAAATTATCAAAGGGAAAAGGAATCTTAGTTTTAATGCTTCACTAGCTTTTCAAACTAGCCTCAATTACCCAACACCAAGAAAACTATTCTTTCCAAACAAAGAGTTTATGCTCCAACTTTTTCAAAACTTGATAATTGCAATTTTAACAGACCCCATTTTTGATAATAGTTTACTCAAAAAAATTTTAAAACAAAAACTTAGAAATTATTCCATTTCGTCAAACGAGCAAGTATCCGACTTTACTGACTATTATCAAGAAACTCTTATTACTTCTCTATTAAATTTTATCTCTGAGTTTCCAGAAGAAGAGACATCCTATCAAATTGCTGAAAAATTAACTGATTGGTTATCTGAATTTGCTTGCCTCATATCACAATTTTAAAGATAGACTGTCATAAAAATTGACAGTCTGCTTCATGAAATTACGTTAAACTAAGATTGTTCTTAGCTAAGACAAATAATCAAACACGAGGTAAATCTAATGAAAACACGCAATCGCAAAGGTGGCTACTCAGCTAATACTGCTAATGAATATATTGACAACAAGCAGGGAATTCTCAGCTTAAGCACCGAACTAGAAGCACAAATTAAATTTGAAGACGGTCAACCAACAGGGGAAATTATCTCTTATAAAGCTTGGTTCTCACAAAAAGGACTCCCGCCCTTCACTGTCAAATTCGAAACTGAAGTGGAGCTACCATCTTATATGTCATTGGTACGGTTTGATAATCTTCAAGCCTGCGAAGTTGGCTTTAACGTCTACTTCAAAGCTGACAATGTTAAGGAGGTCAAATAATGGTATCTAAAACAGATACCGTCTTGCATTCATACTTGCTCCAGAGCCTTAATATGGCTCTTGGAGCCTTGATGCAAGGCGAAACGAGTTATACAAACAGTTTTAACATCGTTATTCAAGAAAACGGTTTCATTTTCATCCCACGGCTTCCCTGTGCCTATATTTTAGATGATGAGCTCTATAATAAAATCTTCTTGATTGCTAACGCAACCCTATATCCACATTACACATTATTGAAGCAAAATGCCACATACTTCGTCCCTCTAAAAACGGATGATATCCATATTCAGCGAGGACTTTTCTTTCCGTGGAGGGTGGGAATTTCAAAACGATTAGTCATTCCTGACCTTGATAGATACACAACAAGTTTACCAAAAAATCAAATTCCAATTATGGAAAATTTCACTCTCAATCTTGATAAGGTCAATCACATGGCAATCTGTGGAAATAGTGGTTCGGGTAAATCCTATGCTCTCACCTATTTACTGAGTGTACTCAAACATCAATCTGATTTAATTATAGTAGACCCAAAATTTGACACACCTAGTCGTTGGGCTCGTGAACATCAAATTGCAGTGCTTCACCCCGTTGAAAATCGCTCTAAGTCCGACTTTGTATCAGAAATCAATGAGAAATTAAGTCAATGTCTAGAACTGATTCACAAACGTCAATCAATCCTATACGAGAATCCACGTCATGAGTTCAGCCATATGACAATTGTGATTGATGAAGTTCTTGCATTATCTGAGGGAGTCAATAAGACGATTAAAGAATCGTTTTTCTCACTCTTATCTTCTATCGCACTTCTCGGACGTGCTACAAAACTTCACTTGTTACTTGTTTCACAAAGATTCGATCACACTACGATTCCCATTTCTGTTCGTGAACAACTTAATGTCCTCATCCAGATTGGCAACATTAACAAGAAGACGACACAATTTCTATTCCCTGACCTCGACCCAGAAGGTATTGTTATCCCTATCGGGCATGGAACAGGTCTGATTCAAGTAATTGATAACGAACATCCTTATCAGGTACTTCCGCTACTATGTCCAACGTATTACACAAAGAAAGGAATTCTTTAATGGTGAAAAAATCTTACTTCATGAGGACATTCAACATCAATATCAATCTAATTCTAGTTTCATTTCTAGCAGGATTTATAGGATGGTCTCTGGATTTTCTATCAAATCAGTTTAAACTAAATCCTCTGAGTTTTTTTGACCTCTCCCAGTTCAATGGCTATTTAGATTTAGGAAGCAAATATTCTTATACAGCAATGTCCTTCCTTCTACTTACACTATTTGTTTCTGTAATGTTTGAAATTCTGAATCGATTTCGATTTGATAGTCTATTCAACTATTTTAAGTCCGTATACTTTACATTCAAACTTCGTCAGTTTTTAACGCAACGTGAGAAATCAGAAAAAATAACAACGATTGACAATCAGAATATAACTACCTTTAATCCCATAAATAGTAGTTTTAATCACTGTGCACATAAGAGTGTCGTAGACATACGAAAAGATGATGTGACGGTTTTTATCAAAGTCCCTAGAGACCAGCAGGGGCAAAAAATTTTGGCTGACATGACCTCTCAACTGAAAGAAGAGGTTTCGAGTCAACATCCTGACTACTACTTTTCAGCACCTAATCGGATTCATAATAAGCTATGGTTAGTTGGTAAAAAACGATAAAAAGGGGCTATGGCTTGCGTTAAGCAGTAGCCAGATAGCCCCTTCTAGCATTTTCCAAGATAATTGGGGTTACTACGACCCCCAATTATCCTATAATCAGTAATCAGAAAGGCGTATCAAAATGACAAAAGAACAACGCTCTAGCAAGTGGACATTCCTTTTTTACAAAGAAAGTGCCCCTGCTGACTACCTTGAAGTTCTTGAAGAACTACACATCCCCTTCGTCCTGAGTCCTTGGCACGATAAGGATATTAATCGACAAACTGGGGAACTGAAAAAATCTCACAAACACGGAGCTTTCTTCTTTGATTCTCTCAAAAGTTATAAACAAGTTTCTGAGCTAATCAAGGACAAGTTGAATGGCCCTGCTCATGTAGAAATCGTACAATCACCCAAAGGACTTTTTGACTACTTCATTCATGCCGAAAATAAGGAGAAAACTCAATATGATATAGATGATATTGAAGTTGGATGTGGTTTTAATCTTGATAAATTTCTTGTAGAAAATAACTCAGATGATTTCATGCATGAAGTTGTGGATATTATTGAGCAGAATGACTTCACAGAGTTTGAAGAACTCGTCTGGTATGCACGAGCTAATCACACACCACTTCTTGGACTTATCATTGAGCGTACCTACTTTTTTGCTAAGTATTTGGATTCACGTCGATGCAATCCAATGAGGAACCAAGATAAGAAGGAGGATAATAAATGCAAGTGATTCTTCCTGATGAACAGATTCATCAGATTCAACTATTGCTATCAAACCTTATCCAAAAAGAAATTGAACAGCAAATAGAAAAAAATACTTTAAGTTGTCCCTATTTGAACAAACAACAGACTTGCGACTATTTAGGAATTTCCAACAATACTCTTGATTCATGGATTCAAAGGGGGCTTCCATCAATCAAAATTGGAAAAACAATTCGATTCCACAAAGACGCTATTGACCGCTGGCTAAACAGTAACAACTAGAAAAATCAAGATTTTTATTTTATAATGGTCATGATATTTTCTGGTTCGATATAAAGGAGAATATCATGACTATCAGTAAGACAAAAAACGGAACTTACCGCTTAAAAGTCTATATACCATTAGAAGCACGAATGCCTCTTGGTATCGTTAACAATAACTATTATGATAAGAGATTTAAAACAAGAAAGGAAGCACGACAAGCAGAGATAGACCTACTGACGAAGCTAAACCAAATTGAAGATAACGTCTTTTCGGGACTAGGAAAAGAAGATATTCTTTTCTCGGACTTCTATAATAATATTTGGTGGGAATCCTACAAAGCAGGACAAACTACATCTACTTCGAAGCCACCAAGCAGGTCAACAATTGCTAATACCAAAACATGTTTTGAAAAGCATATACTACCACTTCTTGGCAACTATACGATTCAATTTTTAAACCAAAATAAACAGGTTATTCTAAATTTGATGACGGCAAAAGCCAACGAATATGCCAACTTCAAAACTTTACGAAGTTACGTTATTTCTATTTTTGATTGGGCAGAAGAACTTGAATATATTGAAGCAAATAGAGTTGCAAAAACTTTAAGACGAATTAAGGCCGTCAAAAAAATTCAACTTGCAGAATCAAAACGTGATGAAGATTTATATTTAACTCATGAACAACTCCAAGAATGGTTCTCAGCTTTTAAAGAAGATTTAGAGAACGATAAAATCTCACTCAAAGATTACGTCCTTTTTTATCTCACCTTTTTCCTTGGAGATAGAAAATCAGAAACATATGCTCTCCAGTGGAAACATATCGACTTTTCAAAATCTCAGATTCAGTTAATTCAGGCTTTAGACAGATACGGACAAGTAAAATCTACCAAAGGAAATAAAAAAACTATCTTTTCTATTTCTAGTGACTTGCTTCAACTTCTGACTTTATGGAAAAAACAACAAAAATATGAACTTGCAAAGTTTGGCATCATCAGCAATTCAGAACAATTCATTTTCACTTATATAGATACCAGAGGGAATATCAATAAACCTTTACATGCTGACTATCTTAATAATAAGATGAAAACTATCAAAAAGCGACACCCAGAGCTTACACACGCTACACCACATAAACTACGTCATACGGGAGCAACACTTGCTAAACAGGCAGGAATGAGCTTAGAAGCTATTTCCGAAGCTCTGACACATAGCGACACAGGTACAACACAGATTTATGTCAATACTTCTAATGTAGTCCCTATGGCAGTCGGTGAATTTGCCTTAAAGTCTCTAAAACAATAAGGTTAAAATAAGGTAAACTTTGAGGTGAACTTTTTCAAAAAACATAAAAAAAGCACCCATGAGGTAAACTCTTGAGTGCTTTGAAACGTTGATATAATCGTATTGATTAACGTTTTGAGAATTGTGAAGCTTTACGAGCTTTCTTAAGACCTGGTTTCTTACGTTCAACTTTACGTGAGTCACGTGTAAGAAGTCCTGCGCGTTTCAATGAATCGCGGAAGTCTGGGTCTACTTGAAGAAGGGCACGAGCGATACCGTGACGGATAGCTCCTGCTTGACCAGCGTATCCACCACCTACAACGTTAACGAAAACGTCGTATGAACCTGCAGTTGAAGTAACTGCGAATGGTTGGTTGATTACAAGACGAAGGTCAGCGTGTGGGATGTACTCTTCAACATCTTTTTTGTTAACAGTGATTTTACCAGTTCCTGGAACAAGGCGAACGCGTGCAACAGCGTTTTTACGACGTCCAGTACCTGCATATTGTGCTTGTGACATACTTTATTGTTCCTTTCCTTAGATAAGTCCTGAAATATCAAGAACTTCTGGTTGTTGTGCAGCGTGAGTGTGCTCAGCTCCAACGAATACTTTCAATTTCATACCTTGAGCGCGGCCAAGAGTATTGTGTGGAAGCATACCTTTAACTGATTTCTCGATCAAACGTACTGCATTTTTAGAACGAAGTTCACCAGCAGAGATTGATTTCAATCCACCTGGGTGGTTTGAGTGAGTGTAGTAGATCTTATCAGTTGCTTTTTTACCAGTCAATTTAACTTTTTCAGCATTGATAACGATTACGAAGTCACCTGTATCAGTGTGAGGTGTGAATGTTGGTTTGTTTTTTCCGCGAAGCACGCTAGCAACAACTGCTGAAAGGCGTCCAAGAGGTACATCAGTTGCGTCAACAACGTACCATTTGCGTTCTACTTGGCCTGGTTTAGCCATGAATGTAGTTTTGTTCATGATTTCTCCTATATGAATGTCGTTTTTGTTTACAGGGCGGATGTTCCGGTCCGCAAGTTATTTGAAAGGTTCCGGGGCCTTACAAATGGGGTAAACAATACCGCCTACTATTGTATCAAAATTCTAAGATAAAAGTCAACCGATTTGGAAAATTATTTGCGATTTTCTTTTCCAATGACAAATCCGATCAAGGAATTCGGGCCGACGTGGGCTGAAATAACCGGTCCAAGAGGCATCACGAGAACTTCATCGATGCCTTCAAGCGCAAGCATTTCTTGCTTCAGTGCTTCGGCTCCTTCTAGATCGTTGGTATAAGATACCAAGGCTGTGCTTTCACCGATATCTGCTTTGATCAGCTCCAGTAATTCCCGGACAGCTTTTTTGCGTCCCCGAACCTTGCTAATAGGGACTAATTTCCCTTCCGCATCTATCCAGAGAATGGGTTTGATGCTGGCCAAACTTCCCATGATCGCGGCACTTTTTGAGAGACGGCCGCCACGCATGAGGTGGTAGAGGTCATCAACTAGGAAATAAGTCCGCAGTTTTGGCGCTAGGTCCATGATTTCTTCTTTGGCTTCTGCTAATGAACGACCTGCATCACGCGCAGCTACTGCTCGCATGACCAGATAACCCTCTCCAATCCCAGCAGCCTTCTGATCGACAATCTCGATCACGGCTTCCGGGTAGTCTTCTAAAACCAGGTCTCGTGCCATGACTGCACTCTGATAGGTCCCAGATAAGACTGATGAAAAGGCCACATAAAGCAGATCTTTTCCTTCTTTGGCAAATTGTTTAAAGGTTTCCTGAAATTGGCCCACATTGACCTGACTGGTTGTCGGTTTGGCCCCATTTTTCATGGCTTCTAAAAGCTCCGGGCTGGTCAATTGAGCTTGGCCTACTGTCTGGTAAACCGTCCCATCTAACTCAATGGTCAAGCCAAGAATGGTCACCTGATGTTCCTTGGCCCAGTTTTGGTCTAAATCTGCGGTCGAATCGGTTAAAATAGCAAATGTCATTACTTGTCTCCCATCATTTCTTGTAATTGTCGCAATACTTCGTGATCGAGCGGTCGCATGGGTGGTTTTTGATCGTTAACCACTCGCTGCGCTTGATTGAGGTTTCCTTTGACGACTGCGACCCGTTTTTCTAACTCTCTGGCAGATACCCGAAGAGCTCCTTGAGCAAAGACGGTCCATTGCTCATTTAAGTCACTGGTCGCTACTGATACTTGGTGGAGGGGCGTGTTAAGCTCTGCCGCCAAGCGCTCGATATAGTCATCTGCCGTCTCATCCTCACCGGTAAAGACCACCTGAACATTGAACTCCTCATAGGTCTGCCGCACTCCTGGCATATACTGGGCATCAAAGACACAGATGACTTCGATTCCTTCAAAGCTAGCATAGTGGCTCAGTTTTTGCAGGAGGATATTGCGGGCTGCATCGAGCTCACTTTTTTGAAAGAGCTGGCGGGTCTCCTGCCAAAAGGCAATCATATTATAGCCGTCAACCAATAAGATTTTTCGTTTCATATCATTGCCTTTCTAGGATTATAGTCGATTGCGAAAGACCTCATACATAAGGATGGCTGCTGCCACACTGGCATTGAGGCTTTGCACATGACCATTCATGGGAATGGTGATCATCTCATCGACTTGTTTTTTGATATTGGCCGAGATCCCTTTTCCTTCATTGCCAATGATCAAGGCTAACTTGCCAGCCGTATTCCACTGATGAGATGGCGTGCCGTTCATGTCGGTTCCAAAGATCCAGAAGCCCTCTTCCTTTAGCTTGTCTAAGGTTTGGCTAAGATTGGTCACACGCGCAATGGGAATGTGTTCCACTGCTCCGGTAGAAGTTTTTGACACCACTGGGGTCACCCCAACCGCTCGGTGCTTAGGAATGATGACTCCTGAGACATTGGTCGCATCAGCTGTCCGCAAGATAGATCCAAGATTGTGCGGATCTGTTAAGCCATCGAGAATCAATAAAAGCGGGTTCTCTTCTTGGGCTGTCTGTTTCAGAATCGCTGCCAAGTCGGTGTAAGCAAAGGCTGCCACTCGAAGAACAAAGCCTTGGTGAACAGCTCCTTCTGTCATTTCCTGCAGGGTTTTCTTTGGCGTCCAAGAAATCGACACTTTTTTCTCAGCTGCTAAGGCCTTGATCTTGTCGACATTTTTCCCTCGGAGGTCTTCTTGAATATATAATTTATTGCCTGTATTGGCTTGTAAAGCCTCGGTGACTGCATGGACACCGTATACGATATCGTTATTTTCCATAGAACTAGTATACCATAAGAAAGGAGGATGAGGCCAATTCATGATATAATGAAATGAAATCTATCTCAGCGAAACTAGTAAAATAGAAAGGAAACCATGCCTCTTTTTCAACGAACCATTAAGCTCACCTTGGCCACCTGTTTAGCAGCTGCCCTTGCTTATGCTCTGGGCTTGACCTATGCCATCTCAGCTGGCGTCATTGCCATCTTGAGCATCTCTGATACGCGTCGCAGTACCATCAAGCAAGCCTACCAGCGCTTTATGTCGACCTTGCTAGCCCTTGCTATCGGAAGTCTCGCTTTTTCCTTTTTTGGATTCAACCTCTGGGCACTGGGAGTTTTTATCGCTCTCTATGTTCCTGGTGCCTTTCTATTGGGTTGGCAGATCGGTATCACCCCTAGTACGGTGTTGGTTACCCACCTCTTGATTGAGCAGTCTACCTCCTGGGGGCTCTTGCTCAATGAACTTGCTCTCTTTTTAATTGGGACCAGCTTTGCCTTGCTGGCCAATCTCTATATGCCTTCTAATCAGGGAGCGATCGATCACTACCATGATGTTGTTGAAGACCAACTGAAAAAGATCCTTGGTCGTTTTGCGGAATTACTTAGTAAAGGGGATGGTCGCAATGATGCTCGCTTGATTAAGGAGTTGGATGGTATCCTAAAGGACGCTTTGAAGCTAGTTTATCTGGACCATTCCAACCACCTCTTTCACCAAACCAACTACCATATTCACTACTTCGAAATGCGCAAGCGGCAAAACGATATTCTGCGGGATATGGCAGAAAACGTCAACCGCTGTCAGTTGGCGGCGAGTGAAAGCATAATCCTAGCTCAACTTTTTAAGAAAACGGCCCAACAGTTAAGCCAGAAAAATCCTGCCCAAGATCTTCTAGATGATATTAGTCAGTATTTGGCGATCTTTCGCGAACGTCCTCTTCCTAAGACCCGTGAAGAATTCGAAACACGCGCCACCTTGCTCCAACTCTTAAGAGACTTAGAAACTTTTATCCAGGTCAAGGTTGATTTTTACCAACAATTTCATAAGGAGACAGAATAGACAAAAAGGCCCTTGCAAGATGCAAAGGCTTTTTTATTCGGGGTTTTGTTGTAAACACTTTCCTAAAATGGTATACTAGAAACGGAAAATAACTTTTTAAGGAGGGTCTTCTATATGAAGTCTTCGTATAAGAAACATTTGTACACTACAACACTCAGCCTCTCAGCGGCTGTCTTGCTTTCCGTTATCGGTCATGGCCAAGCTTCAGCCGATAGCTTAGAAGCGCCTCAAACAGAGCCTAGCACGGCCCTTGAAGCGACACCTGCTACTGAGCAACCTGTGACCGCCGAGACGACCAGTCCCGCTGCATCCACAGAAGTAACTCCTGCTAGTCCTACAGAAACCGCAGCGACTTCTGATGCGGCTTCTACAACAGAAGTTGCTCCAACCGCTAGTCCAAGCACTACCCGTGCTACAACGACCGCTGACCAAGCGACTCGATTGACGGATAGCACCATTTATCTCTCTGAAAAGAGTACGATTGATGACAAAGTCCAAGAAAAAGCTCAAGCTGCTGGCAAGATCAGCTGGACCTTAGACAATAAACCTCTCTCTGAGTGGAAAACCTGGGATATGGAGACAGGAACACTGAGCAAGGATCCATTCCTTACTATCACAGAGACCGCAAACGGCAATGATCTGGATCTCCACATTGACGTGCAGGATCTCTTTGGTGAAGATCTCAGTCTTCGTAGCCCAAATAATATTCGCCGGACTTACCGCAACTACATCGGCAACCATGAACTGGTCGGGACCAATGCAGACTTAGGTGTGACCATCAATAAAACCCTTGTTTTTAGACCTTACCAAGACTACCATACACATGAAGAGATGCTGGCTGCCATCGAAAAATCCAAGGAAGAAGCGAAACCCGATCGTTTAGTGCAGCTGGAAACTCTTGGCAAGAGTGCCCAAGGCCGGGATATGAAGATGGGGATCGTGAGCAAGGACCAAGCCAGCATTGATCACTACCTTTCTAGTACCAACCCTACAGCTTTGACTAAGCCAAGTGAAATGCTGGCCGCACTAAAAGACAAGACCTTGGATTACAAATTACCTGTCTTAGTCCACAACACCCACGCGGATGAACAGCCAGGCATTGATATCATCACAGGCCTCTTCCATACCTTCGCTACAGAAAATCAAGTCACTTTTAAAACGACAGACGAAGCTGGTAACGTCAAGAATGTGACCCTGGACATCCCAACTCTCTTAAACAAATTCATTTTCTTATTTGACTTCACGGAAAACCCAGATGGGGATGCTCTCAACCTGCGGGCCCTAGCAAACGGGCTCGATCCAAACCGGGATGCCAGCTATCAAACCAACCCTGAAGTTCGCACGGTTATCCAAATGATCAACAAATGGAATCCAATCGCTCTCTACGACTTACACGGTTTTGTCAAAGAATTCTTGATCGAACCTGCAACGCCACCACATGATCCGAACTTCGAATACGATCTTCTGTCAAACCTGATGCTAGAAAATGCCCATCATATGGGACGGGCAGGAGTTGCCAATTCTAAATACGATAGTTACATCATTCCAAAACTGGATTGGGGCGATGGCTGGGATGACTCCTTCTCTGGCTATACAGGAGTTTATGCTGTCTACCATGGTATCTTAGGCCATACTATCGAAATTCCGGAAGGAAATGAAGAATCCTATAAAGCAGGTCGCAATGCTGTCCTAGGCGGAATTGACTTCCTCAACCAAGATCCGGACCGTCTCCTTGAGATGCGTCTCAACTTCTACCTGCGCGGTCTCAATAAAACCGAAGATCCAAAAGCTGAAAATGAACTGGTCGGCCCAAATGGGGAAATCGTTGGACGTGTGAAAAATGGTCGTCCGAAATTCTTCCCAGACTACTACGTCATCCCAATGAGCCTCGACAAAGACAACGATGCCCAAGAAGCCTTCAATATGATCGACTACTTCAAACGCAATGGTGTCCTTGTTAAGGAACTCAAAGAAGATATTGGCAACTATAAAAAAGGGGACTTAGTCATTGACATGGCCCAAGCCAAACGTGGCTATGCCAACCACATTCTCTACAAGGGCTCCAACGAATCTGCCTGGGCTGCTATGTACGCAGAGTTGCTGGTCAACTTCCCAGATATGAGAGGGTTCAAGTCCGAACCTGTCTTTGCGGATGGTCTTTTCAACGGAAAATTAGGAGAAGTCACCACCACCCGCGCGACTCGTACCTCTGAGATCGATCCAAAAGCTCCTTACTATGTGATTGCCAATACCTCAGCTAGTGCCGTTAAAGCTGTCAACCAGGCCATTGCCCAAGGAAAATCTGTCTACCTAACAGATGATGGCTACATCGTTGACCGCGATACCTTTGCTTCACTCCTGCCAAACTATGCTATTTATGGTGATGCCCTCTACAAGGTACCAAGCGGACCAACCTTGAAACCGATGAAGGTCTACTCTCCAAACTACCACTATAATTGGGCTGGAGTAGATGCGCCTGCTCATACTAGTCTGGTCCTTGAAAAATTAGGCTTCCAAATCGTCAATACTCCAGAAGAAGCAGATGTTGTTATTTTGGAAAGCAACCGCTTTGACGCTTCCATTTTTGGTAAGAAACCAACCCTTGTCATTGGTGGGGAAGCCATGCAAAAA
This sequence comes from Streptococcus sp. 27098_8_148, assembly GCF_041432105.1. Classification (NCBI taxonomy): domain Bacteria; kingdom Bacillati; phylum Bacillota; class Bacilli; order Lactobacillales; family Streptococcaceae; genus Streptococcus; species Streptococcus sp. 27098_8_148. The sequence goes on along the minus strand of NZ_JAPVYY010000004.1, from coordinate 180,711 downwards.
TTGGAAAAATTGGGAGTTCTTACAGGATTTGACGCTGAAAAACTAAAAGGCGGTAGTGACTACGAAGGCTTGATGAAAGCGATCATTGATGATCAGGATCCATTGACCAGCGGATACAAGAAGAATACCCTCTTCTACTCCAACTCAGGAAACTGGATTGAAAAGGTTCCAGAGCATTTCAAGACCTTGATGAGCATCGCTCCGAGTGATTATTATATTGCAGGTTGGTGGCCACATAATGATGTGCTAGCCAACAAAGTCATGGCCATCTCTGGAGAACTGATGGGACAACCTCTCTTTGTCTATGCAGGAAATCCAACCAACCGTCAACACCCTGTCCACTTCTTCCGCTGGGTAACCAATGCGATCTTTGGCAGCAAGTTGGCAAGCTTGATGGATTACGTTCCAGCTAAAGAACCAGATCAAGTGGTGGTTCCAATTCATAACCAAACAACCAATCCACAGCCAATCTTGGCCAAGAAGGATACTCCTAAAGTCCTCCTTCCACAAAAAGAAATGACAACTAAAAATGAAGAAAGTGTGCAAGCCTTGACTTACCAAGTAGGACAAAGCTTCCAAGAAAGTCCAGCCAAGGCGCAATTGCCACAAACTGGAGAAGACACAACTGCACACTTCGTTCTTTCAGGCTTCTTGTTAGCCGTTAGCGGAGGCTTCCTCCTCTTGAAAAAGAAAGAAGTTGAGTAAGATTTTAGACTAGCTATGAATTTCAAGTTCATCTTTTCATAGAAAATCAATTTTTCATATGAAATAATCTAAGAAATTAGACAAAAGGTATAAAACTCGCTCTAGTATTTAGCAGTATTCAGTCTTATACTGAAACTTTCCGCCGTGAGAAAAGTGCTTGAAACTATTATGTTTCAAGCACGCGGAATTATTGAGACCTCAGGCTCAATAATTAGTCATGGAACTTCGAAGAAGTTCGCTGACGTCCGTACTCACCTAAGGAAAGTTTCAAAAGATATATCTTCAAAAGAACCTTCGCGTCTGCGAAGGTTCTTTTCTATTCCACCAATTCCAACACAACAGTTTGGTAAGGGACTAATTCGAGCACTTGGTCTCCTTCATGGAACAACCCAGCAGTATTATTTAAAACGACCGTTTTAATCGGAGCCGGCAACTCCAAGCTAGCTTGGCGATTTTGGAAATTGCTGATCACCAAGAGACGCTTGTCCCCACGACGTTCAAAGGCGATGATGTTTTCACGGTCCCGATACTCTGGAATCATATCTCCAAACCGAACGGTATTTCCATAGAGGGGATGGTGATACAAGGCCGTCAACTGCCGATAATAATTCAAGATGGAATTGGGATCCTTTTCCTGAACTTCCACATTGATGGCAACATCTGGTTTGGGACTGATCAACCAAGCTGACCCATCGCTAAAGCCCAATCCTGGCTCTGCCGACCATTGCATCGGCGTCCGCGCATTGTCCCGGCTGTATTTGGCAATCGCTGCCAAGGCTTCTTCCTCGCTCAAACCAGCTTCTTTCGCAACGTGGTAGCCATTGATGGTCGCGATATCATCAAAATCCTCCACTGATTCAAAGACTTGGTTCTCCATTCCAATTTCTTGGCCTTGGTAGATAAAAGGAATTCCCTTACGCAAGATTTGAATAGTTCCCAGAGCTTTTTTACTCGTGTCGTTGACTTGACCTTCTGCGATATAGTGGGACACCCCACGAGGCTCATCGTGGTTTTCAATGATGGTCGATAGAACCCCAATACTATCTGCACGCTCATGCGCTTGAAAAATACTTTCCTTGAGTTCATCTGCTGTCGGAAGACTATGGTCAAACCAGCCTTTTCCTTCCTGCCCCAGCATGGTTTGTTTGAAGTCAAAGATAGAAGAGAAGACACCATCTTTTCCAATAAAGAAGTGCAATTCTTCATCGGTTTCATTGAAAACTTCCCCTACAGTGAAGGCATTGTACTTGGCGAAAGTTCGCTCCTTTAACTCTCGCAGGAAAGGTTCAATCGGTTGGGCATTGACCAGCGATTCCGGCACTGGAACCAGGCCATTGTCACGATCGGACGGAAGCGAACGCCATTCTAAATCTTTTTTAATGTTGATAATGGCGTCAATCCGGAAGCCAGCGATTCCCTTGTCCAACCACCAATTGATCATCTTGTAAATCTCTTCGCGTAAGACAGGATTTTGCCAATTGAGATCCGGCTGATCCTTGTGGAAAGAATGGAGATAGTATTTGTTGGTGCCAGGAACTGGTTCCCAGACACTGCCTCCAAAGTAACTTTCCCAGTTGTTGGGTTCCTTGTCACTTTCGATGAAATAAAAGTAGTCCGCATAAGGTCCATCTGGATCCGCTAGAGCTTTTTGGAACCACTCGTGATGACTGGAGCAGTGGTTGACCACCAAGTCCATGATGATGGAAATGCCCCGTTTCTTACCTTCCGCAATCAGCTCCTCCATATCTTCCATAGTTCCAAAAATAGGATCAATGGCATAATAGTCAGAAATATCATAGCCCTGGTCAATAAACGGACTCTTGTAAATAGGCGATAACCAGAGGATATCAATCCCCAAGTCTTGAAGGTAATCGAGTTTCTCCGTGATCCCTTTTAAGTCCCCAACACCATCTCCATTGCTGTCTTTGAAGCTTTTTGGGTAGATCTGATAAGCGACCTTCCCCTTCCACCAGTCTTTTTCCATGTTTTGTCTCCTTAAAATGAAAGAAACTGAGACATATCGTCTCAGTCTCTACAGTTTCAGTAGGTATTAGTATACTGTTTTTTCAGTTTCTTTGTCGAAGAAGTGAGCTTTGTTCAAGTCAAATCCAAGTTCGATGGTTTCACCAGTTCCAAGGTAGTCACGTGCATCTACTTTAGCGATGAATTCGTTGTCACCAACTTGGCAGTACAAGTGAGATTCTGAACCAAGCAACTCAGATACAGAGATGGTTGCTTTCACGACTGATTCTGGGAATGTTTCAAGGAAAGCAGCTTCTGTATTCACGTCTTCTGGACGGATACCAAAGATCAATTCTTTACCATCATAGCCTTTTTCTTTCAAGACTTTCAAAGCACCTTCTGGAACTTTCAAGTTCAATCCATTGGCAACGATGTGTCCACCTTCCAATTTCACGTTAATGAAGTTCATAGCAGGGCTTCCGATGAATCCAGCTACGAATTTATTCACAGGGTTCTTATACACTTCTTGCGGAGTACCGATTTGTTCTACACGTCCGATAGTACCTGTACCAGCTGGGTTTTTAGTAGCAGACATGATAACGATACGGTCAGCCAATGTCATCGCTTCTGTTTGGTCGTGAGTTACGTAGATGGTTGTAGCTCCGATACGACGGTGGATTTTCGCAATTTCAGCACGCATGGATACACGAAGTTTAGCATCCAAGTTTGACAAAGGTTCGTCCATCAAGAACACTTTTGCATCACGGACAATGGCACGACCCATGGCCACACGTTGACGTTGACCACCAGAAAGGTCAGCTGGTTTACGATCCAAGAATTCTTTCAAGCCAAGGATTTCAGCTGCTTCTTGTACACGTTTGTCGATATCTTCCTTGCTGTATTTACGCAATTTCAAACCAAAGGCCATGTTATCGTACACAGTCATGTGTGGGTAAAGAGCGTAGTTTTGGAATACCATGGCGATATCACGGTCTTTAGGTGCCACGTTGTTTACAACAGTACCATCGATTGAACATTCACCTTCTGTGATGTCTTCAAGACCAGCGATCATACGAAGAGTCGTTGATTTACCACATCCTGAAGGACCTACGAAAACGATAAATTCTTTGTCTTTGATGTCCAAGTTGAAGTCTTCAACTGAGTAATGTTCGCTGTTTGGATATTTTTTGTAAATATTTTTAAGATTCAATTCTACCATGATGGTACTCCTTTGATTTTTATAGTTCTATTGTAAATGAAAACGTTTTACATTTCTATGGCAAGTCTCACAAAAAAGAAAAAGAGTTTTGTGCAAGTTGCACAAAACTCTGGATTGATTCTGTTTAAATCACATCTTGTAAAACTAAATGATAGCACAAGGCTAGATCTGTCAGATTTTTCAACTGAAGACCCGTCAACTCCTCCCACTTGTCAATCTTGTATTGAAGGGAATTGCGATGGAGATAAAGTTGCTGGGCCGCCTTGGTGACGACTGCCCCGTTGTCCCAGAGGGCGACAATGATGTCCTGCAACTGGTCTTGACTTCCAATCAACTGATGCAAACGTTCTTTGATAGGATGGAGTTCCAAATCTGCCTGCTCGATTCCCCATAGGTAGAGTTGAGAAAAGCGATAAACACCTTGATGACCTTCTCGAATCCAAGCTCGAAAGACAGCCTGTTCTGCTCGGATGACAGGAGACACTTTCCCGTCTTTAGACTCGGTCCATACTTGCCCGACCAGGATAGATAAACGAATATTGAAGTCATACTCCATGGCAGAGACGGTATCTTTTAAGATATCGGCCACAGGCAAAGACTGGTCTTGGTCCAGAATGAGCACATAGTCCTGCCCACTCAGTTGCAAGGTTGCTCGGAAATTGGGCAAGAGTGTCTGCATCATCTCCAACCAAGAAGCTGTCCCTTCTGCTGTCGAGTGCGAGATGTGGCAATAGACGAGTTGCATTTTTTTGATGACTTGAGGGGCTTCTCCCTTTCCATCGATCAGGTATTGGTACCAAGGATTAGGGGCAACCTCTTCTTCACCACCCAACCAGGAAATCAATTGTTTTTCTCGCTCGGTTAGCTCTTCTTCCTTCAGCAGCAGCCATTGATGAGCCTGAAGGGGAATGGCTACATAACCAGCTGGTGGATTGGCTTGATCCGTCACCTCTGCATGAGGGAACCACTCTCTGATATTTTTCACTGCTTTCTTCCTTCTTCTACTTGCTGGATGCACCAGTCAATCAGCTCTTCTAGACGATAGAGCTCCCCCGTCATATGGAGATAACCCATGACAGCCTCAAAGCCCGTCGACATCCGATAGGTCACGACATCGGCATTTTTGGCCTTGGTATGGCTATTGGTATTGCGACCGCGCTTGTAGATCTCCAACTCTTTTTCCGTCAGAATTTCTTGCTCCAGCATGCCTTCAATCAAGCTGGCCTGAGCTCTAGCAGAGACATAGCGGGTGGCAGCCTGGTGAAGCTTATTGGGCTTGGTCATCCCTTGAAAAATCAGGTGTCTGCGAATATACATGGAATAGACTGCATCTCCCTCAAAGGCAAGGGCAATCCCATTGATTAGATTGACATCAATCACGTGTCCACCTTACACCTTCTTTTGTATCCAAGAGCTTGATTCCTTGCGCAGCCAATTCATCACGAATGGCATCAGCTCGGGCAAAATCTTTCTTAGCACGCGCTTCCTGACGTTCAGCGATCAAGGCTTCAATATCTGCATCCAAGACTTCTTCGACAAAGACCACTCCAAAGACTTCTAACATCTTGGTCAAGGCATCCTTGACGTCTTGGTTGTAGTGACCTGAATTGATCCATTTAGCCAATTCAAAGACGACAGTGATTCCGTTTGCCGCATTGATATCTTCATCCATAGCCGCGATAAACTTGTCCACAAAGCCTTGCAAGTCTGCTGAATCTACTCCTCCTGTGAACGGTTGCTCATAGGTATTTTTCAAATACTTGAGGTTGGTTTCCGCATCGCGCACCGCTTTTTCTGTGAAGTTAATGGGCTTGCGGTAGTGCTGGGTCGCAAAGAAGAAGCGAAGCACTTGGCCATCAATGGTCTTGAGAGCATCATGCACGGTGATAAAGTTCCCCAAGGACTTGGACATCTTGACATTGTCAATATTGACAAAGCCATTATGCATCCAGTAGTTGGCAAAAGTTTTTCCCGTCTTAGCTTCTGACTGGGCAATTTCATTGGTATGGTGCGGAAATTCAAGGTCAGCACCACCACCGTGAATATCAATGGTATCCCCTAAAATCTCCGTTGACATGACCGAACACTCGATGTGCCAACCCGGACGGCCAGGGCCCCAAGGGCTGTCCCAGGAAATCTCTCCTGGTTTGGCAGCTTTCCAAAGGGCAAAGTCGACTGGATTTTCCTTGCGGGCTGTTTCCTCATCTGTCCGACCAGAAGCGCCTAGCTCCAAGTCTTCTAGAGTTTTGTTGGCTAATTTTGCATAGTTGTGGGATTTTTCCACACGGAAATAAACATCACCTTGGCTCTCATAGGCATAGCCTTTTTCGATCAAGTCAGCGACAAAACGAATGATGTCATCCATAAACTCAACCACACGAGGGTGGCGGGTTGCAGGTTTGACCCCGAGAGCCGTTACATCCTCACGGAAGGCCGCAATATACTTGTCTGCCACTTCCTGTGGAGTAATGCCTTCTTCTTTGGCACGGTTAATGATCTTATCATCCACATCTGTAAAGTTGGAAATGTAAGCAACTTCGTAGCCACGATACTCAAAGTAGCGACGAATCGTGTCAAAGGCCACCGTTGAGCGGGCATTCCCTACGTGGATATAGTTGTAAACCGTTGGCCCACAAACATACATGCGGACCTTTCCTTCCTCGATGGGGATAAATTCTCTCAAATCACGAGACATGGTATCATAAATTTTTAACACGCTTCATTTCCTTTCTGTTTCTACTCTTTTGGCTTCAAATAAACCGCCTGAGTCTGTTTGATAAAGCCAATCTTTTCATACAAGCGTTTGGCACCTACATTGCTATCTTCCACTGCAATCTGAAATGCCTTATCATTTTGCTCCATGAGTTGGTTGATGAGGGATTTTGCCAGATAGCTTCCGTAACCTTGCCCACGATAGACTTCAGCAATCGCTAGTCCATAAAGGTAATTGCATTTTCCAGACATATCGACCGTACAAACGCCAATCACTTGACCTTCTTTGAGTAACATGTAAAGCAGACTATCAGGATCCTTCAAGGCCTCCAAAATGTATCTGTGGCTCACTTCCGGTGCTTCCACTTCATCTGCAAAGGTTTGGTGGTGGAGCTGGGCAATGGCTTCAAGATAAGAAGGCTCTGCCAAGAGCACATCGACATCCGAACGGGAATCTAATGCATAAGCGGTTCGATCACGTCCTAACCAAGTTTCTGTCTCTTCATCCTCAACCAGTCCCCAATTGCTGGCAAAATCAGGATGGCACTCTAGAAAAATACGCTCTGTCTGAAAAGTCACAGACTCAATTGGATAAGATGCCGTTTCTTTCTCAAAACTTCCATACAAAGCACGCGCAATTCCCTGACGTCGATGATTGGGATGGACCAGGATCGCTACTTCCACATCTTGGTCATCCGCATAGACGGTTAATAGGCCAACAAGTTCACCTTTTTCATAATAAAGGAAAAAGGCGGGCATATCGGGATCAAAATTGAGCATATTGGAGAGATAAGGATCCCGAAACGTTCCGTCATACTTCTGACAGGTGGCAATAAGGGCCTTTGCTTCCAGTAGTTGGTGGTCATTCAATGTATTGGTTGATTGAATCACGTAGCGATCTCCTTACAAACTCGAAGACCGATGGCTAGCTTCCTTAGCATGCTCCAGCTTGTTCATATAGTATTCCCGTTTTTCTTCTTCTTGGTGAATAACCGGTTCATCTTTTCGACCGTGCACCCGCACAATCTTGGCTGGAACACCGACAACGGTCACATCACTTGGTACATCTGAGACGACGACAGCTCCCGCTCCGACTTTGGCCTTGGCTCCGATTTCCACCGGGCCGATGACTTGAGCATGGGCGGAAACCAAGGCTCCCTCACGTACCGTCGGATGGCGTTTGCCGACATCCTTTCCTGTTCCCCCAAGGGTCACCCCATGGTAGAGCATGACACCTTTTTCAACAATGGCTGTTTCCCCGATAACGAGACCCGCTCCATGGTCGATAAAGACACCCGAAGCAATGGTCGCACCTGGATGGATTTCGATCTGGGTCCAAAAACGCCAGAATTGGCTATGCATCCGCGCCAAGAGCTTAAAACCATGGTTCCACAAAAAGTGGGAAACACGGTGAGCTGCCAGTGCTTTGACGCCCGGATAGGTCAAAAGGACCTCCAGCGAGGTACGCGCTGCTGGGTCATTTTCTTTTACAATATTGATGGTTTCACGCCACCATCCCATACCGTGCTCCTCCTTTTCTAATGATTATTCTGAATCTTTTTGTGTAATGATAAAGTCTTTTTTAGGTTTGTGGTCTTTGTTGTGGTGACGAGGACGATCGCCATGACGAGGACCCTTTTCACCTTTTTCTTCTGAATGTTCAGGTTTTGGCGGACGTGGCAATAGTGCCTTCATAGAAGCATCGACACGACCTTTTTCGTCAATCTTGATAATCTTGACATCCACTTCATCGCCAATCGCTACCAAGTCTTCGACACGGTTGGTGCGCGTCCAAGCCATTTCAGAGATATGAACGAGGGCATCTGTCTTATCAAAGAGGTTGACAAAGGCACCGAATTTCTCAATCCGAACCACTTTGGCATGGTAGACTTCATCCACTTTGGCTTCACGCACCAAACCAGCAATGATCTCTTTGGCACGGTTAATCGCATCTTGGTCGCTCGAGTAGATCGATACGTTACCTTCTTCGTCGATATCAATCTTAACGCCTGTTTCTGCGATGATCTTATCGATGGTTTCTCCACCCTTACCGATGACAATCTTGATTTTGTCCACATCAATCTTGATGGTATCAATTTTCGGAGCAGTTGGTGCCAATTCTGGACGCACTTCTGGAATCGTTGCTTCAATCACATCAAGGATTTCAAAACGAGCTTTCTTGGCTTGAGCAAGCGCTTCTGTCAAGATTTCTGCAGTAATCCCTTGGATCTTGATATCCATTTGAAGGGCAGTAATTCCGTCACGCGTACCAGCTACCTTGAAGTCCATGTCTCCAAAGTGGTCTTCCAAACCTTGGATATCTGTCAATACGGTGTAGTTGTTTCCATCTGAAATGAGACCCATGGCAATACCAGCTACTGGGGCCTTGATTGGCACACCACCAGCCATAAGGGCAAGTGTTCCCGCACAGATAGAGGCTTGAGATGAAGAACCATTTGATTCCAATACTTCTGCTACCAAACGGATGGCATATGGGAATTCTTCCAAGCTTGGCAATACTTGAGCAAGGGCACGCTCACCAAGAGCACCGTGACCAATTTCACGACGACCAGGCGCACCGTAACGACCTGTTTCACCAACCGAGTATTGTGGGAAGTTATAGTGGTGCATAAAGCGTTTCTTGTACTCTGGATCCAAACCATCGATGATTTGCGTTTCACCCATTGGTGCCAATGTCAAGACAGAAAGGGCTTGCGTTTGTCCACGAGTAAAGAGACCTGAACCGTGCACACGAGGAAGGTAGTCGACTTGTGCATCCAAAGGACGGATTTCATCGACCTTACGACCATCCGGACGAACCTTGTCTTCTGTAATTAGACGGCGCACTTCTGCATGTTCCATTTGTTCCAAGATTTCAGCCACGTCCCGCATGATGCGATCAAACTCTTCGTGGTCGGCATATTTTTCTTCGTAAACTGCTGTGACTTGATCTTTGACTGCTTGAGTCGCAGCTTCACGCGCCAATTTTTCTTCTACTTGGACCGCTTTTTGAAGGTCGCTGTTGTAGGCTGTGATGATTTCAGCCTGCAAGTCAGCATCCACACGAAGCAATTCCACTTCTGCTTTTTCTTTCCCAACTGCCGCAACGATTTCTTCTTGGAAGGCAATCAATTCTTTAACGGCTTCGTGCCCTTTGAGAAGAGCTTCCAACATGATTTCTTCTGACAATTCTTTGGCACCAGACTCTACCATGTTGATAGCGTGTTTGGTACCAGCTACTGTCAATTCAAGAAGAGAGCGCTCAGCTTGTTCTTGCGTTGGGTTGATGATGATTTCCCCGTCAACATAGCCTACTTGGACCCCAGCGATAGGTCCGTCAAACGGAATATCTGAGATAGAAAGAGCCAAGGATGAACCAAACATAGCTGCCATTGGGGCAGATGCATTTTCATCGTAAGAAAGGACTGTGTTGATAACTTGCACTTCGTTACGGAAACCTTCCGCAAACATTGGACGGATTGGACGGTCAATCAAACGCGCTGTCAGAGTCGCATCTGTAGAAGGACGACCTTCCCGTTTCATAAAGCCACCAGGAAATTTCCCAGCCGCATACATTTTTTCTTCGTAGTTGACTTGAAGTGGGAAGAAATCCCCAGTTGCCATCTTCTTAGACATGACAGCTGCCGTCAAGACAGTCGACTCCCCATAACGCACGACAACAGAGCCATTTGCTTGCTTGGCAACCTGACCAGTTTCTACGATTAACTCACGACCCGCAAAAGTCGTTTGAAACACTTGTTTTGTCATTGTAATCCCCTTTGGATTGATAAAATTATACGACTTGCCTACAAAAATCAGGATACAAAGGGCGTGAAGAATCCCGTATGAAAATAGGAGATTGACGCAGTGTGCCACGCACACTAGGAAATCTATCTTTTTCACTAGGGATTTAGCCCGTGTTCAACTATCAAGATATTTTGGACGGTTCGGCTTGCCGAACATTTCTGTAGAAAAATAGGAAGGTGACGCCGCACTCGATGAGTGCTAGGAAGCTTATCTTTTTTCCTAAGAAATGAGGCCAAAATTCAATTACTCAAGATACTAAGGCTACCCAACTCAACGAGATAGGAATTTCAAGAGCCCATCTATTTGTTATATCCTCATCTTTGTATCCAAGCACGTATACCTTTTATTTTAACATATTCAAGCCCAAAAGAAAAAGGCTTTAAGGGCCTTTTTCTGCGAATCTTCTAAGAGACCTATATAAAAATTTTAGATCCAGGTATAGCTTCTATTTATTTTTAAGATTTCGCGAATTCTGTACTGTCGACATAAAAGCGTGTTTTATGGCTTCCACCCTTGTAGTTCTTATTGTTACGTTTCAAGACAAAACGTCTGTATGGATCGGAAGTACCTTGGATAGTCGTTGTCACTTCAACTGAATCTTCATTGACCACCCATTCATCAGGCGAAGGGATTTCCATCGGTGGCATCGCTCCTCCACGACCACCAGGTACAATTTCGTAGAAGGCCTTGTCTTTTGTCGAATAGAGCCAGCCGTCCTTCTTTTCGTTTGTCAGTTGGATCAGCTTGTCTTGTGACAGACTGCGGATAGAGTCCGATGTCTCTTCTGCATTCAATTTATCAATGACATCTTGCAGATTATAGGTTCCCGGCGTGTAGGTATTGTAGTAATCAATGAACATGTCTTGCGGGTAACCATCAACCGCACCGTGATCATTGTTCAACTCTAGCAAGCGAGTCGGTTGCACCTGAAGTGAATAGGTCAAAGACGCACTGTTTTCAATGATCGAGTAGATATCCGCTTGGTCCGCTTTTGACAAGGTCCCAATGGCTTCTTTATCATGCTCATCTGACTTAGCTTCTTCTGACTGTTCTTTTTCTTGCGCCTTGTCAGATGATTTTTTGACCGATGAAGCTCCTACTGGACTGTGCTTACGCTCATAGCGTTTTGGGGCGCAGGCTGCTAGGGAAATTACCGAACCAACTGTTAAGAATAAAATAATAAATTTTTTCACAATATCTCCTATTTTTTTATCCTAGTCTATCAAAGGAAATCTATTTACTCAGTATCAATGAAGAGACCACTAGCAAATATAATTTTTTGTTTTTCTAACCTTTTTTAGTCTTCCTTATAGAACAAGTCGCTTTGATCTGAAATAACATTCTGACCCCAATAAATAATATCCTTACTATTATCAACAGAAAAATTTCCATATTTTAATGATGCAGGAAACTCTTGACCTGCTGGGAAAAAACTCATTGCTGAAGCACCAGCTGGGGCAGTTGAATGAACACTACTACTTAAGTATCCAAATTCATGATTAAAGCGGTCTACAACCTGATCTGTTGGTGCACCATTTATCTTTGATATACCGTTATCATCAAATGTTACACTCATTCCTTTCCCATTTCTCCAGGTCCCTGCAATACTTGAAAAATCACCGTTCTGAATTTCTTGAATATTCATTCCACTGCTTTTCTTACTTGTGCTTGCTGATTTAGAACCATCCACACGCGTTGTGAAGTCAAGGGCGATCCAGCCTTGTCCAGATTCAAGCTTGCCCCAGGTATGACCATCGGCATCTACGGTTTCCGTAATGGTGTGAGTTCCTTTTGAGATCATCCCTGCAGATGGGGCGGAGGTAGACGGTTCTTTCCGAATACGAAGATCGGCTACACTGACTTGTACTTGGAAGCTTCCCGATTTTTTCTCTTCTGCTTTCGCTGTTGATTTGGAATCCCCTGTACCGTCAAAATTTTTCCAATCGAGCTTAGTGAGGTCTAACTTCTTGGCTGAAATCCCAAGAGCTTGCTCTGCCGTTTCCTTGCCACCAATTTGAATGGTTGCTTTCTTTTCTTCCTTGGCCTCCCCTTTTCCTAGCGAATAAAGGGTCAATTCCATTTCTGGATTAAGGGATTGCCAAGTGGCGTAGACGATTTGTCCATTATCGAAAAGATCTAAACTGGAGCGATAGCCACCTGCAGAAGCCACATAGGCTACATGGAGCAAGGTTGGCTGCTTATCTTTCAAATAATACACAGCAGCAATCGTTTTGCCATCCCCAATCAGCAGTTCATCATTACCATCACGATTAAGATCCTCAAAAGCATAGTGCCACTCATTGGTGCTTCCAAGTGTTTGAAGGTTAAAGACATACGCATATTCTTCTGAAGTTGCTTCAATCTTCTTCAGTTCATTTTGTAAAGCCGTTTGGTCTTTGGCATTAATTGCGGTTGCATAAGCCTTGTAGCGATCTAATACTTCTTGATAGTTCTTTTGACCGGTATCCTTCTTTTCTTTTTTAACAGTTGATGACGTTGCTGTCTTTGGTTTACTTTGGCGCTCGTAGCGTTTAGGCGTGCAAGCCACCAAAGATAAAACGGACGCACCCGCCAGTAGTGAAATCATAACCTTTTTCATAAAAACCTCCTCATATCTATCCTAGTATATCAAAAATGGTTGATTTTTCCACCTCTTTTCAAGATTTTTACACAAGCATTTTCCCCTCTTCCTCTATGTTTCTGCCCTTTTTTCTGCTATACTTAGTATAGTTATTTGATCAAAAGGAGAACACTATGGAATTAAAAAAACGTTCTGAATTTCCTGAGAACGAACTCTGGGACCTCACAGCCCTCTACCAAGACCAGGAAGACTTCTTGCGTGCCATTGAAAAAACACGTGAAGAAATCAATGAATTTGTCCGTAACTACAAAGGCAACCTCCACACCTTTGAAGACTTTGAAGCTGCCTTTGCAGTCTTTGAACAAATTCAGATCCAACTCAGCCACATTGGCAACTACAGCTTTATGCCCCAAACGACGGACTTTAGCGATGAAGCTTTTGCGGAAATTGCCCAAGCAGGGATGGATTTCGAAACTTGGGCCAGCGTTGAACTTTCCTTCTTTGATGATGCTTTGGTAGAAGCGGATGAAGAAGTCCTTGAACGTCTGGGACAACTCCCTCACCTCACTTTTGCCATTCGTCAGGCTAAAATCAAAAAAGCTCACTACTTGGGAGCTGATGTGGAAAAAACTCTGACCAACCTTGGTGAAGTCTTCTACGGACCGCAAGACATCTATACCAAGATGCGGGCAGGTGACTTTGAAATGGCTGATTTTGAAGTAGATGGAGAAGTTTACAAGAATAGCTTTGTCACCTATGAAAACTTCTACCAAAACCATGAGAATGCGGAAGTCCGTGAAAAAGCCTTTCGTTCCTTCTCAGAAGGTCTCCGCAAGCACCAAAACACGGCTGCTGCTACCTATCTAGCCCAAGTCAAATCTGAAAAACTAATCGCAGATATGCGAGGCTACGATTCCGTATTTGACTATCTCTTAGCTGAGCAGGAAGTGGATCGTGCCATGTTTGATCGTCAGATTGACCTGATCATGAAGGACTTCGCTCCAGTAGCTCAAAAATTCCTCAAACACGTGGCCAAGGTCAACGGCCTTGAGAAAATGACCTTTGCTGATTGGAAGTTGGACTTGGACAGTGCGCTCAACCCAGATGTTACCATTGATGATGCTTATGATTTGGTCATGAAATCTGTGGAACCTCTTGGCGAAGAATATTCCCGCGAAATTGCCCGCTACCAAACCGAACGTTGGGTCGACTTTGCTGCCAATGAAGGCAAGGATTCCGGTGGTTATGCAGCCGATCCATACCGTGTCCATCCTTATGTCCTGATGAGTTGGACAGGACGGATGAGCGATGTTTATACCCTGATCCATGAGATCGGACATTCTGGTCAATTCATCTTCTCAGACAACAACCAAAGCTACTTCAACGCCCACATGTCGACCTACTATGTGGAAGCTCCTTCTACTTTTAACGAGCTCCTCCTCAGCGACTACTTGGAACACCAGTTTGACGATCCTCGTCAAAAACGCTTTGCCCTAGCTCACCGTTTGACAGACACCTACTTCCACAACTTCATCACCCACTTGCTGGAAGCAGCCTTCCAACGCAAGGTCTACACCCTGATTGAAGAAGGTGGAACCTTCGGCGCTAGCAAGCTCAATAGCATCATGAAGGAAGTCTTGACCGAATTCTGGGGAGACGCTGTTGAAACAGATGACGATGCGGCTTTGACCTGGATGCGCCAAAGCCACTACTACATGGGACTTTACAGCTACACCTACTCAGCTGGATTAGTAATCTCAACAGCGGGTTACTTGCATTTGAAAAACTCTGAAAACGGAGCTAAAGATTGGCTGGACCTCCTCAAATCAGGCGGTAGCAAGACACCACTTGAGTCAGCCATGATTATCGGAGCAGATATCTCAACTGACAAACCACTTCGTGATACCATCCAATTCCTTTCAGACACTGTCGATCAAATTATTGCTTACAGTGCAGAATTGGGAGAATAAGATTCAAAAAAAGCTAAAGAAGGTTCATTCCTCTTTAGCTTTTTTGCTTTTTAACTCAACTCTGCCACAATGGCCTTAATTTGTGCTGCGGTATGCACTCCTGCTACTTGTTTAACAACCTGCCCATCTTTTTTAAAGAGCAAGGTTGGAATGGACATAATGCCGAAAGCACGCGCTGTTTCTGGATTTTCATCCACATCCATTTTTAGGATTTTTAACTCATCTTCCGAAAGTTCTTCCGATAATTTTTCTAAAATAGGAGCTTGCATGCGACATGGACCACACCAGGTTGCCCAAAAGTCTACCAAGACCAAGCCTTCTTTTGTTTCTGCTTCAAATGTTGCGTCTGTAATTGCTTTTGCCATTTTCTTTCTCCTTTAGTTTTGGTACTGCGTCAAATCTTGCTTCATCAAATAGAAGAAGACATCTCCGTAAGTCCCTTGGTAATCCAATTCATGCCCATTATAGGTCAGTTTCACAACAGGATAAAAATCTGCTACCCCAATCAAGCAAGCTTGTTGGGAGCGTTCAAACTCATCGTAGGAATCAAAATGCATGACTCTTTCTTGTTTTGCACCATCTAGATATGTAATATCAATCATATCGATAACCTCTATTTCTTAAGATGTGTCTATTGTAACTCTGTCAATTACATCTGTCAAATAAAACGACTTACTCAGAATCATGAATCTTGTCCGAAAAAAGATAACAAAAAAGCCCTCTGAATCCAGAGAGCTGTTTTGAGCTCGGGCTAAAATCTTGGTGAAAACAAAAAATCTCCCCGAAGGGAGATAGATCTGGTCTATTTTACCTTACGATGCTAGGAACCGTAGCCGAAGATTATACTCGAGTATATCGAGGCAAGGTGACAACGCAGCGTAAGTGGAAAATAGAGCAGATTAACGACGAAGTCCAAGAGAGTTGATCAACTCACGGTAACGGTTAACGTCGTTTGTACGAAGGTAAGCCAACAAGTTACGACGGCGACCGATTTTCTTCATCAAACCACGGTAAGTAGCGTGGTCTTTTTTGTGTTGTTTGATGTGTTCGTTCAAGTGGTTGATTTCCCAAGTAAGGACAGCAACTTGTACTTCTACTGAACCAGTGTCACCTTCGTGACGTGCGTATTGTGCAATGATTTCATTTTTTTTCTCTTTTGAGATTGCCATGATAAGCTCCTTTTCTTTATGCTCTATCCGAGTGGCAGGTTTGGCATATCCTGCTACCAAGAAAGAGTTAGTTGTCTATTCGACCTTCTTATTCTATCAAGATTTCATCTTTCTGTCAAACACTTATGTTTCCTTTGAGAGGAGCTTTTCACTTTTCTAAAAAGAACCTTGGGAATTTGGACAGTTTGATGGATCATTCTTCAAGCAACTTATTCAAAAAGACAAATATCTTTTGGGATATTTGCCTTTTATCGGTATGAAGCTTATTTCTCTTTCCGTTTACCACGCAAGAGCAAAGCCAAAGCAAAAATTGCTAAGAGTGCACCGAGTATGGTCAACCCGTAAGCAACAACTTCACCAGTTGATGGAAGAATTTTTTTCTTTCCTTCTTTTGGTGTGGTTGGAGTTTCTGGTTTTTCCGGTGTGCTTGGCGGCGTTGTTGGTGGTGTCGTCGGTGGCGTTGTAGGAGGTGTTGTTGGCGGTGTCGTTGGTGGGGTTGTAGGCGGTGTCGTTGGCGGTGTCGTTGGCGGTGTCGTTGGTGGGGTTGTAGGCGGTGTCGTTGGCGGTGTGCTTGGTGGTGTGGTAGGAGGTGTTGTTGGTGGCGTATGACGGTTGGTTACCGTGAAACCATCAATGTTGCTTGTATAACCTGCTACTGGATCCTCTGTAATCGTGTAGGCAATCTTCTTACCTTCCTTGTATACGGGTAGATCCGTGAAGCTTGCCTGCCAATTATCAGTAGCTGTGATTTCTTTTACAGCTACTTCTTGACCATCCGCAAGGAGACGAACTGTGATTTTTTCAGGACGAAGATCATCTTTATTGTCTGCATCATCCCAGATCTTCTTGACCGCTACTTCTGTTACTTCTGGTGTGCGGCTATTGGTGATCACTACATTTCCCTTGTTACTGTCATCGACCGTACTAGTATAGCCTTTGACTGTCCCAACTTCTTTCACTTGGTACTGAATCTCTTTGCCTTTCGCTTTTAGAGGCAAATTGCTAAAGGTATGGGTCCAGTTATTTTTAGCAGAAAGTTCCACTTCTTTTCCTTGAGCTTTGCCATCTGCATAGAGCTGTACCTTAATGGCGCTTGGACGTTTGCCATCTTGGTCATTGTTGTCTTCCCAACGTTTTGTAACAGTAACGCTGGTTTTACCTGGCTTGTAGCTATTGGTAATGGTTGTTCCATCAATCGCAGCAGAGTAATTGGCTACTGTGTCTTCTGTGACTGTGTAGACAATTTGTTTGCCGTGATTGTATTTTGGAAGATTGGTAAAGACTGTCTTCCAATCAGTCGCTGCACTTAGCTCTTGGCTAGCTACTTCTGTACCATCTGCAAGGAGACGAACAGTGACCTTGTCAGGACGAACGCCATCTTGGTTATCATTGTCTTTCCAAACTTTCGTTACTGGAATCTCAACAACTTCTGGTGTCCGACTGTTGGTAATATTGGTTCCTTCAATAGTCGCTTCATAGCCTTCAACAGGTTCTTCTGAAACAGTGTAGGCAATGACATTGCCAGCATCATCGACCACATCGAGATTATCAAAATGATAAGCCCAAGTTCCTGTAGCATCTGGTTTCACTTCTTTAGAAGCGACTTTGACACCATTTGCTAGGAGGTTGACGGTGATTTTTGATGGACGCTTGCCATCTTGGTTGTCATTATCATTCCATGTCTTTTGGCCAGCAACGCTTGTTTTTTCTTTTTGGTTCACAACATCACGAGTAATCGCAAGGTCATTTCCAAAATCATCCTTGCTGATCTTGATAGGTTCTTTCGAGAGAACATAGCCTGTTGGAGCTTGAATTTCTTGAACCGTATAAGCTTGTTTGATCAAACCAGTAATGGTGCCAACACCATTCTCATCTGTCGTAATGGTTCCAACTTGCTCACCAGTATCATCTGCTGTCACAGCAAAAACAGCACCTGCAAGAGCCTGACCATTTTCACCTTTTTTATGAATGGTGAAGGAGTATTTCTCACCATTGAAGTCTCCATCAAGGAATTGATACAGAATATCTGCAACCTTATTTTGCTCCTTGATTTCTGTCGCGGTCATCGTCGCATTGTTTTTGTAGGATGTATTGATGGCTGGGACCTTGTCCAAATAAACATCATAGCGAACAGTCATCCCTTGTTCTGGAGCTAGATCTCCGATATGAACCGTCAGAGAACGACCGTCAGCACTGACAACAGGGGAATAATTCTTGGTTACATTTGTAGTATTCCGCAGATGATAGGCACCATCTTCGTTATCGACCTGCCAAGTTCCTGTATGGATGTTGACAGAATCTGCTTTGATTTTTCCATCTGTAAAGGCCAATTGGTCCTTAATATCAATATTATGAAGGGCAGTGTGACCTTGATTGATGTTCAAGGTATAGGTCAATTTTAATTTATTATCTGAGTTGGTCCAACCCCATTTGCTAAAGACTTCTGGAGTAGGAGGATTTTCACCCGGATTCACCCCTTTGTAATCGATATTCCCACCTGAAATCACTTTCTTATCGATCGTGAGAGTAAAATCAAGTGTCTTTTGACCTTTGACGACTTGGTGGTCTACACGCGCAAAGAAACGCAGTTTTCCTGTCACATTGGCCATTCTTTCAGGATAATCCGTATAGGTTACAGTGATGACTTTTCTTTGATCATCTACCGTTGCTGTCGCAACTTTTTGACCACTTGGATCCAGCAGATCGATGGTGTCCGTTTCAAAGACCTTAAAGTCATCTCCAAGTTGGATAACGGTCTGATCTCCCTTTTTTACACGTCCATTCGGCAACACAAAGTTTGCTTCAACTTGAAAACTCTCCCAAACACCGAGTGGATCTGTAATCGCTCCACCAGTTGATTTCGATATGTTTACAGATGTCACAACATCATTGATCGTATCTGCATGGACTTTAGCTGGACTATTGGGTTTGGCAAATCCTAAAGCCGCTAGTAAAAATAGGGCAACTGCTATCACAACAGAATAAAGCCTCTTTTTCATAAACGATTTTTCTCCTTTTTCTACGTTTACTAGATAAGGTATGTGAGTCGAAAAATTATCACTACATATTGTGATTTTATACACAACCCATCTTTTTTCATTATAATCGATTTACTTTGAGAAGACAAGCTATTATATATGCTTTTTTGTATTTTAAGTACATTTTTTTGATACAAAGAAAAATAGAGAGTGGGACAGAAATCGGTCATTCGTTAGAATTCGATTTCGTCGTCCCACCTCCGCACAGTTGAGTAGGGCTATAAAAGCTGATGAAATCAGCGTAGTAGAGGCCACTCAACCACTGCGTCTTGCTCGACAATCCAAAGACAATTGAGAGGCTAGGACTTTTGTCCCAGCCTCTTGGTTTTTTGCTTATAAGGGAACTCCAAACACCTCTAGGGACTTGAGTTCAGAAGGTTGGAGTCTCCGCCATTCTCCCAATTGAAGAGTGGGATCTAGTGTTAGAGGACCCATAGAGATCCGCTCTAAATCCACTACTTCCTTGCCACAGGCAGCGACCATGCGCTTGACCTGATGGAATTTTCCTTCTGCAATTTCAATTTCGACATAGGAACTGGCGCTTGCCTCATCCACCTCTAAGATCTGCAATCTCGCAGGCAAAGTCGTGAAGTCTTTGAGGGCAATGCCTGATTCAAAACGGGCCACATCTGCCTCAGCCATGATCCCAGCCACCTGGGCACGGTAGACCTTCGACACATGCTTCTTCGGTGAAAGCATAGCATGAGCCAACTTCCCATTGTTGGTCAAAAGTAGCAAGCCACGGGTATCGATATCTAGCCGTCCGACAGGAAAGACTTCCTTATGACGAGCTGTCTCATCCAATAGATCCAGCACAGTTAGGTGATGGTCATCCTCTGTAGCGGAGATGACCCCAGCTGGTTTATTGAGCAGATAATACACAAAGGTTTCATGGACCAGATTTTCCCCCATAAAGGTCACCTGATCCTTGTCTGGATCAATCTGTAGCTTCCCTGCTGTCTCTTTTTTCCCATTCACTGTGATTTTCTTTTGCTTGAGAAGCTGCTTGGCCTCGGTCCTACTCCCCACGCCACAATCCACTAAAAATTTATCTAGCCGCATGATTACTTCCCGCTCTTTCGCACAATCCAAAGGCCAAAAAAGGAAATCAGGATCATGAGGATACCAGAAAATCCAAAAATGAAGGCTGGAGTAGATGAGATCGTCCCTAATAGACTAAGGACAAAGGTCGTTGCGATCGAACCTGTACTACATCCCAAAACCGCCATGGACGTTGCCTGGCTCAAGACCCCTGCTGGCATCTTATCTGACAAGACATTGTAAACTGTTGTAAGAGCTACACTGTAGGCAAAACCTGCAAGGATGGTCACAATGGCGAGCATCCAGAGATTGGTAGAAACCCCGATCAACAGTTGGGTCAAACCATAGGCCACTCCCGAAACTACCAACAAGCGATCGCGAAACAGCTGGGTCAAGGGCGAGAAGGCCAAACCTGCCAAGATCCCAACAAATTGCATGGCTGCTAAAATAATCCCAGCAGTTTGGGCAGTACCATGCCCTACTTGCTCGACCACACTTGGAATCCGAACGGTGATCATGACATTGGACAAGACGATCGACGCCGCAACGACTGCTAAGCCGAGCGCTGTCCGCCATTGTTCCCCCGTCATCTTGACATCCCGGTGTTTTTCCTCCACTGCTTCCGTCATAGATCCATATGGCACAAATAAGAGATATAAAAGTAAGATTGGAATACTGATACCGTAGACGAGAAAGGCAGCCTGCCAGCCAAAGCGAATCAAGAGACTCACTCCAAAGGTCAAAACAGCTGTCCCAACAACCTCTGCAGAACCCCGAATGCCAAGGGTTTGGACACGTTCTTTTCCTTTATAGCGCTCACTGATAATGGCAATGGCAGAAACATTGAGCAAGCCAACCGCCATCCCGAAAATAATCCGAGACAAAAAGACAACTGGATAGGCTGGACTGATTAAGGGAATAAAGCCACATAGAGCGTAAGCGACTAGGCCTGTCACAATCATCTGACGCTCTGAAAATAGTCGCCCAATCCATTTATTGAAGATGAGTGAAACCATGATCCCTGCAGAAGGAAGCGAGACCAAGAGCTCAATCATGCTGTGAGGAATTCCCTTGTAATAGGCAAACATGGCCGACTGCGCACTCGAAATCGAAAACGAAGTCGTCAATATAAATGAAAGCGCGAGAATACTCACTTTCTCCATGATTCTTTTCATTATTTTTTCCTTTAAACTAATCTTTTTTTCACACTCCTCCTATAATAACACGAGCTAGTGACAGGACGCAATAGATTGAATTAAAAAAACGAAATGATTTCTCAATCATTTCGTTCGTGCTAGTAATTGTGAGGCGAAGACTCCTGTTCCAACCATCAAAACACCAATCAAGACAAAGAGCAGATGATTGGAAGGAGCTAGTGGCGTCACCAACTGGATGAAGAAAGAAGAGACGGCTGATCCAAGATTGCAGCCAATCAAGACAAGCGAGGTCGCAAGGTTCAGGAGATTGGTCGGGATTTTTTCAGATAAGTGATAAAAGATACTGGTGACCCCCGTACTGTAGGTAAATCCTGCCAAGAGGGTTCCTAGAACCAGGCTCCACAGCTGTCCGGACAAGCCAATCAAGGCTAACGCTAGACCGAAACCAAAGCACATGATCATGAGCAAGTTCTTTTTGAAAACATGTGTCAAACTAGCAAATCCCACTCCTGCTACAATCCCTGTCAATTGCATCAGACTTAGGACCGTTCCAGCTGTTGTCGCCGTTCCCATACGAGCGTCAACAATGATATCCGGCACGCGCAGGCTAATGATGGAATTGAAGCAAATGATGATACCAGCAATCACGGCTAGCATTAGACTAAAACGCCATTGAGGAGAGCGAAGGCGGACGGATCCTGACTTTTTCACCTTCAAGCTAGCCTGTTTTTTCTCCTTAGGATAAGGGACAAAAAGGATATAGAGGAGTAAAATCAAGTAACCACCACCATATACGGCAAAGATCGCTGGCCAGCCTAGGGGTAAGAGTTGTCCCACCATAAAGGTCAAGATGGCAGAGCCCACCACTTCAGCAGATCCCCGATAGCCCAGCATCCGAGTCTTGTCATTGCCCGAGTAGCGCTCACTGATAATCGAAATAGCCTTGGCATTGATCATTCCTGTCCCCAAACCAAAGAGCAAACGACTTAGAAAGATGAGAGGATAGTCCTGTACGACCAAAGGCAAGAGCCCGCTAGTTGAAAAGAGTAAAAGCCCTGCGACAATCATCTGACGCTCACTCATCCACCGCTCGATCACGCTATTTAAAAAGAGCATGGCCACGACCGCAAAGGCTGGCAGGGAAACCAAGAGTTCTACCTGGCCTGCTGAATAGCCGAAGTGGCTAAAATAGGCCTTCATAGCCGGCAAACCGGCTGTTATTGAAAAAGATGAGATCAACATGAGCGACAAGCTCAAGAGACTGATTCTTTCCATTGTTTTTTTCATTGTTTATTTCCTACACTTTACTGGTAACATTTGATTTTACTGGTTTTTTCAGAAAAGATTCAAACTAGTATTTTTAATAGAATCCTAGTATAATCAATTTAGAAATAGAAAAACAGGACATTTGTCCTATTTTAGGAGATTGAGATGAAAAAAATTTCCCCATCTACCAGACTCAAGGAAATCATCACAGACTACCAATTGGACCAGATCTTTCCGGGCGACTGCCTCAGCCAGCTGGACCTCGTTCTCTACCAGGCTGGAGATTATATCTGCCGCCAGGGTTCTGAGCAAGATGTCATTCCTTATTTTCTCAAAGGCCGGCTCAAGATCGTTCACAGTCTTGAAAACGGCAGTGACACCATCCTTGAAATCCAAGAAAAACCTGGACTCTTAGGAGAGATTGAGCTCCTGCTCGATCGGGTCTGTATTACATCGGTCATTGCAGACCAGGACTCGCTAGTCGTCCAGCTCCCAGCCCAGCACTTTAAGAAACGCCTCCTGCTTGATCCAACCTTTTTGCGCTCTACGGCCAAGACCTTGCTGAGAAATTGCACCAGATCAACTATTTGGCTCCTGCCAACTTTCATTATTCGGTCAAGGAACGCCTCGCTACGCATTTTCTGGAACATTGCGATGAAAATGGGACCCTCAAACCCAAGATGAATCAGCTGGCCCTGCGTTTTGGGATCAGCTACCGCCACCTTAACCGCGTCATCAAGCAGATGATCGAAGAGGGGTTAGTCCAAAGAGAAGGGCGAGTCTATACGATTTTAGATCCCAAAATGATGAGTGATTTGTCCATCAAACATGCGGAAACCATCGACAGATAACTTTAATTTTAGGCTCTTTTGTGTTATCATGGAGGGTAGAAAGAAAGTGAGAGTAAAACGATGAAAGCAATTGAAAAAGTTACAAGAGCGTCCCATTTGATTGATATGGATGACATTATCCGCGAAGGAAATCCAACACTTCGAGCTGTTGCGGAAGATGTGACCTTCCCTTTGTCTGACCAGGAAATTATCCTGGGTGAAAAAATGATGCAATTCTTGCACCATTCTCAAGACCCTGTTATGGCTGAAAAACTTGGACTCCGTGGAGGAGTGGGACTCGCTGCTCCTCAGCTGGACATCTCGAAACGCATTATCGCTGTTTTGGTGCCCAATCCAGAAGATGCCGATGGCAACCCACCAAAAGAAGCTTATAGCCTTCAAGAAGTCATGTACAATCCAAAGGTTGTCGCCCATTCTGTGCAAGACGCGGCTCTTGGAGATGGGGAAGGCTGTCTCTCAGTAGACCGCAATGTCCCAGGCTATGTGGTCCGCCACGCGCGCGTGACGGTGGAGTATTTCACAAAAGACGGTGAAAAGAAACGCATCAAACTCAAAGGCTACAACTCCATCGTCGTCCAACATGAAATCGACCACACCAACGGCATCATGTTCTATGACCGCATCAATCCAAACAACCCATTTGAAATCAAGGAAGGCCTTTTGATTTTAGAATAGCGTAACTGTCAAAAATACCTAACTGAGAAAGCTCTCGGTTAGGTATTTTTTGTTATTTTTTGCCTTGCCTTTTCTTTGAAAATTTGCGCATGATGGCACGTGCTACGCTAATGAAGAAATCCAAGACGAGCCCCAAGGTAAGCATTCTGACAATCCACACTAATAAAATTGGTCGTGCTAGACTCGAGCCATTATATCCTAAATGATCAAGTAATTCAATTATTAATACAAAAAATAATATTTCTAGTGGTATGCGAATTTTGGCTTTCTTCAAACTGAAGCCTTTCAACCAATCCCATAGTAAATCCCACAACGTCGGATTATCCTCAGGTTCATCCTCCCAGTATTCCTTGCTTTTTGTTTTCAAATACAAGAGGTAACCCACTTCTGTCAGCAACTGAGTAAAGGCGTAACTGAATAATATGCTTACGGATACTCCTAGCACCACTCCAAAATAGCCAGTAAGGACCGCTCCTATCATGGAGCAGACGAAGATGATCGTTAGGGCATTGCTACTGTAACTACTTGATTTTGCGAAATAATTTCCCAGGGTTCTAGTTGGCGAAAAGCCAATCTTTAACTGCTTCTTAAGCCAAAAATAATGATAAATAAAGCCCAATAAGGTACAAATCACAAGAAAAGGAATGACGAGGAAGCCATATTTCGGGAAACCTACTTCAAATTCCTTATTTGCAAGAGCAGAAACAATGATGAGCAAGCCCATGACTTGGAGCGATAAAAACATTCCTGCATAGGTGAATAAGAGTAGAGTCGTTGACAATACTTGTCTTCTATATATAAATGCCCCCATTAACGGCAAGAAAAATGCAATAATATGGTAAAGACAATAGATGACGAGGATATCAAAAAACCAATGACTAAATGGTTTTATACCTTTCGATACATCATACGAATAAAAACAAAGGATTTCAAATGCGAACAGAAATACGCCTGTCCACGAATTGATCATCATAGCCGATGAAGCGCGTGTATTGGCTAAACTTTTAAAATAGACTTTGTTCGCCTGCCCAATATCGACTTTCTTTTCGTTTTTCATGACATGCTCCTTTCTAAAAAATTGTTTTAAGATCCAAAAGCAGATAGAGGCTGATCTTACTTCTGAGTTTCACTCGACTGGATCTACTTGACTTTAGCTTTGAAATCATCGCCTGGAGCATATAAGCCTAAAATAGCTGATGCTAAATACATAAATGAAGTAACAAATAGGCCCATATGAACAATTAGATTTGGTTTAATTTTACTCAAAACTGAGTAAATCATTGCACTTGACAAAAACAAAGGAACTATCAAAAATAAAAGATTTCTTAGTACTATCCTAAATTTTACTGGGCGACAATAGATTCTTTTAGCTTTCTTAGAAGCTATCATCACCGTCTCTATTTTCCTAGTACTCAGCCAAATACGAAGCCCAATAACAATACATAGAACAAGGATCATTAACACTAGATTGAGTAGATGGGAACTAAAATATAAATAATCCTCTATCGGAAAAGCTCTGCCTAGTAAAACTGCTAAGGAACCAGCACCAAGAGCTGAAATCCCTGCTTTAGTCTGAGTAGAAAATATGTTCTTATCTCTTTCAAGCACTTTCGGAGCAATTGCTTCTACTTCATCCTCTGTCAGCTGATAAGCTTTATGAGGGACAAAATAGGTAAACCATGAGAGAAAATAACTTGTTATAATTGGCCGATCGACTTCCATTAAATACCACTTATTCTCTACTTTTAACAAACGATAGCGAAAATTCATTTTCGGTAAATACTCGATTTTTGCGGGTTTAAACATAGATTGATCTTACTTTCTATACTATTTTATTCTTATACAGTCAAAATTATCTTACTTATTCACGAAAGAACATACCATCCATCATACCTGATTTTACTTTGATGATCAAGTTTTGACCAAAAAAGAGGTTGGAAGATTTCCAACCACTCTATCTGTTTTAGCAAGTTAAACCTAGCTTCCTCTTTCCCAGAAGATGGCTAATAAAATCATGGCACCAAGAATCGATGGGATAATCGCTGTACCGTTTAGGTTTGGTCCCCAAGCACCAAAGAGTAATTGTCCTAAAAAGGCACCAATCCAGCCCAGGAACATTTTCCCAAAACATCCCATGCGTTCGCCACGATTGGTGATAGCTCCAGCTAGAAGTCCGATCAAAAGACCGACAAACATACTTCCAATCATAGTTTCTCCTTAAATTGCCCAATCTCCATTACGGAAGAGTGGTACGCGTGTTCCATCCTCACGGATACCGTCGATATCCATTTGGCTTGAGCCGATCATGAAGTCAACGTGGACGTCTGAGCGGTTGAGGCCGGCTGCTTCGAGTTCTTCTTCTGTGAACTCTGCGCCACCTTCTACACTGGTTGCATAGGCTGCTCCGATGGCCAAGTGGTTAGAGGCATTTTCATCGAAGAGCGTATTGAAGAAGGTAATGCCTGATTGGGAAATTGGGCTTGGATCTGGTACGAGAGCACATTCACCTAAGGCACGCGCTCCCTTGTTTTTGAAGACCAAATCTTTCATGACTTGATCGCCTTTTTCTGCGGTGATATCTACGATTTCTCCATTTTCAAAGGTCACTTTGATGCCTTCGATGATGTTTCCATTGTAGCTAAGCGGTTTTGTAGACGTTACATAGCCTTCTGCGCGACGGAAGTCAGGAGCTGTGAAGACCTCTTCTGTCGGCATGTTTGGCAAGAAGCTTTCGCCTTGGGCATTGATGGCTCCGGCAGATTCCCAGACGTGGTTTTTCGGCAAGCCAAGAGTCAAGTCAGTTCCTGGCGCAGTGTAGTGAAGGGCTGAGAATTGTTCCTTATTCAGTGTATCTGCCTTGCTCTTGAGAATAGCAGCATGCTCTTCCCAAGCCTTGACTGGATCTTCCTCATAGACTCGGCAAGTCTTGAAGATTTGATCCCACAGGAGATCCACTGCTTCTTCATCGCTCGCCGCATTTGGGAAGACTTTTTTCGCCCATTCTAAACCTGCTGCTGCAGCAACAGTCCAGCTGACCTTGTTAGACTGAGTGGCGATGCGCATTGGTTTCATGGCAATGCCCAAAGCCTTGGCAGAGGCAGAAAGCTTCTCTGCATCGACACCATTTAAGGCACCTGGATCAGATGAACGCACACCCAAGCGACTGGCCTTGTGTTCCAAGAGGTAGTTCATTTCCGCAATCTTGTAGTCCGGTACATTGTCCAAGCGATCCATCGGTGCATGGAGGAATTTCTCCCGGGTAGTGAAATCATCTGCCCATTGGACAATAACTTCGTGCGCACCCAAAGCATAGGCTTCCTTCACAATCAAGTGAGCCAATTCTCTTTGCTCCACATCGATGTTCAAGACCAAGGTATGGCCAGGTTGCACGTTGATGCCGTTCGCCACTAACAATTTAGCGTATTTTTCGAGGTTTTCTTTAAAATTTGGTAAAACCATTGTTTTCTCCTTCATAAGTGAATGATCTCCTCCTAGTATACCATAAGTCCATTCAAAAAGAGAGTGGGACAGAAATCGGTAATTCGTTAGAATTCGATTTCGTCGTCCCACCTCCGCACAGTTGAGTAGGGCTGTAAAAGCTGATGAAATCAGCGTAGTAGAGCCCACTCAACCACTGCGTCTTGCTCGACAATCCAAAAATAATTGAGAGGCTAGGACTTTTGTCCCAGCCTCCTTTTTATTGATCCTTCTAACTTAAGGAAGAACATAACCTTGATCATCCACGGTATGGGGTTGTTCAGAACTGCTATTCTCTCTCAAAGCTTCCAAATCTTGATCCAAAATGGAATTGTAGTCTGTACTACCTTCACGGGTTACCCGAGTTGATACTTGGCGCAAGAGTTTTTCATTGAGATTGCGAACCCAGCGACCATTACTATGGTCATTGGCACGCATATAATTCCCTTTCACAATCTCTCCATAAAGGGCTTCATTGACCTGGTAACCTTGCTTACGCAAACCTAACAGACCGATCTCCACGATCTCATCTGGGCTGTAGTCTTCAAAATCAAATGTAGTCGGGATCCGGCTTTGCAGACCTGAATTGACCTGCAAGAAGTCGTGCATCTCTTTCGTGTAACCGGCAAAGATTATAACGATATCGCGACGGTGGTCCTCCATAAATTTGAGGACTTCATCCAAAGCTTCCTTCCCAAAATCATCATTTGAACCGGTAAAGAGGGTATAGGCCTCATCGATAAAGAGGACCCCACCCAGTGCACTTTCTAGGACTTCGCGCGTCTTCAAGGCTGTTTGACCTTGGTAGCCTCCAACCAGATTGCTCCGGGATACTTCGATGAACTTCTTCTGCTTGATAACCCCCTTTTGGAAGAGGATATTACCCAAAATGCGGGCCACAGTCGTTTTCCCTGTACCGGGATTTCCAAGAAAGAGGGAGTGCAAGGTCGTATCTTCAACGATGCCACCTTGTTCAGCCCGTTTTTGGTTGAACTCAGCCATGGCCACGAATTGTTCAACTTGCTCTTTCACCTTAGCAATTCCAACCAATCGGTTGAGGGCAGCCATCCCATCTTCTTCCTTGTCGGCTCCTGCTTGATACTTACCTTGGTTAAGGACAACATCGATATCGCTATTGAGGATGGTCTCAATATCGTCAGAACCTTGGGCCACCACCCGATCCGCCATGGTCTTGGTCAATTGCTCATCCAAGTTACGGATCCAGCGACCATTGCTCTTATCTAGTGAGCCATCATAAGCCCGCTTAACATGCCGCGCATAGTAATCCCGGTCTTCTAGTTTGTAGTCTCCTTTGCTTAGGATCATTTCACCTAGTTGGACAATCTCATCTCCTGTGAAATCTTCAAAGATGAAATTATTTGGCACCCGAGAACGAAGGCCTGGATTGGTTTTTAAGAACTCCTCCATTTCCTTGGTATAGCCGGCAAAGATAATCATGATGTCGTCACGATTGTCCTCCATAAATTTGAGGATGGTATTGATCGCCTCGATCCCAAAGTCCGCACCGCTGTCCTTTTTATCCAAGCTATAGGCTTCATCAATAAAGAGGATGCCTCCTCGCGCTTTTTCAAGCAGGGCTTGGGTCTGTTCAGCTGTTCCTCCAATATTCGAAGAGATCAGATCGGACTCCGTTGCTTCCACGAAACGGAATTCTTCCCCTGAGAGGACACCTGCATCAAAGAGCACTTGTCCCAATAGACGGGCCACAGTGGTTTTCCCTGTACCAGGATTTCCCATAAAGGCAGCATGAAGGGTTTGTTTTTCAGGAGCCTTGCCACTGGCGATTCGTTTCTTGTTAAATTCCACCATGTTGATCATTTTCTTGATCTCATGTTTGACTTTTTCAAGACCAATCAGGCTATTGAGTTCTTGAAGAGCATCTTGTTTCTTCTCTGGTCCAGAGTCTCTTGCGGTAGTTGGAGCCACCGTTGCATCCGTCGCTTGTCCCGTAGGAACGACTTGCGCATTGCCCTTGGCCACTTCTCTACCAACAAGATAATCACAGTCATCCTCAATTTCCTTGGTCAGATCACGCGCATCCCCTTGCTTATAGGTCATGGTGCCCACCTTCGCAAAGGCTCCACCTTGAAGCCGTATATTGGGATCCGCAATCTTATGACAAATCATATGCTCAGCCATCAGCACACCATCATCAAAAACTCCAAATGAAATGGTTTCGGCATTCTCATTCAAGAAGGTTGTTTCTCCAGTCAGGGAAGCAAAGGATTCTTCATAGACGCATAAAAATTCTGAAAATGTAGCTTGATGAGCTCGGATCATACTATTGTATGAATTGATGGAGGTCATATGATCCGAATCCGAATTGAATTGAACATTATTATCAAGACAGACCCCAGTACCAGTAGGCAACTCAATTTTACAGTTTTCAGACTCCCAGATGACATTCCTCAACCAAACTGGTGGAAAGTCCTTTTCCAGATCCCCGCCTGTAATCGTTGAATTTTTTGCGATCACTTCTGAGTCCTTGGCATGGATCGTATTATTCCCAAATATTTCAATATGGACATTTTCTAAGGCCAATTTAGATCCTTCTGACAGATCAATCTTAGAAAAAATCGTTGAATTGCGAATAGTCAATTCCGAAGCGGACATACCGATGGCACTTTGGTGTTTTTCCGGAACCTTCATCCCGACTCCTTCCAGTGTCAACTTCGAATGCGTATCCATATAGATAAAAAATTCATTATTTGTTGGAGTGGTTGCTTCAAAATAGACCTGTTTACAGGTGATATCTGAGCTATTCCATAAGAGCAAGGTAGTGTAATTCCCACCAACTTTAAACCACAGATCTTCAAATGTCACCTGAGCTCCCTCTACAAATCGGAAGGAAGCCTCAATCGTGTTGTTAAACATGCGCCCATTGCCATTTGGATTTGGGACCACATGCCCCACAAAATGAAGGTTCTTGTCGATCTCGATCACTTTATTTGTCGGCCATTGAAAGACATACCCATTTTCAAACTCGATGGTATCACCATCCTGCGCTTTTTCAAGCGCATCCATAAAGTTCCAACTATTATTGTAAGGCCCTACTAAATATCTTGCCACGCGCTTTTCCTCTGTTTCATCTTTTCTGTTTCCTTGTTATAAACACTTGTTACTAAAAATTGTAACACAATCCAGTGCCAAAGAAAACACTTATCAGATCTGAAAGGACTGAAAAACCTCTATTTTCAAAAGGAAAATAGAGGCTGTCAGTTAATCTTTCAAGGCTGAAAATAAGCTGGCTAGAGCAATCGCTCCTGAGAGCATGGCAGTGGAAAGGAGCAGCACATTGTCTGCCACTTCTAGCTTGTACTCAAAGACTTTTTCAGCTGGTTTGTCTTCTGCAAAAATTTCTACCTTCATGTTCCATTCCTTTCTTAGTTATCCTCCTTACCCAGATAGAGGCGTCGCGCCTCTGGGCTGTTGCTAAGAATATCGAGATAGGTTTCATACTCATCGGGCAGGGGCTTTCCTAATGAGATATCTAGCTCTGGATTCACATTTTTCCCAAAAAGAAAGCAGAGATAGAGACGTTCATTGAGCGTTGGAAAAACTTCGAGAGACATGAGCTCAGCCTGCCCTACCCGCTCCCAATCCTGTTCTTGTATATCTGGTAGGATATAGGCTTGGAAGAGTCCCAGCAGAGGATTATCCTCTGGTTGACCACTTTCCTTGTCCGCCTGAACCAAGGAAAGCCGTTGGCCAAAACCAGCTACTTGGCGCTCCCGTCCCTTCACCGAAACCGTAATCGGGTGCCCACCCATATGGCTATAAATCCATTCTTTGGGTAACCGATAATCTAACAGGGGCTCAAGGTCTTTGACAATCGTTACAGGACTAGAGCGTAGAAACTGACGAGTGACTGCTTTACAAAAGAGAATATTCTCCTCTTGCAAGGTCACTCCCTTCCAGCTATTTTCCTGCTTGAAATGGTTAAAAAACACCAGATAGGGCTCTCGCACCATTTGTGCTAAAACATAGACGCCGTTTCGTAGGCGAATGGAAATGACTTTCCCTGACTTCCAGGGTATTGCTCTTTTTTTCTTTTCTATCATTAGCCAACCTCAAACCGAGCGAGGATCGTTGAATCCATCAAAACAAATCATCAAACAAACTCAACTGATTATCCTCTGGCATATTGCCCAGAATGCCCATTTCATCCATCTTTTCAACCAGTGTAGACGAAACACCGCCTCGTTTCCGGAGCTCGGTCTTAGAGAGGAATTCTCCTTCTTCACGCGCCCGCACGATTTGCTTGGCAACGTTCTCTCCCAGACCATCCATAGCGACAAATGGTGGAATCAGCGTATCCCCATCGATCAAGAATTCTGTCGCCTGACTGCGATAGAGGTCTAGCTTGCCAAACTTGAAGCCCCGCTCCCACATCTCATTGACAATCTCAAGGGTGGTGTAGAGATCGATCTCGACGTTGGAAGCTTCATTATTCTTGCGTTTCTCAGCGATTTCCTTCATCCGCGCTTTCACGGCCTCAAGGCCGGCCCCCATGGTCTTGACGTCAAAGGCCTTGGCCCGAATCGAGAAGTAAGCACAGTAGTAATAAAGTGGATGATGCACCTTAAAGTAGGCCACACGAAGGGCCATCATAACATAGGCCGCCGCATGGGCTTTAGGGAACATGTACTTGATCTTACCACAGGACTCGATGTACCATTCAGGAACATTGTTTTCCTTCATGGCTTGGATGTAGCCATTGCGCTCTTCTTCTGAGATTTTGAGCCACATGCCTTTCCGCACGCGCTCCATGATGGTAAAGGCCATCTTAGGCTTGAGACCCGCGTGCATAAGGTAAACCATGATGTCGTCCCGACACCCGATAACGGTTGATAGATCGGCAATGCCCGCCTTGATCAAGTCTTGGGCATTTCCCAACCACACGTCGGTACCGTGAGACAGACCAGAGAGCTGAAGTAACTCCGCGAAGGTCGTCGGATGGGTCTCTTCGACCATGCCCCGAACAAAGTTGGTCCCAAACTCTGGAATCCCCAACATCCCTGTCGGCGTTCCGATCTGCTCGGCTGTCACCCCTAGCACTTCTGTCCCAGAAAAGAGGGCCATGACCCCTGGATCATCCATAGGGATATCGTTCGGATCAATACCTGACAAGTCTTGGAGTTTCCGAATCATGGTCGGATCATCATGTCCCAGGACATCGAGCTTGAGGACGTTCTCATCGATATCGTGGAAGTTAAAGTGGGTGGTCTGCCATTCAGCTGTCACATCATCTGCCGGATATTGGACCGGAGTAAAGTCATAGACATCCATATAGTTTGGAATAACAACGATTCCCCCCGGGTGCTGACCGGTCGTCCGTTTGACCCCAGCGGCACCAAGAGCTAAGCGCTCGACCTCGGCATCTCGGTAGTACTTGCCAAAATCACGCTCATAGCCCTTGACAAAGCCGTAGGCAGTCTTAGCTGCGACCGTACCTACCGTTCCTGCCCGAAAGGCATATTCTTCCCCAAAGATATCGCGGACATCCAAGTGGGCACTCGGCTGGTCTTCCCCAGAGAAGTTCAAATCGATATCGGGTACCTTGTCCCCATCGAAACCAAGGAAGGTTTCAAAGGGAATGTCCTGCCCATTTTTGCTGAGCTTGTGGCCACAGTTTGGACAATCCTTGTCTGGCATATCAAAACCAGATCCATAAGAACCGTCTGTGATGAACTCACTGTACTGGCACTGGCTACAAACATAGTGAGGCGAAAGCGGATTAACCTCGGTGATCCCAATCATGGTCGCGACAAAGCTGGATCCAACGGATCCACGCGATCCAACCAGGTAGCCCCGCTCATTGGAACGGTGCACCAGCATTTGCGATGCCAGATAAATCACGGCAAAGCCATTCCCCAAGATGGAGGTCAATTCTTTTTCAATCCGCAAATCGACAATATCAGGGAGCGGATTACCATAGATCTCAAAGGCCCGCTGATAGGTCAATTCTGCAACTGTTTCTTCGGCCTTGTCGATAAATGGCGTATAGAGGTCACCCTTGACTACTTCGACCGGCTCAAAGGTCTCTGCGAGTGCATTGGTGTTTTCAATGACAATCTTGCGCGCCAAGTCTTCTCCCAAAAAGGCAAATTCATCCAGCATTTCATTGGTAGTTCTAAAATGCGCTTTTGGCAGTGGCGCTGGCTGGGCATCTTCTCCGTGCCCGATGGTCCGGTTAATCATAGCCCCTTGACCGAGACTACGGACAATGATCTCCCGATAGATCTCATCTTCCGGTTCCAGATAGTGGACATTTCCTGTCGCAAGAACAGGCTTGCCAAGGCGATCTCCCACTTCGATCAAGCTCTTGATAATGGTCTGGAGCTCGTCCATGTCCTTGACCTGCTCCTTAGCAATGAGGGGCGCATAGATAGCCGGTGGCATGACCTCGATAAAGTCATAGTACTTGGCCACTTTCACTGCCACGTCAACTCCTTGAGAGACGACCGCATCGAAGACTTCTCCTTCAGAACAAGCTGATCCAAGGATCAAGCCTTCCCGATGGGCATCTAAAACGGTCCGAGGAATCCGAGGAACTCCCTCAAAATATTGAGTATTGGAAAGGGAGACCAGTTTGAACATGTTTTTCAAGCCAGTTTGGTTCTTGACATAGATGGTTGCGTGTTTGACCCGAGCCTTTTTGTAGGAATCTGGACTAATCAAATCCAAATTCAGCTTGGCTAGATTGGTCACGCCATGCTTTTCTGCTACATCCTTGATAAAGATGAAAAGCAAGCGCCCCGTCGCTTCCGCATCATAGTTGGCCATATGGTGATGTTCCAAGGCGACCCCAAAGCGCTTGGTCAATGGCCCCAAACCATGCCGTTTAAAATCTGGATAGAGGTTGCGGGCAAATTCCAGGGTATCGATGACCGGCTGGGTGATCTTGGGAAGACCATGACGCTCGTAGTTGACATTCATGAAGCCCATGTCAAAAGTGGCATTGTGGGCAACCAAAACCGCATCCTTGCAGAATTCCTGAAACTCCTCCAAGACCTGCACCAAGGGTTTGGCCCCACGGACATGCTCGTTGGTGATCCCTGTCAATTGGGTCGTATAGGCCGACAGAGGATGCCCCGGATCGATAAACTCATCAAACTCCTCAATGACATTGCCCTTGTACATCTTAGAAGCGGCGACCTGGATCAAGTCATTGTAAATGGCTGAAAGTCCCGTCGTTTCCACGTCAAAGACCACATAAGTCGCTTCATTGAGGTCCAGATCCACCTCGTTATAGGTGATGGGCACCTTATCTTCTACGATATTGGCTTCCATCCCATAGATCAGCTGGATCCCAGCCTTCTTGGCTGCTTTAAAGCCATGCGGGAAACTCTGCACATTGCCATGGTCAGTGATAGCCACCGCCTTAT
Organism: Streptococcus sp. 27098_8_148; assembly: GCF_041432105.1. Classification (NCBI taxonomy): domain Bacteria; kingdom Bacillati; phylum Bacillota; class Bacilli; order Lactobacillales; family Streptococcaceae; genus Streptococcus; species Streptococcus sp. 27098_8_148. The sequence continues at coordinate 145,672 of NZ_JAPVYY010000004.1, read as the reverse complement.
GCCCCCACTCAGCTGCCTTGGCGATCAGCTCTTCGACTTCCGGCAGGGCATCCATAGTCGACATATTGGTATGCGCGTGAAATTCTACCCGGCGCTCGCCCTCTGGCATCAGGTCCTTGCGGGCATAATGGACGACTTCCTGGATGTCTTGGACATTCATGGTCAAATCGCGCGTGAAATTGTTCATTTCGATATTTCCCCGCACCCGTAGCCAGCTGTTCTTCTTGATCATGTCAAACTTCTGGGCTTCTTCCTCATTTTTGACCCATTTCTGAAGGGAAAAACTAGAAGTATAGTCGGTCATCTTAAAGCTGATCAAGACCCGACCGGTCCGTGTTACCTTGTGCTCCACGTCAAATACCACACCCTCAAAGACAATCCGGTTCTCTTCCGTTGTGATCTCGATCATCGGAGTGATCTCGGCCTTGTCTAGCTTAGGTTTAGCCGCAGCCTTCTTAGCTTTGAAATCAAAGGCCGGCTTTTCTTCAATCGCAGGTGGCGGAGCCATCTGGGCCAAGGATTCCATAGCTCGCAAGGTCTCTTCATTGGCTACTTGGAAGATCTTTTCATTTTCCTGCTCAAAACGCGCCACTTCTTGCTCTGTCAGCGCATCATCAGACTCCACCCGACAGGTGAAATGCGGAAAACCAAAGGCTTCCAACTGCTTGGCAAGATTGGGCAAATGGTTCTTACGGAAATGCTCTGTATCGACCGAAGAAGGCCCTGAGATGATCAATTCCTGCCCTTCCGCGCGCACCTGCAAGTCTTGGTACAGCCCCTTAAAGCCTTGACTAGCGCAAGGGCCTTCCTCAAAGACCTCCCGATAGTAGGCCTGCAACAAATCAGCAGAAAAATCCTGATTGGCCACTTGAATACTAAAGGTTGCCTGGTTTCCCGTCTTTGAAAATTCTTCCTTCAAGCGCTGGCGCAATTCCTTAAACAAAGCAATCGGCAAGACTTCCGCAAAGGCAAAGCGGAACTCCCATACCCGACTAACCTTATGCACCACGACTTCTTGAATCTCCGCATGCAAAAAGGCACTGGAAGATCGCATCTCCAGCGGCATATCCAGCTGATCCATTAAAATTTCAAAGGTGTTGGACATTGTTTCTCCCTTGATCTTGATTCTTTTGCTCGCTTTTGAGTGGCCTACTTTCTAAGCAAAAACAGACCATTCAAAAACATTCGTAACCCTTATTTTATCACAATTTAAGGATTAATTCGAGGGGGAAGTGAAGACAAAAAAATCACCGATAGGACGGTGATTTCTTTTCATGTTTCATATATTCAGTTAGGGCTGATCCATCATTTATACTTCATCCCCATGATGATGGCTACAACTGCTAAAATAGGAAATAAAATTAACATCCAGATTCCAATCCACATTTCCCTCTTATAAGATTTATCTAGCCCACTATAGCGTTCAACGTATGATTCTTTTGGACAGGCTGGATTATACCAAACCGTCATGCTCGATCCCAGTGGAAAAGCATCTTGAAAAAGATTGCCCTTTGAGACTGTAGAATTGGTGTAGATAGTTATCCTTTGCGCCATCAAATCAATGTCACTAGCCGCTTGATTCGTTTTCCAAGGGAGGGTTACCCGCACTACCCGATAATATTTCAGGCTATTACGCTAGGTCTGACTATCCACTCTATATTCTACAATAGGAGCCACTACAATCTGTATCCTCTTATAGCCAACTACCACTCCCTCAACGCTCTTTGACGAGAGGGTCTTAATCCTAACTTCTCTTCTATAAAAATGTCCAAAAAAGAGTACGGAAACAAAGGAAATCCAATAACAGCCACAGCAATGACTAGAAGTATTCTGATATCGGGCATACTCATCACCTACTTCATCATGATATCTGTGATACTCAGACTCATCTTCGTTTCATCTGATATCTTCTCTACGATCGAGCTTTGTTCACTTGTCAAAGGAAGCAACAAGAGAGTCGCTGATTGGGTTGGTAACTTAGGGTTGTTCGATAGACTATACTGGACCACTTGATCTTGATAAATCGAGTGGCCATCATAACTCCAGCTAATTTGAAAGGTCGCATCACGATCAATATTCGTTGTCGTTTTGTTGACCAACATAAATACAACATATTCTTGTTGGTTCAAAGTATAGGTGTTCCCTGTATAATACACAGTGATCTCCCCTTGATCGCCAACTTCCGGATGTTCTTTAACTAACTTTTTCCCCAGTTCCATCAAATCCGATGTTTTTCCTTTCAGTAGTGGTTAAAAGTACTGTAAGAATTAAAGGCCTCTTGTTTTCTAAGTTCAAGGTTCTGAACTTTATTCTCAATATCAATGTCATAATCATGACCACCCGTCAAACGGGTGGTTTGTACCAGGGCTATAAGCCCAGATAACTAGCCAGCGCCTAAAGCCGCTGGCTTTCACTTTGTTCAAGCCTTATTGCATTTGACTCGTCACAAGCCTCTCAAAGAGGCATATGTACTACTTGCCACTATCCCTAAAGGGATCTTCATATTCTTTTACACTCAACTTATCTAAAGCAATATCTTTTCGCTCTTGTTCCTGAATGTATTTCTTTATTGTGGCTTCATTGAGGCCAACTGTACTTACATAATATCCCTCTGCCCAAAAATGTCGATTCCCAAACTTATATTTCAGATTGGCGTGTTTATCGAACATCATTAGAGCACTTTTACCTTTTAGATAACCCATGAAACTTGCAACACTAATTCTAGGTGGAATGCTTACCAACATATGAACATGATCTGGCATTAAATGACCTTCGATAATCTCAACACCTTTATAACTACATAATTTATGGAATATTTCTCCCAAACTACTTCGATATTGATTATAGATCACTTTTCGTCTATACTTAGGGGTGAACACAATGTGATATTTACACATCCATTTTGTGTGTGATAAACTATGTGCTTTTTGAGCCATATTTTTCTCCTTTCGCTTTACAATTGGCTTGAACACCTTAATTGTATCGCGTTTAGAGTTTTTTTGGTATAACCTTCGATGCGCACCCGCATAGCGGGTGGTTTTTTTGTCTCGCACCTAACGGAGCGAGACGGACTGAAAGTCACATAATAAAAACACCTCAAAAGTTAGACAGAAAAATCTAACTTTTGAGGTACAGTTCAAAGGGGCTCTCTCTAAAAAATATTAATCATTATCAATTTCCAAAACAATCGTCAATAACGTGAGATACATTCCCCATCAGATTCGTCATATCTCCTAGTTTGTATCCTAGCGCACCTGATGCGGCACCTGAAGATAAACTTTCCAAATCTCCTTTCAAGTTAACAAAGCGAATTTGTAATGATTTAATAACCGTCGCAACTGCTTTTTGAGCACGAACAATACCTTGTAAATGAGCAGCTCCATAAAAAGCATCCTCCATCCCATTTCTAAATACTGGTTTGAAACCTCCTAACATAGTAAATACCGTATTAATTGTTGTCGATGCTGTGGTCAAATCTAAATCTACAGAATCAATATCTGAAATAGCAGTTCGAATTACACCTGATACCGAAATAAGTGGCTCTACAGTACTATAAAGTTTTTTCTTATTTTTATCATCAGATTTTAACTTGTAGTATATTTTAGTTGGAAATTCATTAACAATTGTTTGGAGATCATATTTAGCAGTGGTCATCACCTTGTTTGTATGTTCAACAGCAGCTTTTACACTATCAAGATAATCACTAAATGCTGGAGACATTTGATTGGCTAAAGCCTCAGATTTAACATCTATTTGATCGTCAAAAGCACTAATTACATCACGATCATCGAATATACCACTCTCCTCTAAGTAAGCATTATAATCCTGTGAAACACTAATATTTACATCTGGAATCGAACTGAAATTTAAAGTGTCAATATTTCTGGCCAATCCTCTATCAGTTTCTTCTAAAGCTGATTTAATAAGCTCAGCTACTGAAATAGTATATGAAATGCAAGAGATAATTGTTTGAATATTTTGTGCTAACACTTTTAAAATTTCATCAACAGCTTGTGGAATTCCATCACCAAAATGAGAGCGATTTGCCAATCCATTTGTACTTTTTTCAATCATATCTTCAAATGAATTCACAAGTTCTGCACCTTTGGTTCCAAACTTCGTATACATGTTTGCTTGAGGCCATATATTCCCGTATTTTCCTTCAGAAGCTATTTTATGCATATTGATATCTGCCTCTATATTTAAAGCATTTGAATTCATGCCATTCAGCTTAGAAGTAATTGCTCCATGATTAAATACATTTCCAGCACTATCTAAATAATCATAAAATATACTGGAACCTCTCCAATCAAATTTTCTTGAAAACTCGTATGAATCATAGTTACTAAGTGTATCAAAAGTTCCTGTAATACTATTATAGTGACTATAAGCCTTGTCTATCTTTTGGATAGCTTCAATTAAACTTATCGATTGTAAATGTTGGAAGACCACCTCCTTAAGATTATTTGTGCGACTCGATAAATTATTCATAACATTTTCATTTGCTTGAAGAGTTTGTTGAGTAACTGATGCTAAATTTTGTGCCTGCTTTAAACATACTTTTAAATTAGTAATCAAAATTGTCATAGATGTAGTATCTATTTTAACTTGTAGTGAATCTCCACTTTTTGGTAATAAATCTCTGGTAGTTGTATTTTCAGGAGTGACCGCAAAATCAAGAATACCATCTCCTTCTATATCAACAGTAAATAATTGTTCTAGAACTATTTGCTTTGTATATTGCATAGCTTCTTCACTTTTTCTATATGCTGTCATATTATGGTAAATTGGTAAATCAATTGCAACAACTCTCCCTGGATATTTTGTTTCCATGCTTATTCCAGCAAAATCTAGTATTCCTGGAGTATTAGCATCTAACAACCATTGCAAAAATGCTCCATCTAGTGCCTGTCCTTCAAATTGAATTTCTAATTTATTTTGATTCCATACTAAATTAGTCAATACATCACGAGTTGAGGAAAAAGTAATTGATTGTCCCTTGTAATTTTTCCTTAATTCTTCTATCCGCTTAGCTTCTTTTTCCGAGGATTTTAACGTTTCAGGAGAAATATTCTTTAAAGATGAAAAGTAGGTCCAGTATTGCTTAAGCACTTTATCACTTGGCATACTCAGCCCTGTTTGATTAGTTTTCACTTCAACCATGGTTTTGAAATGATCAAAATCTTTATTTACTAGAATCTCATTAAATAATTTAGAATCTCCGTCCTTAATCATCTGCTGAGCTGTTTTCCCATTTACTGACTGAGGAGCCCCCTGATACCCGTAATTGTATGGTACTTGTCTTTCTAACGCTACTCTTCCAGCCTGAAATTCTCCATAAGAATGTCCTGTTGTTGTTGTGATATAGTTTCCTTTTGCTTCTACTCTATCATAAAAATCAAGTGCAGGTTTGTTCTTTTTTTTAAGATATAATGAATCATTGATACCAATTGCAGCATCTACAATAATATCTTTATGACCGTCAGCTTTATAGTTGGTTCCTGCGTAGGAAATATAGGTTTCCTCAGTCAGTTTGTCTTTAACCGCAATTGCGGCAACACCAGAATCTTTATCGTACATGGAGTCGACGATTTCATAACTCTTTGTATTGATACCAGCATCACGCAAAACATCTTTTGTTACTGTTTCAGGATCGCCCTCAATTGCTCCGGTATATGCTTTTTCATAATTATATACTGCATCCGATAAAACAGCTGACATTTCAACTCGGCGATTACTCTTTTCAATTTCGTTCATGGAAACCTCATTCTTTTTCAAAAATAACACTACTAATTTGCACAATCTTTTGATTAGATTTTAGTTGAATAGTTACTCTATATATAGTTGAGCTAGAATGATTTACTAATACTATACATGTTGTTTCCTCTGGTAAATCATATTTGCTTTTTAGATGTTTATAGAGGTCAGAGTTATTTTCTGGCTGATATACAATCTCACGAAGTTCTGTTTCTGCACTCTTAAAGGTCTCCTTTACATCTAAAGAAGTAAAGAAATCTCTTTGTACCACTAAATTAAGAATTTCTTCATCATATAAAGGAGTTACCTCCGACCCATAATTTAACTTCCCATTAGAATATGTAACCGGAACAGTTTTGTTATCCTCGCCAAGTGTTATTGTATAATCACCTTTAATATCAGATTGAGTGATATCTAAATCTACTTCGTATTTTTTTACTTCATCTTGATTTTTTATATAAACTCTACTAGTGTATGCCTTTAATCCTGTAAACTCCTTCTTATCTTGCTCCAAAAATTTAAACAAAGGTTCAAACGTTTTTTCAAATTCGTACTGTTCCTTTGTTCTGTTTTTGGGAATAGTTTCTCCCCCAAAACTACATCCAGTCAATGTTGTTGCTGTCATAAGTATAGCTCCTCCTATCAGTAACCATAAAATTATTTTTATTTTTTTCATATTTCTTTACTCCGCAATTATAATGTTCACTATTGATTTGTGATTGCGTCTTTAATCAAGCATTTAGCGCATCAATGACTTGATCTTAATGTATGTACTCTCACAAACAAAATAATGAACTTGTTTTTCTAATATAGACTCTCGTAGAGGTTTCTTTGCAACAGGTACAACAGTTTGATCATTAAGCCTCATGCTTACCAAGGCTTGTTTGAAACCTTTTGCTAAGCGCAACGGTGCCTCGATATTACGAGAAATACTTTGGTTCGTTATTACAATTGATTTATAGCCAGCAAATAGACCTTGTTTAAAGATAAACTCTAGTCTCTTCTGTGCAATAGGTGTTAGATTTCCAATGATCTCCGTTACATTATAAAGAACAATAGTAGCTACTTGTTCCGTCAATTCTTCTTGGATACGTTTATTTATCTCATTTTCAAGAAATTCCAACCTATTTTCTATATCTTGTATTACATTCTCACAGATAACTTTCTGCTCAAATCCTTCTAAGTTTAGTTTAGAAAATTGTGGCGCCAACACAATCACCTTCTGCTTACTACGAGCGATTTGTTTGACGAATTGTGTCATTTGCTCTTCTTTGTCTGTCAGATAGAGAAGGTTGCCTTTCTTGAGATCCCATGTCACAGGCTCAACTGTTTCCAGATCCAATCCGAGTGGCACTTTTCCTTCATCCAGCAAGGCTGCTACATCCTCACGTCCATAGAAGGCTGCTTCTGTCAACTCATCTGGCACCATTGGGATACCTGCTGGGGTGCGGCCTGTCCACATCTCTTTGAGGCTTTGCACTTGGTCGCGGAGGTTGTTGATGATTTGGATATCATTATCCCCTGCTACTGGTAGGGCGAACTGGACGACATCGACTTCGTCACGCTTCATGAGCGCCCGCCCCTTGATGTCTTCCATGGTAGATGCTAGTGGGGTTGCTCCCACGATACCGCGGACTTCAGAGATATCATTTTGTGGCAAGGTCAGCTGGTGCTTGAAGTTGGAATAGAGCTGAGCCCGTAGGTTGTTCTGACGGCTAGCTGTGATGATTAGGTGCACACCAATGCTGAGACCTTCACGGGAGATCCGCATGAAGAGCTTGAAGAGGTCTGTCTCATAGGGCTCGTCCTTCATGGACTCATAGCTATCCATGAGAATGACCATGGTTGGCTCTTGCTTACCTGTCACTTCACGGTAGAGAGCGATAGTGCCGACTCCATGCTCAGAAAGGAGTTTCTTCCTACGATCCAACTCGCGGTTGATGATCCGGATAAATTTCTGGATTTTCTCCGTCTGATCGAGCAAGAGGCTATCTGCCACATGTGGCAGTTGCGTCAAGGGCGCCAGACCATTGGTTCCGAAATCCAGCAGGTACATGGTCAGATTTTCTGGGCTCTGCTTGCGGGCCAGATCCATTGCGACTGTCTGAAGGAAAGTCGTCTTTCCTGTACCTGGACTTCCGTAAAGGAGGATATTCCCATCTTTTGACAGATCGATAGCGACAGCTTCTTGTTTTTGCGCTTGCGGGATATCGGCGACCCCGATTAGGACGCTTGGAGCTGTCCGTTTTTGCCAAGCCTCGATCGGCACGACCTTGTCCAGTTCATCCAGCGTGATCCGCTCTTTGAGCGGTGGCAACCATGGTTGGGCCACAGCTGCGATGCCTTCTTGTTGATGCAAGTGGTTGATTTCTTGCACGATGACATCTAGCTCTGTTGGCACTTCCTTGATTTCTTCTGCCATATCCAGACCGGATAGGTCTTGGTTGAGGACTTCGTATTGGCCCAGTTCATTGATCAAGTAGATGGTATGGTCTTCGATTCCTAGCTGGTCCTTCTCAGGCTGGTAGTCTGCTCCTGACCAAGCGGTTTGGAAGAGTTCATAGACTTCGTTATTTCCGACTTGGAGGTAGGCACGACCGGTCTGGGTGATTTCAGCCGCATCTGCCGTCCGCAGCATCTCCATGGAGTCTCCACGGTCTGCCACCTTGAGGGCTAGCTTGAAGCGGGAGTTAGACCAGATCTGGTCGTCCACGACCCCAGAAGGTTTTTGCGTCGCAAGGATCAAGTGCACCCCGAGGGAACGCCCGACACGCGCGATAGAGACCAACTCCTTGATGAAGTCTGGTTGGTTGACCTTGAGTTCGGCGAACTCATCACTAATCAAGAAGAGGTGAGGAAGCGGTTCTGTCGCTTCACCGAGTTTAAATTTCTTTTGGTATTGGTTGATATGGTTGACCCCATATTGACCAAAGAGGCGCTCCCGACGATGGATCTCCGCATTGATAGAGGCTAGGGCCCGCATAGACTGGGCACCATCCAAGTTGGTGATGGTCCCAAGCAAGTGAGGCAGATCCTTGAAGAGGTTGGCCATTCCCCCACCCTTGTAGTCGATGAGGAGGAAAGCCACATCGTGTGGGTGGAAGTTGACGGCAAGGCTCAGGATATAAGACTGAATGGTTTCAGACTTACCAGAACCAGTTGTCCCTGCGATCAAACCATGTGGTCCATGAGCTTTTTCATGGAGATTGAGGTAAACCAAATCGTCCTTCCCGCGCAGACCGATCGGTACAGCCAAACTTTGGTAAGGAGCATGGCTCTCCCAACGGCCCAAAACCTTGAGGTCATTGAAAGTTTCCGCCTGGTACATTTCAAGGAAGGTCACCGAGTCTGGAATTGAGCTCTTAAGCTGTTGGATATGCTTCAGAGGGGCAAGGCCACGCGAGATAGCTTCCTTATCATAGCCTTCAGGAAAGTGATCCAATTGGAAGTCGAGCTCGCGAAGAACCCCTTCTTGCAAGAGCAATTGCCCTTGGTTGCGGTCCTTGATAGAGATAACCGTTTGGATATTTTCAGAAAGAGATGAGAGCACGTCTGCCACATAGATGATAGAGCAGCCGAGCTCTGTCGGATCCTCACGGAAGAATTCCATGATGACATGATCTAAAATCAAGGTTTCATCGGTGATGAGCACCACATAGTGAGGGTGGAAGATCTTGGTGTCATTGGCTTTTTCTTCCTCTTTTTGCGCCTTGCGAAGCTTGAGGATTTGGTTGAGACTGTTCAAGACCTGATCGCGTGTCCGCTGATTGTAGACAAAGCTACGGACATTCATGTCTTGCAGAGTCGCATGAGGCAACCAGCGCATCCAATCCCAGCTTTCTTTTTCCTCTTCTGGAATGATCGGAATAATAGTCAGATCATGGTAAGAGTGAAAGACAGCTAATTGGGCAACGAGGAGTTGTAACTGCTCGAGCACAATAGGACGAGGGCCGACATACCCTACGGGACCACGATTAAGGCTGGCTACAATCGGAAGATTGTCGATCTTTTGGTGAGCTTGGAAAAGGGCATAGCCTTCTTCTTCCAAGGCATCTTTCTTCCCACTGCGCTCTTCCTGACCATATTTGAGCTCATAGCTGGTTGGAACCTTGCCCAAGCCCAAGCGATAGGCCAAAAAGTCAAAATGAAGCGGTGTTTTTTCGTAGATCCGTGAGTCATAGCGTTTAACCATCTTGGTCAAGTCTTCAATCGCTGGGAAATGGTAAAACATGCCTTCTCGTTGCTTCCGAGATAGCTGTTCCAAGTCCTTGGCCTTGTCCTTGAGATAGAGATGGTAGAGCTCCACGCGCTCTTTCTTGTCTTCTTTGTATTTCTTACGATTCTTGAAGAATCCTTGGACCGAAAAGATCACACTGACCACAGACATGGATACTGTCGCGATGATGTAGAGCCCCCGCGGTTGGAAAATGGTGATCAAGAGGGTCACCCCAACCATGATGAGGGGTGGCATGATCAACTTCAAGAGTTCATCCGTTGGCTTTTGAGGCTCCGCTCCCGGAGGATTGATCAAGATCTTGTCTTCCGAACTCCGGTAGATGATCCGCGGAGACCGGTGGTACTCTGGATAGTCCTTGTAAAAGTCATAGCGTGAACGCAAACGCGGCACTAGATAAGGACTCACTTCGACTGTCCCTTCCACGCCAAATTCTTCCGGATAGAGCTTAAAGGTCACATCTCCAATAGCCAGTTCATCCCCAAAGGCCAGTGGAAAAGTCGCTTCACTGACGAGTTTGTGGTTATGGTAGAGTTTTCCAGATAAGAGCTGGCAAGTCCATGTCTGCTCTTTTTTTACAAGGAGAAAGCGCACTGGATAGTGCAAGCGCACATCTGCACCCTTTTCATCTGCTACGAGAATTTCTTCCTTGTCTAACAGTTCATAGGTATGGACTTCTCCTGTCGCCAAGTAGCAGACCACATCTCCAAGAATCTTGCTATTTTCAAGCACACCCTTGTCTTCACCATACTGGTAGAAGATTTCTCCTTGACTCCATTGGAAATGAAGGGGGTTTTCTTGCGAAGCCAGGGTCAACTGAGCTGTTTCTTGATTCGATACGGTCGCTGTTTTTCCCTCTTCTAGCGCTAGCTCATAGCGAAAACCTTTTTTATAGAGTATGATACGTTTTTTCATAGACTACTCCTTGTGGTCGCTAGACTCAGTCGAGCTTGCAGTTGTAGAAGACGAACTTTCTGTTGAGGAGCCTTCTGTAGATGAAGCTGTTGTTGAGCTGCTAGTGGAAGATTTGGTTTCATCTGTCTCTGCTTCCAAGAGTTTAGAGCGGGCATCCCAGTATTTCTTGTATTCACCCTCAAGCTCAGAGAGTTTCTTCTCGCGCTGTTCACCAGAGAGTTTTTCGCTATCACGTGTCGCCTTGATTTCTTTACGAAGGGCATAGATAATCAAGTCTGAATCGTCGATCCGCTTGGCTGTATCCAGCGCTTGGGTAAAGTCATGACGACCGATATAGATCCAGTAGTGGAGATAGAGGCTGTCTGACTTGAGCGTGACGTTATTGAGGATGACCTTCTTTTGGTCCTCTGAGAAATTCAAGCCTTGCAAGTAAGACGTCGCCAACTCATATTTCTGTGTCGTTGGAAGACTGCTTGGAGCCACTCCTTCCAACTCATCGATCACACCGGTGTAGTCTACCTTGAGATAGGCTGTATCCGCTTGAAGCAACTTTTCTTTAAAGGGTGCTTGGAAAAAGACTAAATAGATCAAAGGCAAGAGTAAAAGGGCCACTACAGCTGAAAGCCACACTGTTGCCAACTTAAAGATTCGGTGTTGACGACTTGAAACCAAGGTCAAGGTCTTTTCTTCCTCTTCCTTGCGTTCTTGGTAGGCTTTCTCTAAGAGAGCTTTCATCTCTTCTAAGCTAGCGGCATCACGGATTTCCACCAAGAAATCTGGTAGATCTTCTAATTCGAGCGTGCCTTGATAGAGCTCCATGAAATCCCAGTCCCCAAAAAGAGTGACCGCATAGCACTTGGCCTGACGCAAGAATTCAACCTGATCCCATTTGCGTGGCACCATCATTCCCGGAACCCCGCGGTAAGCGATCTTGACCTGCGCATCCTTGGTCACAAACAAATTGATGGGATGCAACATAAAGGTCACCGGAAGCTCCAAGGCTGGCGCCAAATCTAAGACATTGATAGCTAGACGCAGACGGTCTGAAACCGGTAATTCTTGAATTTCTTCAGCACTCAATCCTAGCGCATCTGTCTGATAGGTCAGATGAATCTGGTCTTGATCCGCTGTCATGCTTTGCTCTAAAAACAAGGGATGATGGAGATCCAAAATCCATAAATTGCGTAAATCCTGGCTATCCACTTCTGAACGCTTGAGGTCCAGCCGCCAGCTCGTTTCTTCTTTTTCAAAACGGAAGACTTGTTCTTCCAGTGTAAATTGTTCTTCTTTCACCTTACCACTCCTCAATCTCGATCAGATCACCACTCGTGATCGGATACTCCTGTACCACCTTGCCTTCATCTAGCAAGATGCCTTTATTTACCACGCGCAACTGATACTTGCTTCTAGGCTCCATGGCAGACCCAAAGATCTGATCCAATTCCCGAATCAAGCGTCGCACCTCCATCCGCGTTGGGATTCGGAGGTCATGGCTTGCACCATTCATACGGAAGGTGACATTGATATGTTGGTCCATTTAGGCCTCTTTTCTATAGATTCGATAGGAAATATAGCCAGCAATCCCAAAGAGAAGGGCACTCCAAGCCAGCATTTGCAAGGCTGGAATAAAATCCGACAAGCTGGCCGAATTGTCCTCCACATTGGACTCGAATTTAGATAATTTTTGATTTTCAGGCTGGAACAGGTCCGCTTCAGGCCCCGTTTTTTTCTTTCCCTTTATAGCAGAAAACAACTGGCCGTCAGAATCGGTCAATTGTTTCTCTTGCTTGCGTTTTTCATCTGCTAATTTTTTCTGATCCTTCTCATTGAAAAGAGACTCAGTCGCATCCAATTGGCCCCCAAGTGTCTTTTCCTGCTCTGTCTCAAGACGTGAGTTGTTGACCTGCAGACGATTATCAATAAAATCATCTGCAGAAACAACAACCGCTGGCAAGAGACTTAAGACAAAGAGAAGATACATCATTTTTTTCATAAGCTTGATTCAATTTCCTTTGTTTGAGTAAACTTCTTAGGAATGAAGATATTGGCAACCGCCAAAAGTCCGAAGAAGACCAACAATCCGAAGAAGACGCCGATACCGGCTGTTTGTCCATCAAAGTAACCCGCAAACTGTCCTTCTAAAATAGAAAGGAGGTTGACATTTTTCACCAGTGCTGGAAGGCCTGACAAGGTCGCGGTCGTTCCGATCGCGCTTGATAGGTAGACATAGCTGATCAACATGAAGAAGGCCAGTCCCATTCCAATCACACGGAAGTGTTTCAAGAGGAGGTATTGCAGTTGTACCAAGACAAAGCTTGCTAGAACCGCTAAGAATACCCATGAAGGTACATATTCACGACCAACAGAGAGTTGAATACTTGAAATCATTCCAATCACTAGTCCAAGGATGAGAGAAAGTCCCACAAGAACACCGACAGACAAGAGATCTGATTCTTGCAAACGATCGAGTTTGAAACGATCCTTAACCTTACGGATGATTGGTTGCGTCGCAAAGAGATAAGCTGTAAAGAGGCTCAAGACTTCCAACATAAAGATCCAGATAAATGGACGGTAGACGTTGATGGTCGCTTTCACAGAAGACGATTTCTCTGCAACTGGATTTGACAAGAAGTCGAGCAAGACTTCATTCGGTACTCCGTTTTCATAGGCATTGTTGAAGACCTTACGGAAGGCTTCGACGAAGTTCCCATTTTCAGACAATTCCTTGTCGAATTCACCCATCAAGCTCTCTGCATTGCTAGACAATTTCTCTGTATTGCCTTGGGCTTTTTCCAATTCTTTGTTCAATTGGCCAAAGATTTCATTGGTAGAGTTAGCAGCTTCTACATTGCTACGAGATGAGCTCTTAACGCCTTCTGTCGAGCTCAATAATGACGTGTATTCAGAACCAAGAGCTGACAAATCTGCATCGGTCTTGGTTTGAGCCTGTGTCACTGTTTCTTGCGCTTTTGAGATCTCTTCTAAACGTTTTTGAAGATCTGCATATTGCGTCAATTGATCATTGATATTTTGGGTTAGATCTTTGTTAGTGTTTTCGATTGCTTGAAGATTGGCCTGCAATTGTGGTCCCAAGTCTTGCAACTGTTTAAGGGTACCATCTAACTGGGCTTTCACACTCTTCGTTGCATCCCCAGATTCATCCGTTTCAATGCTCTTACGGTAGTCCTTCATGTTACTTGAAACAGCAGCCTTCACGATGTCGACCAAAGCGTTTGTCAAATCCATATCTTCGATTGGATCATAGAGTGAATGACGAACATGGTTGTCATCTTCTGGGTAGTAGGCATTGATCAATGCTCCTGCGCGTTGATAATCCAAGGCGATTTCACTAGCTTTCGATGCATAGTTAGCAACCGCTGTTTTCAAATCTTCTGCAGATACGGTCACACTGGTTGAAGAAACCCCATTCACAAGGACTTCAACATCAATCGCGCTTGGCATAGCTCCTCCATCTTCAACAAGGTGAATTTGAATTTGTTTGCCATCTTTCAGTTCGACTTCCTGCTCACCACTGCCTGCATAAGTCTGTCCATCATAGGTCCAAGTATCAACCTTGACCCCTGCAGGGACATGAATACTAACTTTCTGTTTCCCAGATTTAGCATTAAGGACATCCGCAACTGCCGTTAATTTGGCATCCACTTCTGCAGCCAATCGTTTTAATTCATCGGCATTTCCTTTTGCTTGCGCCTTCGTTCCAGCAAAAGCACTATCAAAATCAATCGCTGCGTTGAGATTTCCATACTTATTCAAATTCAGACTAGCAGGATCTAAAGACGGAAGTTTTTCAATTGCTTGACGAATGTCATCATCCGCTTTATCTCGAGCCTTGCTGATAGTTTCGATTTTTGGCTTTCCAAGCAAGGTATGAAGAGTAACTTTGTCTCCTTCTTTTAGACCATAGTAGTCAAGGATCTTCTCTTTTACAGAAGACTCGATGTTCTTTTCGTGCTCATCTAATTTGTCGCGTTCTGCCTTGATCCCTTTTTCGAGGTCTGCCACACGATCATTCACATCTTTTGTCAAGCCTGCATAGGTCTTGGTACCTGAAGCATCTCCTTCTGTTTCAGTTGGTTGACTCAATTGTTTGGTAATTGCTTCTTGGTTTTGTTGTAGATTCTTATACAACTCTTGGGTCTTTTCACTGACAACAGACTGGTTCATGGACATCAGCTGATTCATGAACTCTTCATGGCTAATTTTATCCTCAGAGCGTTGTTTGATCAATGTGTCGAAGTTTTGACCGTACTGATCCTGAGATTGGGTCAATTGATCAAAAGCCTGTGTATAAGACTCAAGGACTGTCTTCAAAGCATTGTTCGACTCGACAGAAGACGTAGACAAGCTATAGAGACTTGGGAAGATATTCTTGGAATCCAAGGCCGAATCCAGCAAGTTGCTTCGGTATGAACCAATGTTGGTCGATTGGATTTTATTACTTGTCTCCACGTTCTTCTGAGCTGTATAAAGATTGCTCAAAATGCTGACCATATACATATCAACCAATTGGCTATTCAAGTCTGAAACGATATCTTTAGCGACTTTATTGGCCTCGTTTTCAACCTGAGAATTCCCAGCTGCATTGACCTTATATGTCACCGTGGTCTTCTCTGCATTAACCGCGTTCACTTCCAAGACCTTTTCTGAGAAGTCACTTGGAATGACAATCATCAACTGGTACTTGCCATCTGCAAGCCCTGACTCAGCAGCTCCACGAGGGAGTACAGACCAGTTTTGCGAATTATCCCGCTCGATATTCTTTACATAGCTAGCCCCAAGGTTGTATTCTTTATCATTCAGCTTGACCGCCTTGTCTTCATTGACAACCGCAATGTTGAGCTTGGTGTTTTCTGTCGTTTGCACGGTCTTGGCTTCGTTTTGCTTTTGGTCCTTTTGAACCGTCGTATAAAGACCTACGACAGATCCCATCAAAAGGAGCACAACCGCACTCTGACCGATGTATTTTAACCATTTTTTATTTTTAACTTCCATACCTTTTCCTTTTTCTAATTCATAGATACAAAATAGGGGTTAGGAATTAAGAATCTAACCCCTATTTTCTATATATCAAAAGACAAAAGGGTGATCTACCTACAAGAAGTAAGATCACCTCCAAGACTATCTTAGTGGATTTGTGCAGCGATATCTTGGTCAGTTTGTTCAACGATATCAGCAACTTTGATCAATTGAGCGTTGATGTCTTCCAACAATTGAGCGAATTGTTTGATTTTTGGAGACAATTCGTTGAATTGTGCTTCAAAGCTATCAAATGCAGATCCATCCCAGTTTGCGTCGATGACTTGTTGTTCATGAGTCAAAGTGTTAAGGATTTGATCGATTTCTTGAGAACCTTGTGCATAGCGTTGTGCTGATTGACGTAGTTCTTCTGGAGTTAATTTAATTTGAGCCATATGTTTCTCCTTTTGGGCTGATACCCTTATATTTTTTTCATAAACAATACATTTTAGTACGAATTAGTAAAATGCCAGATAACTGTATATTTTACCTTTTGCTCCCTGTTTGTATTATTTACTTAAAAATATCTTAATGAAATATTGCCAGAATGTCAAGTTTAGAGGGCTAACTGATAAAACATTGTAACTTTGTTACAATTGTGTAACATTTTGTCATAAATCTGTAATATATTTTCTGAATTCCTTGCCCCAGTAGTCTCCAACTAGTATTATTTCTGAGAAGAAAAGAAGACACTCTGTCCTTTTATATTAACTCAACACATAGATAAAAATTGTTGATTTTAGGTGTTTTTAAAAGCAAATTTTGAAGATTTTTGTATATTTTTTCATTTTTAAAACTTTTATGGTATAATGAAACCTGTTCAAAGCTTGTTTCATACAAGATCGAACACCATTAACCTATAAGGAGTATATATGAAAAAATTTCTACTTGCCTCTGTCTGTCTGCTAGCTCTTACCGCTTGTAGCCAAGGCCAACAAGGTAAAGGAACTACTGCCGCTTCTTCCAAGCAAGAAGCCACTCAAACCAAAAAGGAGCAAGTCCAAACCAAGACCTTTGTTAGTGACCTCGGCGATCACCACCAAAACAAAATTCAAATTGGCTACAAGAATGAGGAAATTGTCTCTTTTACTTTCCTTAGTTTTGAACCCATTTCCTCAGATTTGCAAGACATGGATCTTCCTGAATTAAAGGAAATCTACCAAGAAGAATTAGAACATAGCGATATCTATAGAACCTTAAATGGTAAGCCTGGACTTAGCTTCCGCATTCAAATTTCGAAAGATAAACAATCCTATGCCAAGGTCTTACAAGCTGACTTCTCAAAAATCAAGAAAGATGAGTTTGCTTCCATCTACGGGGATCAAGGGGAGGAAGAAACAGCTGAGTTCAAGAAATACCTCAATGGCAAACCTCAAGATCTCTTTACCTATTTCAAAGATCAAGGCCTCAAAGAAGAAAAATAAAAAGAGCTTCCTGAGTTTCATCACCACACTGGTGAGAGCTCAGAAAGCTTTTTCTTATTTGTTCAAGATTGAAAGGGTTTCAAGGAGATTGTCCGCATGAACTTCGATGGTATCTCCTGTTGCTTTGATTTTCACTTCTACGATGCCTTCAGCTGCTTTCTTACCAACTGTTACGCGGATTGGAAGTCCAATCAAATCACTATCGCTGAATTTGACACCAGCGCGTTCATTTCGGTCATCCACCAAGACTTCGTAGCCTTTATTCACCAAGGCTTCTTCGATCCGATTGGTCAAAGCAAGACTCGCTTCATCCTTGACATTGACTGGAATCAAATGCACATCAAATGGCGCCAATTCTTTAGGGAAGTTAATTCCCCAAGCGTAACGGTATTCCCCTTTTGGAGTCTTATTGACAAAGAGGCGTGCATGTTGCTCCATAACGGCTGAAAGAAGACGGCTCACACCGATCCCGTAGCAGCCCATGATGATTGGAACCGCACGACCGTTTTCGTCCAAGACATCTGCTCCCATGCTAGCTGAGTAGCGTGTGCCGAGTTTGAAAATATGACCGATTTCGATCCCACGTGCAAAGTTCAAGACCCCTTTCCCATCTGGTGAAATCTCGCCTTCCCGAACTTCACGGATATCGACGTATTCTGCGGTAAAGTCACGGCCTGGGTTGACACCAGTCAAGTGGTAGCCTGTTTCATTGGCACCTACGACTGCATTGCGACTATCTTGGACCTTGCGGTCTGCGATAATCTTAACATTTTCAGGAAGATCAACTGGACCGAGAGAGCCAAAATCAGCTCCCAATAATTCTTTCACTTCCACTTCGGTTGCAGGTTCAAAGAAATCTGCGCCGAGATGGTTTTTCAACTTCACTTCATTGAGCTGATCATTACCTACAAGAAGGGCAACAACAGGCTCACCATCTGCAATGTAAACCAAAGTCTTGATAGTCGCTTCTTCTGGAACATTCAAGAATGCAGCTACTTCATCAATCGATTTGACACCTGGTGTTTCCACGCGCTTCACTTCTTCTTCCGCTACGACACGGTTACTTGGCTTGTATTCGTTAGTAGCCATTTCCAAATTCGCAGCATAGGTGGATTCACTTGAATAGGCAATGGTATCTTCACCAGAGACCATCCATTTGAGCAATTCTGCTTTGATTTCTTCTTGGACTTCTGCTGGAATTTCATCAAAGGAAGCAACCGATTTATCTAAAACAACCCAACGATCCAAGTCTGTACGAGCAGGTGTAACAGCCATAAACTCTTGGCTATCTTTTCCGCCCATGGCACCACCATCACCGATGATGGCTTTGTAGTCGATGCCACTGCGGGTGAAGATCCGCTCATAAGCTGCCTTGTATTCATCATAAGTGACATCCAAGCTATCGTAGTTAGCATGGAAGCTATAACCGTCTTTCATGATGAACTCACGGGTCCGCAGAAGACCGTTCCGTGGGCGTTTTTCATCGCGGTATTTTGGTTGAATTTGGTAGAGATTCAACGGCAATTGTTTGTAAGATTTTACTGAGTCGCGCACAATAGCGGTAAAGGTTTCTTCGTGAGTTGGACCTAAGATAAAGTCAGAGCCTTCACGGTTTTTCAACTTATAGAGGTCTTCCCCGTAAGTTTCGTAACGACCAGATTCACGCCAGAGATCCGCACTCAAAAGGGCTGGAGCAAGCATTTCAACTGCTCCAATTTTTTCGAATTCTTGGCGCATGATGCCTTTTGCTTTTTCAATTACTCGATTTGCTAAGGGCAGATAAGAATAGACACCAGCTGATACTTGGCGAACATAACCTGCACGCAACATCAAAGCATGGCTAATGACTTGGGCATCGCTTGGCATTTCGCGAAGCGTTGGAATCAACATTTTACTTTGTTTCATGGACAATATCCTTTTCTATTTCAAAAATAATTTCATAATATCATTCCAGGTGACAGCAATCATCAAAATAACCATTACAGCTACACCTGCAAGCGTCATATAGGTTTCTACTTCTTGTTTCAGTGGCTTTCTCCGGACGACCTCGATCAAATTGATCAAGATTTTCCCACCATCCAAAGCGGGAATCGGGATTAGATTGAAGATCCCAATATTAATAGAGAGCATGGCCATAAGAGACAAGACTGCTGGAATTCCTAATTGAGCAGCTTGTGAGCTGGCATTGTAGATGGCAACCGGACCACCCAGTTTATTGAGACTAAAGTGGAAAATGATATCTTTCAAAGCTCCCAAAATCCGTGTCGCTGTATTCCAGGTATCTGTAAAACCAGACAAGAGTTTATCTACAAATCCTGTCTTGAGGCCATTTGTCACACCCAAATAGTAACGATTCCCTGACTTGGTTGGCTTCACTTTGACTTCTTTTTCTTGGCCGTCTGTTTTGACTTTCAGGGTCAATTCAGGAGCCGTCTTGCTGTCTTTGGTTGCCTTCTCGACAGCATCTGTCAGCTCATCCCAGTTGCTAACGGTATCGTTGTTGACTTGAAGGATCTGAACAGTGCTTTTGACACCGACCTTAGCCAGCGCCCCATCGGGTGCCACCTGAACATTGTTGCTGTAGTAGTCAATCGCACCACCACGCATAAAGGCTAGAAGTGAGTAGACGACAATACTGAGGATAAAGTTGTTCATAGGACCCGCAAAGTTGGTGATCAACCGTCCCCAAATGCTGGCATTCTGATACTGAACATCTCTCGGCGCAATCCGCACTTCTGTCCCATCTTCCTCAACAATGGTCGCATCATGATCGACATCATAAGTCTTGGTCTCATCGAGAACCAAGCCCGTGATTTCTAATTTATCTTCAAAGTCAAACTGGGTAACATTCATGGGAAGGGCTGTCTGATCCAGATTCTTTCCTGAAAGATTGATCCGGACGACCTTACCAGCCTCATTTAGCGTCAAGCTGACAGGCGTTCCAGTTTTAATCTCAGTTGTGTCCTCACCCCAGCCAGCCATACGAACATAACCACCTAAAGGTAAAATGCGAATGGTATAAGCTGTTCCATCTTGACCAATATGGGCAAAGATCTTTGGCCCCATCCCGATCGAGAATTCTCGCACTAGGATGCCCGATTTTTTTGCAAAATAGAAATGACCAAACTCGTGAACGAGAACGATCACTCCAAAAATAACAATAAAGGCAATAAATTGCATCGTTCTATACGTGGTTTCCTTTCTATCTCTTCTGTCTTAGAACAAGCCCAAGAAATGCATCAAGGGAAAGACAAAAATCAAACTATCAAAGCGGTCTAGAACACCACCATGTCCCGGAATAAATTTCCCAGAATCTTTCACACCGAAATGGCGTTTAATCGCGCTCTCTACCAGATCTCCAAACTGACCTGCAATACTAAAGAGGATGGTAAAGAAGATCATAGCAAGAAAACCATGTCCACCTGCCACAGAGCGATCCACGATCATATAGATCACAGTTACCGCAACTGCAGACAAGATTCCCCCAAGACTGCCTTCAATCGTTTTATTAGGAGAAATCGCAGGCATGAGCTTGCGTTTCCCAAACCGACTTCCTACCAGATAAGCACCTGAATCCGTAGCCCAGACAATAAAGAGGGCCAATAAGACCTTATCAATACCAGCGATTCGCGCATCTACTAAGGAATGGAAACCAAGTCCAACATAAAAGCTAGACGCAATGGGATAGACCACATCTTCATAATTGTAATTCTGAGCAAGAACAGTTGTTCCCATGAGAATCAAGACAACCAAACCATAAGCAATCATATTGCCATCTGCTGGAAGGTAAGGGAGGTAGTCCTCGATCGGCAACGTCAGGACGAAGGCCGCTAACATGGCCAGCGCTCCTTCAAAGGTCGCTGTCTCAAGCCCCTTCATCTTGAGCAATTCATGAACCCCTAGCATGGCGATCAAGCCAATCACAATCTGGAAGAACACCCCTCCAACCATTACTGTTGGAATGAAAAAGAGCAGGGCAATTCCTCCAAAAATCACACGTTTTTGTAAATCTTTCGTCATCATCTTCTCCTAAACACCACCAAATCTCCGATGGCGATGGCTATATTCTACTATGGCACTTCGTAGTGCTTCCTCTCCAAAATCTGGCCACATCACATCTGTGAAATACAACTCACTGTAAGCAGCCTGCCAAGGAAGGAAATTACTCAAACGGATCTCTCCGCTGGTACGAATAATCAAATCCGGATCCCTTAGGACACGTGGCAAACTCTCGGTATAGAGAGAATCAGCGATCATCTCTTCTGTGATATCTTCTGGGCTAAACTTCGCATCCAAGACTTCTTGGGCGATCTGCTTCACGGCCTGGGTGATCTCAGCACGTCCACCATAATTGAGCGCGAAATTCAGGATCAAGCCTGTATTGAGATGGGTCATCGCTTCTGCTCTTTCCAAAGCCTCCAGCGTTTCTTTTGGTAATTTCTTGGTATCACCGATCATTTGAATCTTGACATTATTGCGATGCAATTCGGGGACGAAACGACCATAAAACTCAACCGGCAAGTGCATGATGAACTTGACTTCATCTTCAGGGCGTGTCCAGTTTTCGGTCGAAAAGGCATAGACAGTCAGGACCTGAACCCCCATATTTTTTGCTGCAATCGTCACTTCTTGGAGAGCTTCCATCCCTGCCTTATGACCAAAGACGCGCGGTTGCATCCGCTTTTTCGCCCAGCGACCATTACCATCCATAATGATCCCAATGTGTTTCGGGACATCTAAAGGTATCTCGATTTTTTCTTTTTTCTTAAAACGAAACATGTTTTTCTACCTATTTCAATATTTATCGCTTCATTATACCATAAATCCCCATAAAATAGGGACTCTGGCCTCTTTTTTGAACCAGCAGGACTTTCCTTCATCACGTCGTCCTATTTGCCCACCAAAAAAGAGGCCTTTGCCTCTTCTTTGATGATTATTCTTCGATGGCTGAATCGGCATCTGAGCTAGCGCCTTCTGTAGCAGTAGCTGAGATTCCTTCTGATACAGGAAGAACTGTTTTGATCGCTCCCAATTCAAAGGTCAGGTAGACACCATCAACATCCAAGACAACGGTCTTGCGATCTGTATCGACTTCATCGATGGTTCCGTACAAGCCACCAATCGTGATGACTTCATTTCCTTTTTGAAGTTTATTCAAACTTTCCATCCGTTTTTGGTACTGTTTCTTTTGGCTACGGCTCATGAAGTACATCAAACCGACCATAAGAACGAGCATAATTAGCAAACTTCCGCCTTGCATATGTTTCTCCTTTAATTTTCATATATGCTATACTATATCAAATTTCGCCCGTCTTTTCAAGTTTTCCCATCCTCTTCAAGTAAAATCAGACTCCAGTCTCAGAGAAGAGGCAAGTTTTGATGAAAAAGAAAAAAACCACGAAAAGTGGGCTACTGACTAGTCAATCGTAATGCCATACTTTTCATGATTCTCATCATACCAATCAATCAAGGCCAAAGCCGTTTGATAGGTAATATTTTTGATTTTACTCGTTCCCTTCGTCAAAGTCGCTAGGCTCATTTTGCTGATGTTTGTTTCAGTTGCGACACGATAGCTCGTCAAGCGACCGTCAACCATCAGTTGAACAACGGCTTCCACTTTTCTGTATTCGGGAGTTGAGTAGATATCAATTGTATTGCTCATCTTACTTCCATTCCTCAAATTTTATTCTTGTATAGATTATATACTTATTTTCTTTATTTATTAATAATTTTGCTCAAATTGGATTAATTTCACTAATTATTGATGTTTTTTTACCCCAAATAGGAGGATTTTGGCCTTATACGGCGAATAATTTCCCCCAGGTGGGAAGAAAAAATAAAGACTGCTATATGATAGCAGTCTCTATTTTTCACAAACTAATTTGCCTTAATCTGCTTGTTTATCAGCGTTTTCTTCCTTCTTTGTGTCTTTTTCTCTGATCACAAGGACACCATCTTCCATGTCTGCTTCGAGATGTTTGGCATCCAAGTTATCCAAGTGGAAGTCTGTGACTTTGTCACGGATTTGTTGTTCAACTACCCGACGGAGTGGACGAACACCCATCACTTCATCATAACCTTCTTCAGTCATGTATTCTTTAGCTGCATCGCTCACTGCCAAGTCGATTTCTTTCTTAGAAAGGGTCTTATTGACATCTACCAACATCAAATCAACAATCTTAGAAAGGTCTTCCTTGCTCAAGTGTGAGAATTCAATGACAGCGTTGAAACGGTTGAGGAATTCTGGACGGAAGTAAGGTTTCAAACGATCCATGAGTTCTGGTTTATCCGCATCTTCTGTCAAGTTAGCTTCGTAACCAAATCCAGCGTTTGAAGTGGCGATAATCACAGTATTCTTGAAGTTTACCGTGTTCCCTTGACCATCTGTCAAACGACCATCATCCAAAACTTGAAGGAGAAGGGTGATCACTTGAGGATCCGCCTTTTCAATTTCGTCAAGAAGGACGATAGAGTAAGGGTTACGGCGAACACGTTCTGTCAAGGTATTGCTGTTGTCATCGTAACCAACATAACCAGCTGTTGTACCAATCAATTTAGAAACGGCTGTGCGGTCGCTGTATTCTGACATATCCAAACGGATGATGGCATCTTTGGTACCGAACATATCAAGCGCCAATTGTTTAGCCAATTCAGTCTTACCGACACCAGTAGGACCTACAAAGAGGAAGCTACCGATTGGACGGTTCCCTTCGTCAAATCCTGCACGGTTCCGACGGATAGCACGTGCCACTGCTTCAACGGCTTTATCTTGACCGATAACCTTAGTTTGCAAGCGGTGACCCATATCTTTCAAACGTTCGATATCAGTTGCACCCATTTGAGACACTGGAATACCCGTCATCCGTTCTACTGATTCAGCCACATCGTTGATTGTTGCTGTTACTTTATGGTCTTCCGTATGGTTTTCAATTTTCTTTTCAAGTTCTTCGATACGAACTTTTGCTTTCAAAGCTGCTTCGTAATCTTCTTTAGCCGCAGCTTCTTCTTGTTTGGTTTTTTCTTCTTCAATTTCATGTTCCACAGCATGAACATCTGTTACAGGATGTTGGGCTGCCAAGTGAGCAGCTGTCACATCGACCAAGTCAATGGCCTTATCAGGCAAGCTACGTTGTGGAATGTATTGGATCGAATAATCAACTGCTGCTTTCAAAACTTCATCTGGCAAGATGACATTGTGGTGTTTTTCATAAAGATCACGGATCCCTTGGAGAATCTTGAAAGTATCTTCAGCTGATGGAGCATTGACTTTCACTTCGTTGAAACGACGAGCAAGAGCCGCATTCTTCAAGATGGTGTTACGATATTCATCTTGAGTGGT
Organism: Streptococcus sp. 27098_8_148; assembly: GCF_041432105.1. Classification (NCBI taxonomy): domain Bacteria; kingdom Bacillati; phylum Bacillota; class Bacilli; order Lactobacillales; family Streptococcaceae; genus Streptococcus; species Streptococcus sp. 27098_8_148. Next base: position 120,966 of record NZ_JAPVYY010000004.1, on the reverse strand, counting down.
TGCACCAATGACAGTCAATTCCCCACGTGAAAGAGCAGGTTTGATGATATCCGCAAGACCTTTAGATCCTTGACCATCACCTGTGCTGCCTGCACCAAGGATTTGATGGATTTCATCAAAGAAGAGAATGACATTTCCCATAGCCTTGACTTCTTGGATCAGATTTTGAATATTTTCTTCAAAGCTACCACGGTATTGCGTACCAGCTTCTAGACCAGAAATATCAATCGAGATGATTTCTTTGTTTTTGATAGCCGCTGGAACATCCCCGTTCACAATAGCTTGTGCCAAACCTTCTACAACTGCTGTTTTACCAACACCGGCATCCCCTACAAGGACAGGGTTGTTCTTGGTACGACGAGACAAGATTTCAGCAGTTTCTTGAATTTCTTTATTACGTCCGATGACCGGATCCAATTTTCCTTCACGAGCTTCTTCGGTCAAGTTACGACCAAGTTTTGCAAGGATCCCATCTTGTTTCATTCCTTTACCTTGATGGTGTTGCACTTGCTCACTTCCTTCATTTGGAAGTTGACCAGTTTGGCGGTAAATAGCGAATTCTTCTGGTGTCACTTCACGACCGTTGATCATGTAGCGACGGCTTTCAGAACGAAAACCACCCATGTTTCCCATTAGTTGATTGAAAAGATCATCCATATTGTTAAAGTTGTTGTTCATATTGTATACCTCTAATTTACATAATTTTAATTCATTCTTGAAAATTAGCAGACCAATTGGCTGCTGTTTGATTGTTTACATAATTTTAATTCATTTATTTAATAATAGCCCTACAGGCTAACAGTTTCTATTTTTCCTTTTATCAATTAGTTGTCTTAATTCTGGAAATAGCATATCACCATCTCCTTTCCACTATTGATCTTGTAAACCAGTAGGCTTTTTCAACCTCTTTTTGTTTACATAAATTATTATAGCGCAGACTGAATTCTTTGTCAACACTTTTTTACATAATTTTTTAAATTTATTAAAAAAATCTGGAGTCACTCCAGATTCCATATTTAAATAGAAGTTCTTGGCTAGATAGATTTAAATTTACCAGCTTTTTCTTGAATAACCGTCTGTACATTTTTAGCAAATTGACCCACCATGGATTGATCCAGTTGCTTTCCAACGACCTGGACGTCTTCTTCGGCTACTGTTGTAATCGCAGTCAAGCCATCATTGTAACGTTTCTCAACTCCTGCCTTGCAGGTCAATAAAACGGGCGCATAGACAACCCGGATTAAATCTTTTTCAAGTTTCTTTCGGCTTTCGATGATCCTCATCTTATCTTTCATATCTAAATCAAAGAAATCTTTGACTGGACTATCACCCATACTTCCTCCTCTTCTATACTATGAAACTTTATCTTGTGCAAACTCCTCTTCCAGTTGGCGTCTATCTTTCCGGTAGGATTGCCATAAATTCTCTTCCTCGATTTCGATCTGTTTTAAGGCTACTTGTGCAGCTTCTCTAGCTTCGAGATCATACTCTTCGATACAGCGATGGAGGGACTCCCATCCACAACTGACATCAACCTCCTGCTTTTGTAAAAAGGAAGCTGCCATCGCATATTCTTCTTCCAGCATCTGGGTGAAGAGCTGCTGTTTTCTTTCCACTAGGCAACGCTTTTCATCTAGCTCCAAGCGCGCTTTTTGGAACTCTCTTTCCAAGTGATCTAGTTTCTTTTCCTTTTTTGAAAGAGTAGATGAAATTAATAAGCTAGTTGTTCCCACTGGTTCATTTCTCCGGCTATTTCTTGATCTTTTGCTTTTAAGAGCTCAATTCCTGCATTCACTTGCTCGTTTAAAGCATGAAATTCATTCGATAAGGACTGATATGCAGCCAAACGGTTGTCGAATCTTTCTCTTACTTCAGTGACAACTGTTTGCCTTGTTGCACCAGCCTGTGCATAGGCCTCTTCTACTTCGGAAAGATTGAGAATGAAGCCTTTCGGAACGGTCTGTAATACTTTCTCCAAAGCTTCTAAATCTGTATCCAGTTGTGCCTTAGATTTCTGAGCTTGCTCCAGCCCTTCATCCACTACTCGAATCAGCTCATCAGAAGCCAAGCGCGCCTGCAAAGCATCAAGATAAATCCGTTCACTTGAGCTCAGTCCACCACCTGTTTTTTGTAATTTATCTTTTAGGCGATAGTAAACCTTCATCCGCTCTTCAATGATTTCCTTGCGAGTGATGGCTTCCGTTCCCTTTTCAAGAACCAAATTCCCATCCTTATCATAGATATAACCATGCATCATGTGCTGCAAGCCGGTATTTTTCAAATCCTTAGTTTTGAGGTGCTTGACAATCCCACTGGATTCCTTGCTTCCAGAATCCTGATAGCCCAAGCTAACCAAATCTTTATGGTCAATGTGGTTGTAGATTTTGTACTTCAGCGCATCTATACGCGCTTTTTGCTCGGGTGTTAAGATGGGATAGGCATTAGGGCCATTATATAGATGGACAGTCCCAATATGAGAAGCTTCCTCTTCCGTCAAACAGGCAAGCGCATACTGAATATTCATAGACCCTAGAGAGTGGCCGTATAGATCGATCTTGGCATTGGGGTATTTTCGGATCACCTCTTTCAAATGAGCTGCAGCATCTTTAAACTGCGGAGGTGGGAAAGTACCTCTATCTTTGTTGTACTCTTTTAAAATGGTAGCCCCAATAAATACTGGAAACTTTGCTTGACTATCAATTAGAATATCCGTTCCCATACCATATAGATTTGCTTTCGCCTCACGATAAGCATTTGTTATTGGATTACTTCTAATACTCTTGACAAAGCTTTTTACATTATTTCCAACATTTTTATCGAGTAAACCAAACGGATAACTAATAAGCTCCGAAATATTATAATCGGCAGTTTCATCCCTTTTTTTCAAATTCTCCTTAATCTTATCTCTAGTGAATCTTTTCGCATAATCTGTCGCATAGTTCGCCGCTCCATTGGGACCAAGAATGTTAGAAGCTGCTGGCAAATCCGTCTTTACCCAATCCGTATATGTATCATGGAGTAATTTTTGTGTACTTGTTTCAGTTTCAGATCCCTTCATCAAAACTGTCACATCATGGATTTGGGCACGATCTTCATCAGAAGCAGTATAGGGGACTGGATCTTCATTAATTCCCATACCATTATTTGTTAATACAAAAACTTGTTCTTCATTTCCATTGGTACTGTCATATATATGAGAAACGTGACCAATGTACTCTTCATTCTTGGGACCAATATCGAATTCCCGTCCAACTTTTATATCCTTTTCATACTCAAGTAATGCAGTTTTAACATTTTGTTGATCATTAAAATTTAAATTTTCAGCCATTTCAATTTCCCTTCAGAAGATCGTTCAATTCCTTTGTTTTACCGTAGTATGTCTCTTCATACTTACCAGTAACTGAATCTTCTTGTATAGTTGTACTTAACAATAAATTTTCATTGTCATTGATAATGATTTTGATCATAAGCCCTCCCATCGGATTATAATCTAAATCATCTTTAGAAATTTTATATGTTTTTATTTTTCCTTCTGGAGTAAGAGCTTTAGGGTCTAATTTTTTCAACATATTTTCAATCGCCACTTTCATCTTCTTACTCTCTGCGATTTGAATCATTTCTTGTTTCTTGGCAGATTGTCCATTTAAAAAGCTACAGCCTCCTAAGCTCAAGCTAAATACTACCATTATCAACACAATTAATTTACTTTTTTTCATCTTCTTCCCATTCTTTCTTCAGGTTTCTTAGAATTTATTATACAAAATTCTATTCATACCTGAAATGTTACTTTTGTTAAAAAATGTTGCCAAATCGTTACAAGCACTAGCTATTGATGTAACATATTGGTTTTGATCCATAAATGTTTCTATTTAACTATATTAGATTAGGGGTATTTACCTAAATGAGTTTATTTCCCAGTCTCTTCTGCTTTACTTAACAGATCATCTAATCTTGCTGAAATACCGTAACTACCTGCTTCGAACTGTCCTGAATCCTCCATTTGAACAGTCGTATCGATCGTTAACTTTTTATCGCCATTGATAACGAGAGATACATTCATGCCTCCCATTGGATTGTATTCCAATTCACCTTTTATCAAGGTATAGGAGTGAATGACTCCTTCTGAAGTGAAAGCTTTAGGATCGATACTGATTAACAAGTGTTTTATCGCTCGCTCCATTTTCGTGCTTTCTGCTATCTGAATCATTTCCCTTCTCTCAGCAGCTTTATCTGTAAAAAGACTGCAGCCTCCTAGAAACAAAGTCAGTAAGAATAGTAGCATTAATCGTTGTTTTTTATCAGTCATATGTTCCCTCTCACTTATATTATTCGTAATGATTTTTAAAAAATGACCCAATTTTTAAGAATTTTTTCCAGATTCTAAAAAACACACCCTTACTGGGTGTGTCTCCTGTTAAATCATGTATTCGACACTGTAGGTGGCGTCGGATAAAATCCGTGAAAGGAATTGTTTAGTTCGCTCTTCCTTTGGACTATTGAAGAATTCATGCGGTTCATTTTCTTCGATGATGTGACCGCCATCCATAAAGATGACATGATTAGCCACATCACGCGCAAAGCTCATCTCATGTGTCACTACAACCATGGTCACTCCTTCTTGGGCTAGTTGCTTCATAACAGCTAGTACATCCCCGACCAACTCTGGGTCTAGCGCTGAAGTCGGCTCGTCTAGCAAAATCACGTCTGGTTTCACTGCGATGGCACGCGCGATTCCGATCCGTTGCTGCTGGCCACCTGACAATTGCGAAGGATAGTAATCCTTATAAGCGAGGAGACCGACCTTTTCAAGGGCGGATTCTGCCCGTTGAAGAGCTTCTTCTTTTGGAATCTTGCGGGCTACAATCAGGCCTTCCAAGATATTTTCAAGGGCTGTTTTATTGGCAAAGAGATTGTAATGCTGGAAGACAAAGGCTGTCTTTTGGCGGATTTCTAGAATTTCTTTTTTACTGAGCTTTGAGAGGTCATACTCTTTTCCACCTAGGGTGAGGTGACCTGTATCTGCCTTTTCCAAGTGATTGAGGCAGCGAAGGAAGGTTGTTTTTCCTGATCCAGATGGCCCCAAAATAACGACCACATCCCCTTGGTTGACCTTGAGATTAACATCTACCAAGACCTGGTGGTCCTTAAATTTTTTCGATACGTGTTCTACTTCTAACATCTTCTTATTTCTCCTTCTTCTATGCGAGTGTCAGGCGTTTTTCTAAGAGATTGAATCCCCATTGAATCACCCCACAAATGACAATATAAAGAATAAAAATCACTAGATAGGATTCAAAATATTGATAGCCATAAGAGGCTTCGACTTTGGCAATGGCAGTGATATCCTTGATGGTCATGACAAAGACAAGGGAAGTTCCTTTGACCAAGTTGATAACCAAGTTACACAGATTGGGCAGGGCCGCACGAAGCGCTTGTGGAAAAACAATGCGGATATAGGCTTGGCGATTGGTCAAACCAATGGCTTGCGCTGCTTCTAGCTGGCCCTTATCCACCGTCAGAATGGCTGACCGTAGAATTTCAGCCAGACTCCCCGTTGTCATCAAGCTAAAGATGATAAAGGCATAGTAAATGGGATTGATCTCAAAGACATTAAAGTGACTGCCAATACTCTTAAAAAAGCTATTTAAGAGGCTGGGAAAGAGACTATAAAAGAAGAGAATCAAGAGAATCGGAGGCGTCGCGCGGATAAAAGCTAAGTAAATCACTGAGAAACTGCGAACACCTTTGACCTTATAAATCTGACCGAGCGCCAAAAAGAGGGCTGGAAGGAAACTCAAGAGGATCGATACGACCATGATCAGAAGGGTCACTGGAACACCACCCAAGGTGGCTAGAAATGCTTTACTAATAAAATTGAAATCCATAAGCTACCTTTCTGTTACACTGAGTCGTTTCTCAAGGAATTGAGCGGAGAAGGAGATCACAAGGGCAATTCCCCAGTAGATCACTGCTACAGCTGTATAGGTCTCGAGGGAATAATTCCCAAGATTGCGGCTGATCAAGTTGTTGCCTGCTCCCATAATATCTATAAAGCCAATGGTATAAGCCAAAGCGGCATCGCGCATGAGATTCAAGATGGCGGTCGTCATATTTGGAAGAGCCACGCGAAAGGCTTGGGGAAGGACAATCCGCCAAATGGTTTGAGCTGGCGTCAAGCCGATACTCAAGCCTGCTTCCATCTGACCTTTTGGAATGGCCAAATAGGCTGCCTTGAAGACTTCAGAGATCATAGCGGCAAAGAGAAGAAACATGGCCACAAGAACAAAGACAAACTTGGACCAGTGGTCAATGTCAATGCCCAACCACCAGTTCAAAAATTGGGGAAGTCCATAAAAGACCAAAAAGAGTAAGACAATCGGAGGGGTACAACGCAAAGTAAAGACATAACCTTTTGCAAGACCTGCTCCTACCTTATCTTCTGATACTTGTGCCCAGGTCAAAACCAAGCCAAATGCAGAACCGAGAACCGTCGTTAAAACCATCAAAGCTAGGGTCGCTGGTAGGGCTTGGACCAAGGTTGGAATAAATGACCAGACCTTGGAAATGTCGTATGAGACCATGTTTCTTTTCCTTTCTGTATCCGTATAGAAATAAGGAAGCTGGGGCTATGCGCACCCAGTTCCATCTTATTTCTCTTTATCTACATAACTGAAGACATCTTCACCGAAATATTTTTTCGACAATTTAGCAAGTGTACCATCTTTTTCTAACTCTTTGATAGCCTTGCTGTATGCTTCCGCAAATTTTTCGTTTTTCTTATCCTTATGGATCAATGGGTAAGTTGGAATTCCTTTGTAGGCAAACCAGCTCAGTTTGTCCGCATATTGGTGGTAAGAACCATCTTTATCTGTGACAGCTTTTTCAAAGGAAAGTTTGATGTCAAAGAAGGCATCGTAACGTCCTTCAAGAACCCAAGCATAAGCATCTGCGACTTTGAAAGATTCCGCAGCTGTTAATTCGATTTGTTGGTCCTTATGCTTTTCATTGTATTCTTTAATAACATTCCATTGTGCATTTTGTGGTGAAATTGGAACCAATTTTCCTTTTTCTTTAGCGAAGTCATCGATGTTCTTGTATTTATTCGCATCTTCTTTCCGTACGGTAAAACCGATGATACTTGCTCCAATTGGTTCTTTTGGAATGATAAATTTCTTGGCACGTTCTTCGGTATACCAAGCTCCTTTGGTTCCGATATCGTATTTACCAGATTCTAGACCGATCAAGAGATCGTCATCACTCGTTCCAGTGTACTCAAACTTGTAGTCTGGTAGTTTTTCGTCAATGGCTTTGAGAACGGCTACTTCATAGCCATCTGATTCCCCTTTTTCATCAACGAAATCATACGGTACATAGTTTTGAGTGTGGGCTACTTTCAAGGTTGTCACCTTGTTCGATCCTGTTGAGCCCTTGCTGTCGTTTGCATGGTTCAAGCTCCGTCCAAGAATGGTTGCACCTGCAATGGCAAGTACTGCCACCCCACCGATAATCCATGTTTTTTTACTCATACTCTGTTCTCCCTTTTTCTATTTTCCTTATTCTGCTGCAGCTTCACGAACCCATTCGATTCGTTCTTCATCAATGTCACTTGGGATGGTACAATCGGCACCGATGACCAAGCCTGTCGTTCCTGTTTCTGCGATGATGCGTTTGGTTTCTGCTTGGATGGCAGCCTTGTCTCCTGTGTAGAGAAGACCATTTTTGCCATTTTCAAAACCACCAAGAACCGTACGTCCACCGAAGATTTCGCGTCCTTCTGCTAGGCTGATGCCTTCTGGTCCGACTGCCCAGTTAATGACTTGGGCTGGGTAGTCTGTGAAGAGATGGATATCATTGCGAGCTCCTTCGTAGCCACAGATATGAAGGATATTTACGCCACCAGCTTCATTAGCTGTCTCTAAGACATGGAGTTCACTCGGTGCGATGACTTGTTTGTAAACTTCCTGACTGACACGCGCATCTTGGATACTTTGAACACTGAGGTAGATCCCGTCTGCTCCTGCTTCTTTAATGATTCGTTGGCTCAAACTTGCAATATCTTGGCCAATTGTATCCAATACTTTTTTAAGAGTTGCTGCATCTTGATCGATAAAGTTAGCGATCAAGTCATCTCCACCTGAAACTTCTCCGACCAACCATTTGAAGTAGGTCACCGGAGCAAAGATATTGTAGATAGCCACAATGTCTTCTTCAAAACCGGCACGGATTTTTTTAACGAGCTCTACCTGCTCTGTGATCCATGGATGATCTGCTCCGAGTGGTTCAATCCCTGCTAAGTCAGAGATATTTTCCAGACCTTTGTGAATGGCTGGGTTTGGATAAGCAAAGTAACCATCGCTCATGAGTTTGACAAAGTCTGGTTTGACCTTGTGAAGGAAGTTTTTATGACCATTGAGGTTTTTTTCAATAATTTCCGGATTAGAAAATCCTTTCAACCATTCTTCTTCTGTTGTAAAATGATGCCAAAATCCAACTGGCACACGGTCAACTGCTTCTCCTTTAAAAGCTTTTAACACTAATTCTCTTTTTGATGACATGTTCTTACCTCGTTCTATCTTTTCTTGTTTGTTATCTTATCACTTCAATTATGCTTTGACTAATATATATTTTTTATCAAGCTCTTCATCTTTTTTTATCACTGATCTTCAAGAAGTAAAATTCCCGCTATATCAGAGGGGCGAAGGAGAGAGAGACTATGGGCTGGAATTTTCTCCAATTTTTCGATGTCCGGATCTTTCCGTACAATCCCATGACTGCTTGCTAGAGCAACTTTACTAAGCCCGAGAAGCAAAAACAAAACGGTTACCAGGATACACCATACATTGATCTTTTTCATCTCCCTCTCCTTTCTTTTTACAATACGGCTGCTTGACGCACCCAATCTAAGCGTTCCAATTGGAAATCATCTGGCACGGTGCAGTCTGCTCCAAGAATCAAACCACGACTTCCGGCTTCAGCCACCAAGCGACGCGTTTCTTGCTCAATAGCTTCTCGTTCCCCTTGGTAGAGCAAACCTTTCTTGCCATTGACAAAGCCACCCAAGACGGCACGATCGCCGAAAAGTTTACGACCTGCGGCTAGGCTAAGGCCTTCATGATGGGTCGCCCAGTTAATGACTTGGGCTGGATAATCCTTGAAGAGCTCCACTTCATTGCTGGCCCCTTCAAAACCACAAATATGAAGGATATTGATGCCTCCAGCTTCATTGGCTGCTTCTAGGACAGCGATGCTGCTAGGCTCAATGAACTTGCGGTATTCTTCATCTGTCACACGCTCATCTTGGATCTGCTGGGTTGAAAAGTAAATACCTTCAATACCTGCTTCTTGGATCAAGCGACGACTTAAAGTAGCGATGTCTCCTGCAATCACGTCAAGGACATGAGCTAAAGTTTCTGGATCTTCCTTGATAAAGTCTGCAATCACTTGGTCTCCACGAGATTGATCCGTACGGAACCAGCGTTTCAAATAAGAAATGGGCGAGAAGATATTGTAGAAAGAAGCAATCTCTTCATGGAAATGAGAACAAATTTCCTTGACCACCTCGATTTGTTTTTCAATCCATGGATGATGCTCTCCAATCGGTTGAATATCCTTCAATTCTCGGATCGATCTGATCTCTCTCGAATAAAGAGCACTCGGATAGCGGAAGAAGCCATCACTCATGATCTTGACAAAATCAGGTGAAATTTCTTCTACATAGTGTTGGTGGCCCTTAATACTTTTTTCTACTACAGCCGGATTGTCTAGACCCAATTCTTTTTCTTCTTGGGTCACATAATGGAGCCAAAATCCTACAGGGATTCGCTCTACTGTTTCGCCTCGAATGGCACGAAGAACCAATTCTTTTTTACTCATACTGTACATCCTCCTCAATATTTCTCCAACAGAAAGACTGACTGCTTTCCTTCTGGAATTTGTAACCATGATATCACCTCAAAAAGTAGCTGACTAATATATTTTCCCTATCAAGGCCTTAAAATTTCTTTATTGAGAAAGGCATCAAAAAAACGCAAGTGCTTGAAAATAGGGACTTGCGAGTATCTTTCTTTATTGTTTCATTTTAGAAGAAAAGGGATGCTTTGATCTTTTCTTGATCCGGTTATAGCAGAAAACTATATCCCTTCTTTTAAAGGAAAAAATAGCATATGTTGAGGCGAAGAAACCTTTCATAGCAGCGTTTTTCCTTCTTTTTCTTTTCACCGATTCCTAGACACCTTCTTCTCTTTCTTGTCAGGCAAGATTGAAAGGAGTATAATTTTTATAGAATAATTTTAAGGAGTGTACGGTTTATGAAAACAACAAAAACCACCTTTACCATCGTTTCTGCTCTTGCTTCTGTCATTTTACTGACGAGTTGTGGAAGCAACACCAACAAAACGCAAGAGACAAAAGCAAGTAGCACTAAAAATCAGGTGACGATGACCTATGATCAGCAGCGCTCACAAGAAAATACCATGTCTGTTCTCTGGTACCAAAAGGCAGCAGAAACCAAGGCTTTGTATTTACAAGGCTACAATGTCGCTACTGACCGTTTGAAAGTGATCCTCCAAACTCCTTCTGATAAGCCTTATTCCATCGTCTTGGATTTGGACGAAACTGTTTTAGACAACAGCCCTTACCAAGTTCAAAACGTCAAAGATGGTACGGCCTTCAATCCTAAAGATTGGGATGTTTGGGTGAAAAAAGCAGCCGCAAAAGCGGTGCCAGGTGCCAAAGATTTCCTTCAATATGCGGATCAAAACGGGGTTCAAATCTACTACATTTCTGACCGTACAACCTCTCAAGTAGATGATACCATTAAGAACCTTGAAAAAGAAGGCATTCCTGTTCAAGGACGTGACCACCTCATGTTCTTAGAAGATGGCGTCAAATCAAAAGAAGGCCGTCGCCAAGCTGTACAAGAAAAGACCAATCTTGTCTTGCTCTTTGGGGACAACCTGGTTGACTTTGCAGACTTCTCTAAGACCTCTGAAGCTGATCGCGACAAGAAATTGGACGAATTGCAAAAAGAATTCGGTGAAAAATTCATCATCTTCCCAAATCCAATGTATGGATCATGGGAATCTGCTGTTTACCAAGGTAAAAAACTAGATGCCAAGGGACAAACAGAAGAACGCCTCAAAGCCTTGCAAGGTTTTGATAAATAAAGCAAACATCCTCGCTAGGAAAAACCTAACGAGGATGTTTTTTTCTATATAGATAATTTTATTCAACTGTTACAGACTTAGCAAGGTTCCGTGGTTTATCAACATCGAGCCCACGATGAATGGTTGCAAAGTAGGCAATCAATTGGGTTGGTACCACCATTGAGATTGGAGAGAGGTAAGGGTGAACCGCTGTCAAGACCAAATCATCTGTCTCTTTAGCGACATTTTCTTCTGCAATGGTTAAGACATGAGCCCCACGTGCTGCCACTTCTTGGATGTTTCCACGTGTGTGGCTGGCTAGGACTGGATCAGACAAGAGGGCGATAACCGGTGTACCCTCTTCGATCAGAGCGATAGTACCGTGTTTCAACTCACCCGCAGCGAAGCCTTCACATTGGATGTAAGAAATTTCTTTTAGTTTCAGACTGGCTTCCATAGCAACATAGTAATCTTGGCCACGTCCAATATAGAAAGCATTGCGGGTTGTTTCCAACAAGCCACGAACTTTTTCGTCGATCACTTCTTTTTCTGAAAGGGTTGATTCGATCGATTGGGCAACGATAGACAATTCGTGCACCAAATCAAAGGCTTTGGCCTTCTCATTGCCATTGGCTTCCCCAACAGCTTTAGCCAGAAAGGCAAGGGCTGCGATTTGAGACGTATAAGCCTTGGTGGAAGCGACCGCAATTTCAGGACCAGCATGGAGCAACATAGTCATGTCTGCTTCACGTGAAAGAGTAGATCCTGGAACATTGGTCACTGTCAAGCTTGGAATGCCCATTTCATTGGCTTTGACCAATACTTGGCGGCTATCGGCTGTTTCACCAGATTGGCTGATAAAGATGAAGAGTGGTTTCTTGCTGAGAAGTGGCATGCCGTAGCCCCACTCAGAGGAGATACCGAGTTCTACTGGAGTATCCGTCAACTCTTCTAGCATTTTCTTAGAAGCAAATCCAGCATGGTAAGAAGTTCCAGCTGCAAGAATGTAGATGCGGTCTGCTTCTTGAACCGCTTTGATGATAGCTGGCTCTACCACTACTTGACCAGATTCATCTGTATAGGCTTGGATCAACTTACGCATGACAGTTGGTTGCTCATCGATTTCTTTGAGCATGTAGTATGGGTAAGTCCCTTTTCCAATATCAGAAAGGTCAAGTTCAGCCGTGTAGCTTGCCCGTTCTTTGACGTTTCCATCATAGTCTTGTACTTCAACGCTGTCAGCCTTGACAATGACCAACTCTTGGTCATGGATTTCCATGTATTGGTTGGTTTCACGAATCATGGCCATAGCATCAGAGCAAACCATATTGTAACCATCTCCAAGACCGATCAAGAGTGGTGACTTATTTTTCGCTACATAGATGGTGCTTGGATCTTCCGCATCCATCAAAGCAAAAGCATAGGCCCCACGGATGATGTGGAGGGCTTTTTTGAAGGCTTCAAGCGTAGACAAGCCCTCTTCTTCAGCAAATTTTCCGATCAAGTGGGCAGCGATTTCTGTATCTGTTTGCCCCTTGAAATGGTGACCTGCTAGGTATTCTTCCTTGATTTCAAGATAGTTTTCAATGACCCCGTTGTGGACCAAAACAAAGCGACCTGTTTCAGAGCGGTGTGGGTGAGCATTGTCCTCAGTTGGTTTTCCATGAGTGGCCCAACGGGTATGTCCAATCCCAGCTGTCCCTTCGACACCTTCTGCCTTAGATGACAATTCTGCAATACGGCCAACTGCCTTTACCAATTGGCTCTTGCCTTCACTAGCCAGAAAAACACCCGCAGAGTCATAGCCTCGGTATTCGAGTTTTTCAAGTCCTTGAATCAAAATATCAGTAGCATTTGTATTTCCTACAACACCAACGATTCCGCACATAGTTTTTACGATATAGCCTTGCTATACTTTCCCCTTTACTTAGTCAAACGACCCATGGTCGATTTCTCAGTTACTTTAAAATTGGTCTAGTCTAATTTGACCAAAAAGCAACCAGCGGAGTCAGTATACAATACTTCTTACAGTTTGTCAACTAGGAAATTCAAGAAAATTGGTCTAGTTAAGGGAGGGTTAAGAAAAACCTATCAACATCTTGGTTGATAGGTTGCTTTTTCTACTCTTCAAATCCATTCCGCTGACTCAACTTACGGAACCAATGACCAGATTTTTTGAGGGTTCGTTTTTGACTTTCGAGCTCCAACTCAACTAAACCATAGCGGTTCTTGTAGCCATTGAGCCATGACCAGCAGTCAATAAAGGTCCAGATCAGATAGCCTTTACAGTTGGCACCATCTTGAATAGCCCGGTGGAGCTCGCGAAGATGGTCTTTGACAAAGTCAATCCGGTAATCGTCTTGGATCACTCCATCCTTGCGAAATTTTTCCTCTCCTTCAACTCCCATCCCGTTTTCGGTCAGGATCCACTCGATATTGCCATAGTTTTCCTTGATATTTTGGGCAATGTCATACAAACCTTGCTCATAGATTTCCCAACCTCGGTGGGGATTGATCTTGCGTCCTGGCATGACATAGGGTTCATAAAATTGTTCAAAGAGTAAGGGAGATGCTGGATTTGGAGCATAACGAGGAGCTGCTACACGGAGTGGCTGGTAATAGTTAACCCCTAGGTAATCCACCGTATTTTCCTCGATCAAGCGCAATTCAAAGGGATCATAATCCGGTAAGAGATCACGCTCCCGTAGGATCTCCACTAATTCTTCAGGATAATGACCAAGAACAGATGGATCTAAAAAAGATTTGGCTTGAAAGAGCTCGGCAATACGCGCAGCTTTCACATCTTCTGGATGCTGGCTCCGAGGATAGGCTGGTGTCAAATTGAGCACAATCCCGATACGGTAATTAGGATTCACCTCATGACAGGCCTTCACTGCTAGAGAGCTTGCTAACTGGGTGTGGTAGGCTACTTTTACAGCTGCTGCTGCGTCTACCTTATGAGGAAAATGGGCATCATAAAAATAACCAAATTCTACAGGGACAATAGGTTCATTAAAGGTGATCCACTGATCGACCAGATCTCCATAGGTCTTGAAACAAAAACGCGCATATTCCTGGTAAGCATAGGCGGTTTCTTTATTTTCCCAACCATCCCCTTGCTCTTGAAGAGCCATCGGTAAATCAAAATGATAGAGGTTGACCAAGAGGTGAATCCCTTTTTCTTTAATCTTTTCAAAGACACGGCGGTAGAACTCAACACCTGCTTGATTGATTTCCCCTCGTCCTTCTGGGAAAATACGTGACCACTGGATAGAGGTTCGAAAGGCAGTGTGGCCGGTTTCTAACAAGAGGTCCAGATCTTCTTCCCAGTGTTCATAAAAAGTCGATGTTTTCTCTGGTCCTTGCCCTTGATAAAAGCGGTTGGGCTCGATCCTATACCAGTAATCCCAGAGATTGTCTCCCTTTCCATCCTGGGCTAGACGCCCTTCTGTTTGAGGGCCCGAGGTCGAACTCCCCCATAAAAAATCCTTTGGAAATTGATACATGTCCTAATCCTCCTCATTCTACTAGCTCTATTGTAGCGCATCCTCCTCCAAAACCTAGGCACAATTTACAGTCTTTCTTACGCAGATTAAAGAAAAGAGAGTGGGACAGAAATCGGTCATTCGTTAGAATTCGATTTCGTCGTCCCACCTCCGCACAGTTGAGTAGGGCTGTAAAAGCTGATGAAATCAGCGTAGTAGAGCCCACTCAACCACTGCGTCTTGCTCGACAATCAAAAGATAATTGAGAGGCTAGGACTTTTGTCCCAGCCTCGGTCTTCGTTATAAGTCATTCACAACATATTCAAAGAGCTTGCGATCTGCTGGGCTCTTGTCAAAACGCAATTCCGGATGCCACTGAACGCCGAGGAAACGACTCTCATCTGTGGATTGAACGGCTTCTATGATGTCATCTTTAGGATCCCGCGCGATCACTTCTAAACCATCTGCCAAGTCTTTAATACTTTGATGATGGAAAGAATTGATGCGACTGGTCTTACCATAGATCTCTTGCAGGATCGTCTGATCCTTGGTCACCAACTCTTGGCTGGTGTACTGACCTGGATTGTCCTGCCAGTGGTGTTCAATGTCTTGATACAGAGTTCCCCCTAGAGCGACATTATAGAGCAGGGTCCCACGGCAGACGGTAAAGATCGCTTTTTTAGCCGCACGCGCTTCTTCAATCAAAGCCAACTCAAAGAGATCGCGTTTCAAGAGGTAGTCATCACTGTCGATGGTGATTTCTTCTCCGTAAAACTTGGGCAAGACATTTTGTCCACCGGTAATGATGAGCTTATCAATCATCGATATGTAGTCTTTGGCCAAGGCTGCATCTCCAATCGGCAAGATCAAGGGAATCCCTCCTGCTTCTTTGACCGCTTCGACAAAACCAGTCGCCGCATAACTCATGTTCGCGTCTGGATCATCCGGGAAGGGTCTTTCATTTCCTGTAATTCCAATCACTGGTCTTATTTTCATACTTGTTTCCATATACTTTCATTCGTTTTCAAGGCTTATTGTAACACAATTTTAAGCTAGACTCAATGGAGAGTTTTTGAAGAGAAGGTCTCTCCCTCTATAACAAAAGCTTGCTGAAAGGGGTTAAAATTGCTTTCTATCAAAAAATCCTCAAGTGCAAAGACTTGAGAATGGTTTGTTAATTTTTAATAAACCCTTCTTTTACCAAAAAGTCACGCGCCACTTGAGCAGCAGACTTGCCTTCTACTCCGACTTGGTAGTTCATCTGGCTCATTTGCTCTGCTGTGATTTTACCAGCTAACTGATTGAGAACAGCTTCCAATTCAGGGTGTTTCTTAAGAAGAGCTTCTTTCATGAGGGGTGCTCCTTGGTAAGGTGGGAAGAGTTGTTTGTCATCTTCAAGGACCACCAGGTCATAGCGAGCCAGCTCGGCATCTGTTGAGTAGGCATCTGTTATCTGGATATCGCCAGACTGGATAGCTTGGTAGCGAAGGGCTGGTTCCATGGTGGAGACTTGTAGATGAAGACCATAGACCTTCTGCAGGCCCTTGTTTCCGTCTTCTCGGTCGTTAAACTCCAAGGTAAAGCCTGCCTTGAGTTGCCCTTCCACCTTTTTCAAATCTGAAATGGTCTTAAGGCCATACTCCTGGGCAATCTTCCTAGGCACTGCGACAGCGTAGGTGTTTTGATAAGCCATGGGTTTGAGCAAGGCTAGGTCGTCTTGTTGCTTGATCCCATCTCGGGCAGCTTGATAGACCGTTTCTGGATCATGACTGACTTGTGGTGCTGGCTTGAGGAGACTTTCGGTCACCGTACCTGTAAACTCTGGATAGATAGTGATATCCCCTTTTTTCAGGGCTTCATAGAGGAAGGTGGTCTTG
Organism: Streptococcus sp. 27098_8_148; assembly: GCF_041432105.1. Lineage (NCBI taxonomy): Bacteria > Bacillati > Bacillota > Bacilli > Lactobacillales > Streptococcaceae > Streptococcus > Streptococcus sp. 27098_8_148. Next base: position 104,460 of record NZ_JAPVYY010000004.1, on the reverse strand, counting down.
CCAAAATTCGGTTTGACGGTCACTGTCATATCTGTATTTTTCTCGATCAAGATCTTATACATATTGGCGAGAATTTCAGGTTCTGGTCCTAACTTTCCAGCGATGACCAGATTTTCTTTCTTCGGTTTTGGAAGAAGACTTGGTGTATAAGAAGCTCCTAATCCAATAACCATCACAGCAAAAGCCGCAAAGATGGTCCGCAATTTGGCCTTTTCCATCCATTTGAGAAGAAGGTTAAATGCGATAGCTAAGAAGGCAGAAGATAGGGCACCGATCAAAATCAGACTGGCATTATTGCGGTCAATCCCTAGGAGGATAAAGGAACCAAGTCCCCCTGCTCCAATCAAGGCAGCTAGGGTAGCTGTCCCAATAATCATCACGGCTGCCGTGCGAATCCCAGACATAATGACGGGCATGGCCAAGGGAATCTCGAACTTCTTGAGTCGCTCCCACTTGGTCATCCCAAAGGCGATTCCTGCTTCTTCAAGGCTTGGATCAATCCCTTGTAAACCGGTAATGGTATTTTGAAGGATCGGGAAAATGGCATAGATGACAAGAGCTGTTAAGGCCGGAAGCGTCCCAATTCCCATAATAGGAATGAAGAGGCCCAAAAGAGCCATGGAAGGAATGGTCTGGAAGATCCCAGCTATCTGTAAAACCCAGTTGCTTGTTCTTTTGTGGATACTCAAATAAATAGCTAATGGAACAGCCAGAAAAATCGCAAGAAGCAAGGTCAGTAATGACAGTTGCAAATGTTGCCCCAGTGCAGTGACCCAGTCCCCAAAACGTTCTTGAAAAGTTGTAAGTAGTTTAGACATGGTGAGCACCTCCAAACAAATCTGCGACAAAGTCTGTCGCAGGCGCTTGTAAAATTGTTTCAGGGTCTGCCACCTGACGAATTTCTCCATCCTGCAGAACTGCAATTCGATCCCCTAATTTTGAGGCCTCATCCGTATCATGTGTTACGAAGATAGTCGTCATACCGAATTCTTTGTGCAAGTCTTTAGTAAGAGCCTGCAACTGCTTGCGAGAGATGGCATCCAAGGCTGAAAAAGGTTCGTCCATCAATAGAATTTTTGGTTCTCCAATGATAGCGCGCACAATACCAATCCGCTGTTGCTCCCCACCAGATAATTCACTAGGCATGCGATTTGCATACTCTGCAGCAGGAAGCCCCACCTTGGCCAAGAGTTCTTCTGTTTTCGAAGCGATTTGCTCCTTGCTCCAGCCCTTCATCTCAGGAATGAGAGCAATATTTTCCGCAACGGTCAAGTTTGGAAATAGGGCAATGGCTTGAAGGACATAGCCGGTACTGAGACGTAACTCCCGTTCGTCATAGTCTTTGATGCGTTTCCCATCCATATAGATATTGCCATCTGTCGGTTCCAAAAGACGGTTCACCATCTTGATCATGGTAGTCTTTCCAGATCCTGAAGGTCCCACAAGAACCATAAATTCTCCATTTTCAATGCGGAGATTGACATCTTTTAAAATGTTTTTATCCGTGTAGCGCAAGGCTACATGTTTGTATTCAATCATATTTTTCCTCAATAAGTTTTCTGTCTCTAAGAATATCCAATAAGCTACTTGCTGGATGCCCTAGGACTTTTTCGACATCTGCTGAAACTCCAGCTTGTTCTCCAGCTTTAATCGCTGTATAGGTACTGACCCAGGCATCATACTCCCAAGTTTGTGCTGGCCATTTTTTCCGTGACTCATAGGCTTCTTCTACTGATTCATCCACATACGCGATGGTCTTACCGGTCTCTTCTGAGAGAAGCGCTACGATCTCTTCCATGGAAAGTTCCTCTGGTCCTGTTAGATTCAAGGTTTGATTTTCCCATTTCTTAGCATGTAAAAGAATCTCTGCTGCAACACTAGATGTGTCCTTACGGGCAACTGCTGAAACCTTCCCACTTCCTGCTGGACCACGAATCTCTCCATTTTCAAGAGCAATATCTATCAAGAAGTCCAAGTAAAAATTATCTCTCAAAAATGTATAGGTGAATCCTAACTCCTTGATATAGGCTTCCGTCTGGGCATGATCTCGAGACAAGGTAAAGGTTGCTTTTTCATCTGCTCCGTAAAAGGAGGTATAGACGATATGCTGCACCCCCGCTAGCTTTGCGGCATTTAAAAAACTCGTGTGTTCCTCAACACGCTCTGGATTTTCCCGAGCAGAGACCATCAATAAGACATCGATACCCTTTAAGGCCTCAACCACCTCTGGAGTATTGGCATACACCATCTTACGAATTTCCGCTGACGCGTAGACTGTTGCCCGCTCTGGGCTTCTTGCCAGATGGATAGAAGCAATTCCTTGCTGATCGACAAGATCAGCCACATAAGAGCCTAATTTCCCTGTTACACCTGCTATTCCAATCATAACTGTTGCCTCCTTTCCCTAGATGTCATTTTCTTTAGCTTTTAGATTTGTGATAATCCGCTCTTGATAGGCTTCAAATTCTTGAATTTCTTGATCCGAAAATCCTTGGTAGAAAATCTCACCCAACTCTTTACTAACGCGGTCACCGATTTCTTTTTGCGCCCAACCGAGGTCTGTCAAAGAAATATATTTTTTCCTTTTATCCTGTGTGCAAGGTTGAATCGTAACCAAGCCTTGTTCTTCCAATTTCTTAACCATACTGGTCAATGTATTATTGGCTAGACCCGTCGCAAGAGCGATATCTGTCGCAGTAGCGCACTCCAACTCTTGCTTCCACAAAATCGTTAAAATTTTCCCTTGTTCACTTCGGTATAGGGCATCTGGTTCCTTGCTCAGCAGTTTTTGAAAGATACGCCCATTTAACAAGCGTATCTGTAAAGCTTGGTGGCCCCCTTGCATCTTGTCCATTTTGTCTCCTTTTTATTTCGATATCGAAACATCACAGTCATTGTATCACTGCTCGTTACATCTGTCAACTATTTCGATATGGAACCAATAATTTTATCTAAATTCACCTTAAAAAGCCTTTCTAGCCCTTCAAACTAGTTTCTTCTCCCTCTTTCTAGCAAGTGTAACAAATGTTGGACTCGTTTTGCAACGACACCTGATTTTATAATGTGGTAATCTGTTAACGAAATTAAATCATACTAATGGAGAATTTGTTATGCATATACCAGATAATTACCTTAGTCCTGCAAGTTGTGCAGTTTTAGCGGTTGCTGCTGCGCCTGTTATTGTCTTGTCCATCAAAAAAGTCAAGGTCCAATTAAAAGAAAATAAAGAGCTAGCGCCGATGCTTGGGATTGCTGCTTCTTTGTCCTTCTTATTGATGATGTTTAATGTTCCTGTCCCTGGCGGAACGACCGCTCACGCTGTCGGAGGAACCCTTCTTGCCATTCTCATAGGTCCCTATGCAGCCTCTCTGGCGCTGACAGTCGCCTTACTGCTACAGGCCTTCTTATTTGGGGATGGAGGTATTCTCGCTCTTGGGGCCAATATTTTCAACATGGCCATTGTGATGCCTTTCGTTGGTTATGCTATTTATAGCTTGTTCCGCAAGCACCATCAGGAAACGCTTGGCGTCATTGTCGGCTCTTATCTTTCGATCAATGCTGCAGCCTTCTTAGCTGGTGTTGAATTGGGCTTGCAACCACTCATCGCGTCAGAAGCTGGTCAGCCACTCTATAATCCTTATGGATTGAGTATCACGGTGCCTGCTATGTTGGGTGCTCACCTCCTTGTCGCAGGTTGGGTCGAAGCCTTCTTCACCTTTGTGATTTACCGTTTTGTCAAACAAGTCGCTCCTACAGAGTTGTACACACCAAGTTCAGTCAATACAACTTCATTCGTTAAAAAAATTCGCTGGGTGCTCCTTGCTTTGATCGTCCTCAGCCCACTTGGACTTCTCGCAGATGGGACAGCCTTTGGTGAATGGTCTGCTGAAGAATTGGGTAGCCTGCTTCATGGCAAAGTTCCAACAGGGATCAAAAATGGATTCTCATTTGATGCCTTGTTTAGTGATTACACCATTCCTGGAACTAAAATTGCGATCGGCTATATTCTCTCAGCCGTGACAGCCGTCCTTATCTTCTATATCATCAGTAAAATCATTCGATCAATGAACGGAGAAAAAACTTCTCATGCGTAAACTCCCTGACTGGCTTCATCAAGAGCAAGCAACTCTTGAAGCATCCAAAAGCCATCACTATTTACAAATGAATCTTCAAACATTGCGCCACTTTCTTGGCAAAATGAAACAAACGACGCCCGCATTCAAGGCCAAAACTTCGTCTTGGATGCGACTCGTTTCCTTTTTAATTCTAGCCATTCTCATTACGACTGCCCACCATCCCATCCAACTGTGGTTGATTGGTATCCTTTTGTTAATGCACATTGCCATGCTTCCTGGAGAGGTCCTACTCCACCTCTTTAAGGTCCTGTTCAAGGTGCTGCTGATTTCCACAATTGTGATATTGCCTAGCATCTTATTTCAAGGATTTCAAAATGGAGGGCTCTTTTTGCTACGTGCAGGGATGATTGTCCTCAATATTTCCCTCTTTCTAGCCACAACGACAAGTGTGCAACTGGTCGAGGCCCTTCGTCAGTTACGTGTTCCAAAAACCTTTGTGCAAACCATTGATATCACACTCAAATATGGCTATATCTTAGGGAAACACTTGCAACAACAGATCGAATGCGTCCAGCTGAGAACAGTTGGGCAAAAGGTGAATCTCAATCTCTTTGGCTCCCTCCTTGGTCTCTTGTACCTATCCACAAAAAACCATACAAAAGAAGTGTACGAAGCGATGATTCTTCGAGGCTACGGCATGGATACAAAGCGCAAAGAAGCCTTCCACTGGAAGAAGGAAGACGTCTTTTTCCTATTGGAATTGGCAGTTCTCACGACCTTCACGATCTTACTTGGCTAGAAAGGAAAGTATATGATTCGCATTCAAGATGGAAATTACCACTACACCGAGGAGACTGGAATCCATGATATTCAACTCCAGATCCAAAAGGGGGAAACCGTTGGCCTGATGGGTCCAAACGGAGCGGGAAAATCTACCCTTTTTAAAATTCTGGTTGGACTCTTGCCCCTCTCTTCTGGTCAGTACCACTTCAAGGACTGGACCATTGACCAAGACTTCTTGAAAGATCCCCATCGTGCTGGGCAACTCTTCCAGCAGGTTGGACTCATTTTTCAGAACAGCGATACCCAATTGTTCAATACAAGTGTCTATGATGAACTGGCTTTTGGGCCACGCCAATTAGGTTTAGCCGAAACCGAAGTCCAACAACGAGTCAAGGATACGCTCGGTCTTTTAGAGATTGAACACCTGAGAGATCGCATTCCCTACCATCTTTCTGGTGGCGAAAAGAAGCTAGTCGCTATCGCCAGTGTCCTCACCATGAATCCTAGTCTCTTGCTATTTGACGAGCCTTTTAACGGCCTCTCGCCAAAATACCAGAAGCTGATTGTCACCTTGCTGCAAGAACTAAAAACAGCTGGAAAAACAATTGTGATTTCCTCCCACCATTTCGAACAAATCGCACCGATTGTCGAACGGGTCCTCCTCTTTTCTGAAGAACACACCATCACAGGCAGCTACGATCGAGCCGATTGGGAAAATGACCCGGCCATTCAACAATCCTTCACTACATGTTAAAAAGCCTCGGTAAATTTTTTTACCGAAGTTTTTTTGATGAGAGAGACAAGCGTAATATCTATACATAAACAACTTATCAATCCAAGTTTATTTTTCCTTTTTGTGTTCCCCAAACACCGGTTTGTACTTGTAATACAAGTCCGGATGCATTAGCAGTTTCCGCATTAAGGTCGAAAACCACATTACCAGTGATGCTGTTTTCCGGATTTAACTCTGAAAGAAAGAATTTTCCTTCCTCATTAGCATACATACCAGCTACACTATCGGTTTCATACTCCGTATCACCTTTTAGCAGTTTAAAGAAATCGTTCGTAACAGTAATTGATTTCTTTCCTGAATTTTTTACTGTTACATTCAAAATCAAGTAGCTACCATTTGCTGTCTTTCCGTACTCTCCTCCAACATTTTGAGAAATAGACTTAGAATTTACAATATATTCAACATCCCCCACTTTAGTAACTTCACCAATTTTGGGAATCGCTTGTGCTACAGATTTCTTCTCGGCAGACTTACTCTCTTCAGATACTGCTGTTTTCCCATTTTTATCATTAGTTGCTTGCTCAGTGGAACTGGTCGTTTGTGTTGTCGTTGAGTTACCTGTTGAATTTTTTGAAGTTATTGAACCTCCACCCTTCGTTACAGCACCATAAGCAATTAACACTACAAGCAAAATAAACCACCATTTCTTGTAGAAAGGTGTTTTTTTCACATAAACGTTCCCGTTTTCATCCTTGATTTTCTTAGACATAAGAAATCTCCTTTAAACTTTTTCTTTGATATAATTATAATGTATTTGCTCAAAAAAAAAAGCATTTTGAGGGATAAAACTAAAAATTTCTTTAAATAGTGATTTATCTCTATGAAATTATGTAAATTATTTTGTTCATTCTCTAAATGAATTCAAAAATCCCCCAGAATTTAGCTCTGGAGGATTCATTTTTTATTTCACAACAATATTAACAAGCTTATTAGGGACACTAATCACCTTCACGATTTCTTTGCCATCAATCTCTGCTTTGACTTTTTCGCCAGCCAGAGCGACTTCTTGCAATTCTTCGCGTGACAGGTCTTTTGCGACCATGAGTTTAGCACGGACTTTTCCTTTGATTTGAACGACAATTTCAATTTCATCTTCAATCAATTTGCTTTCGTCCCATGTTGGCCAAGCCACATAAGAGATAGACTCACCGGTTGCTGCGACTGTTTGCCAGAGTTCTTCTGCCAAGTGAGGCGCAAATGGGGCGATCAATTGGATAAAGCCTTTGGCATAATCCACATAGAGTTTGTCTTCCTTATTCGCCGCATTGACAAAGACCATGAGTTGGGCAATGGCTGTGTTGAATTTCATCGACTCGATTTGCTCAGTGACAGCCTTAACAGTTTCGTTATAGACCTTGTCAAGAGCACCATTGTTATCCGCAACAATTTCTTTACTTGTAATCAAACGGTAAACACGGTCAAGGAATTTACGGCTTCCTTCCAGACCTTCTTCAGACCAAGCGATAGAAGCATCGAGTGGTCCCATGAACATTTCATAGACACGAAGGGTATCGGCACCGTATTGTTCCACCACATCGTCTGGGTTGACCACATTCTTGAGGGATTTCGACATCTTAGCTGGTGCTTGCTCCAACTCTTCTCCTGTTTCCACATGGAAGAAGGAACCGTCACGTTTTTCAACCTTGTCAGTTGCCACAAGAGCGCCACGGTGGTCACGGTAGCTGGTTCCCAAGATCATTCCTTGGTTAAAGAGTTTTTGGAATGGCTCCTTAGTCGGTACAACACCAAGGTCATAGAGGAATTTATGCCAGAAACGAGCGTAGAGCAAGTGAAGCACAGCGTGTTCTGCACCACCTACGTAGATATCGACTGGCAACCATTGTTTGAGAAGGTCCTCGTCAGCCAATTTCTCAGTGTTGTGTGGATCGATATAGCGAAGGTAGTACCAGCTTGAACCGGCCCATTGTGGCATCGTATTCGTCTCACGACGACCTTTGACACCATCCTCACGAGTCACTTCCAGCCAGTCTGTCAAGTTAGCCAATGGGCTTTCCCCAGTACCTGAAGGGCGGATGTCCTTAGTTACTGGCAAGACAAGTGGGAGTTCACTTTCTGGAACAGCTGTCGAAGTCCCATCTTCCCAATGAATGATTGGGATTGGTTCACCCCAGTAACGTTGACGGCTAAAGAGCCAGTCGCGGAGACGGTAGGTCACCTTTTCTTGACCAAAGCCTTTTTCTTCTAGCCAAGCCACAATTTTAGCAATCGCTTCTTCTTTGTTGAGACCGTTCAAGAAATCAGAGTTGACGTGAAGGCCATCTTCTGTGTAAGCAGCCTCTTCAACATTGCCACCTTCCAAGACTTCTACGATTGGAAGACCAAACTGTTTAGCAAATTCCCAGTCACGCTCATCGTGGGCAGGTACGGCCATAACAGCACCTGTTCCGTAGCTAGCAAGAACATAGTCGGCAATCCAGATTGGAATTTCTTTACCATTGACAGGGTTGATAGCATAAGCACCAGTCCAAACCCCTGTTTTTTCCTTGGCAAGGTCTGTACGAGCCAAGTCTGATTTAAGGCTAGCTTGGTGTTTGTAGTCCGCTACAGCCTCAGCTTGTTCAGATGTCGTGATGGCATCTACTAGTTCATGTTCAGGCGCCAAAACAGTGAAGGTCGCACCGAAAAGAGTATCTGGACGAGTCGTAAAGACGGTGAATTCCTTGTCAGTCCCTTTTACTTTAAAAGTGACATTGGCACCAGTTGATTTCCCGATCCAGTTGCGTTGCATGTCCTTGATAGACTCTGGCCAGTCCAGGTCATCCAAGTCCGCCAACAAACGTTCCGCATAGGCAGTGATTTTGAGCATCCATTGGCGCATTGGTTTGCGGACAACTGGATAGCCCCCACGCTCAGATGTTCCATCTGGAAGAACTTCTTCGTTGGCGATAGCTGTACCCAATTCTTCCACCCAGTTTACTGGTACTTCCGCTTCATAAGCTAAGCCTTTTTCGTAAAGCTTGGTGAAAATCCATTGCGTCCACTTGTAGTAGTTCGGATCTGTCGTATTGACTTCACGATCCCAGTCGTAAGAGAAGCCAAGCACATTGATTTGGCGTTTGAAGTTAGCAATGTTTTCTGCTGTGAATTCCGCTGGGTCATTCCCTGTATCCATAGCATATTGCTCTGCAGGCAAACCAAAGGCATCCCATCCCATTGGGTGAAGAACGTTGTAGCCTTGGGCACGTTTGAAACGGCTGAGGATATCGGTCGCTGTATAGCCTTCTGGATGTCCTACGTGCAGACCCGCTCCAGATGGGTAAGGGAACATGTCCAATGCATAAAACTTAGGTTTTGAAGCATCTGTTCCTGTCTTAAAGGTGTGATGGTCAGCCCAGTATTTTTGCCACTTAGGCTCGATTTCTTTATGATTGTAAAAACTCATAGCGTCTCTCCAATTTTCGTGATGCTCCTATTATACCATTTTTAGGCGATTTTTAAAGGTTCAGACAAAGAAAAAGACAGGTCCCATACGGGACCTGTCTTTCCTGTTTTCTTCAAGAAAAGTCTATTTCACATGCTTTTCAAGTTCTTCTTGCGCTTTTTTATTGGATTTTTCTTTTTCTTTCTTCCATTGATCACGCGCTTTGTCGTAGTCTTTAGCCGATACAACCTTGTCTTGAACTTCCAAATATTTATAGTTGAAGGTTTGACCCTTGTGGCCTGTCCAAGCAAAGGCTGCAGAGTATGGTACAGTCTTACGAACGACTGGAGAAGCTCCATCTGAATGGATCGGAATCAAGAGGGCACTATCGGTCAACCAAGCTTGAGCGGCAGCGTATTTTTCGTAACGCTTGTTCACATCTTTGGTTTCATTGTGCGCATCTTCGATCAATTGATCATATTCATCAAAACCAGCTGCTTTTGCGGCTGCATTATCCGTACCAGCATCGAATCCAAAGTAAGAATTGGCGTTTTCGCCGGATTTACCACTAGTGATATCGATGTAAGAAGATGGGTCCGTATAGTCTGGTCCCCAACCCAAGTTATTGTTCAAATCCCAGTCTTGTTGCGAAGCATTTTCAGCAAAGTAAGTCACCCGTTGCAGATCATCCTCAGAAACCATATTCAGGTCGATGACAATATTTTCTGCTCCTAGTGTAGATTCAACTGACTGTTTAAAGGATTGAGCTTGTTTGATCCCTTCTGTATAAGTTGAAGAAGTTGGAAGGTCCAAATGAATTGGGAATTCAACTCCTTGAGCCTGCAAATCTGCCTTGGCTTTGGCAAACTCTTCTTTGGCCTTGGTTGGATTGTAGAGGGTGTCTTTTCCATCTGCGACAGAGACCCCTTTCCATTCATCCCCATAAGCTTCCAAGTCTTTTTCTACTGCATCACCAAATTGTTGGCCATTGATTTGGACAAAGTTTGGTGGCGTAAAGGTATTACGGATCACCTTATTGGCACCCGCTTCCCCGTTAGTTTGCGCTACATAAGCCTTGCGGTTGAAGGCAAACATAATGGCTTGACGGAAGTCTTTATTTAAGATTGCTTTCTTAGTTGAAGTCTTTTGAGCATCAGTAGTCTTCTTTGTGATTTCATAAGCCTGACGGTCAATGTTGAAGGAAAGATTGTAGGTAGAGGAACCTTGGTCAGTATAGACAATGTCGTCCTTATGCTTCTTCTCTACACTCTTATAGTTAGAACCATTTGGGAAAACACGGGCAACTGTATAGTCGCCGTTATCAAACCCACGAATCAAGGATTCTGAGTCTTGTCCATCATAATAGGTCAGCTTGACTTTACTGATCTTAACATTATCCGCATCCCAGTATGTTGGGTTCTTTTCCAATATCGCAGAAGATTTAGAAGTGATAGATTTGATCAAATAAGGACCGCAGTAGAGGATACTAGATGGAGAAGTTCCTTGACCATAGTCATCTCCTTTAGATTTCAGGAATTCTTCATTGACCGGCATCAAGATCCCCATCGTAGTCTTGGAATTCCAGAAACTTTCTGGTTGGCTCAAGGTATATTGAACGGTGTAATCGTCAATAGCTTTCACACCAACAGTTGAGAAATCAGATGTCTTCCCTGAAACATAATCATCCAAACCTTTGACAGATTTTTGGACCAAGTAAATCGCTTGTGATTTCTTGTCTGCTGCGTGCTTGAGACCTGTGACAAAGTCTTTGGCCTTGACTTCTCCGTATTCTTCCCCTTCAGAAGTCATCCATTTGACCCCTTTACGGAGTTTATAAGTATAGGTCAAGCCATCCTTGGAAACAGTCCAGTCTTTAGCAAGCGATGGGATCAAATTCCCGTACTTGTCCACTTCCAACAAGCCATCTATCGCATTTCCTGTAAACTCGGAAGTCGATTTTTTATTAGAAATCGAATAGTCGAGAGTATCCGGATCCTGGGTATAGACATAGCTAAAAGTCTGTCCGCCGGAACTTCCAGATTTTCCTCCTGAGCAGGCTGCCAGTACACCAGCTGATAAAAGCAGAGCGCTGGTAGCTAAGAGTACCTTCCCTTTGTTCATATAAATCACCTCATTGTAAAAAATGTTATACTCAATTTAAATTATAGCACTTTCTAGGGAAATGTAAACGCTTTTACTGCGAAATTATTCTATTTTTTCTTTATTTTTTCAATTTCTACTTTTTCTAGAATTTTTTCAAGTTGAATCCCTGGCCTGTATGATATAATGGAATCTATGAATTATGGGAGACATTTACACAAACGACTAAAACACAGCCTCTTGTCCCTCCTTGTAGGAGTCTTGACATTAGGCCCTATTTCCACTGCCTTTGCGGACGACATCTACCAGCAAGAAGATGTCATGAAAATCGCAGCTGATGCTGGACTGGTATTGGACGATTTTTACAAGCCTAAGGCTGACATCGTCATCGACGCCAATACTGGAGCTATATTGTACGGAGACAATATCGACACGGTCCGGGACTCAGGAAGCATGGCCAAGCTCATGAGTGCCTATGTGGTCTTTCGGGCCCTCAAGGAAGGCAAGATCAAGTACGATACCGTGGTCACAGCAACAGAGGCAGACCAAGCCATCTCGGAAAACAATCTTTTAAGTAACTCACCTATTGTAGCTGGTGTTGACTACAAAGTATCTGAATTGATCAAGATGCTCTTTGTTCCATCTTCCAGTGCGGCCGTGATTATGCTCGCCAACGCCGTCACTGACAATGATCCCGATAAGTTTTTGGACTTAATGAATCAGTACGCACAAGAAATGGGGATGAGCCATACCAAATGGCACAATCCAAATGGGGCAATGATTTCAGTCCTTCAGGGCTACTACAATCCTCAGCGCTACGATGTCAATGCGAATAACGAAATCACAGCGCGGGACATGTCTATTCTGGCTTATCACATCGTAAACGACCTGCCAGAAATGTTGGAATACACCAAGCAAGCTCACACTACGATCATGGAAGGAACACCCTACGAGCAAAGCTACGATAACTACAATACTTCCCTCGAAGGTGGAAAATTCGCCCTTAAAGGAACAGATGGACTCAAAACTGGATCCAGCCCGACTGCTGACTACAACTACACCGCGACAACCAAGCGGGGTAAACAGCGGATTATCGAAGTCATTTTGGGGGTTGGAAACTACGATGTCGAGATCGCCGAAAGTTACCGCAATCAAATCGGGAATACCTTGGCTGAGAAAATGTTCGCAGACTACCAGTATAAAAAAGTCCTCTCTGCAGGTGAGCATACCATCGACGGGAAGACCATTCACTTGAAGCAAGACTTCTATGCGACTGTTAAGAAGGGGACGAAGCCAGCGCTAAAACTCGAAAATAACCGCCTAGTCGTTCAGAACGGCTTGCAACAGGTATCTCCAAGCATTAAACCTGGGGTGGCCGTCAGTGAGTCTAAAGCAACGACCTCTAGCAGTAAAAGCAAGGGACTCGATGTCATGTGGCTCTTCTGCTTCCTGCCTGCCGGAATTTTATACCTGATCTTTAAACAAACCGATCCAAAAAGAAGAAAATAGAAAAAGAACTCCCATTACCATAAGGTATGGGAGTTCTTGGTTTGTCGACAAAGTCATCTTAGGCCAAACCTTGAACGTAGGCATCTACTGCTACGATGGCTTGGGCAATATCAGAAGCCTTCACTTCAAATGGCATTTGATGGATGGTTTCTCCTTCGATGGTGGCCTGTTGGCCAACCTTGAGAAGATCTTCATAACTTGCAGTTTCAAGATGCATTTCTTTCAGAGTAGTTGGCATACCGATTTGTTGATAGAAACGAATGTATTTATTCAATTCTTCCTTCGGACGGTTTTCCAAGAACAATTGAACGAGCGTTCCGTAGGCTACTTTTTCACCGTGAGTTAAATGGTGGATGTCCCCAGTAAGGGCTGTAAAGCCATTATGGATGGCATGGGCAGCAGCTAATCCCCCACTTTCAAATCCAATACCACTGAGAAGGGTATTAGCTTCAATAATGTTTTCAAGAGCAGGGGTTACAACTTTGGCTTCACAAGCAGCCATGGCTTGAAGACCGTCTGCAAATAAGGTTTCTTCACAACGTTGTGCAATGGCGACACCCGCTAAGGTTTGTCGTTGACCCAACATGGTTTTTCCATTCGCTTGCATCACCGCACGCGCTTCGACCCAAGTTGCTAGACCATCTGCGATACCAGAAGCGAGCAAGCGTTTTGGTGCTTGAGAGATCACTTTACTATCCACCAAGACTAATTCTGGGTTTTTAGAGTAGAAAATATAGCGCTCAAAGGCACCCTCATCTGTATAGATAACAGATAAGGCGGAAACAGGAGCATCTGTAGAGGCAATGGTAGGGGCAATCACAACTGGTGATTTTAAAAGATCAGCAATAGCTTTAGCACTATCAATGGTCTTTCCTCCACCAAGTCCAATGACCAAATCACAGCCATTTTCTTCTGCCAAACTAACCACACGATTGATTTCGTTATCAGAAGCTTCTCCATTAAAGAAGACTGGCAAAACCGTAAGCCCATTTTGACCAAGGTATTCTTCAAAACGTTTCCCTACGATATCATAAACCACTGAATCACATAGTAAAACAGGGTGAGTCCCTAATTCTGAAATAGATTGCGCATTTTCAAACAAGGCATTTTCCCCTTGAATGTAACGTGACGGACTTGCAAAATTTCTCATAGTCTGCTCCTTTAAAATTTATTTAGTTCACACCCATAGTAGCATTTATTTCTATGAAATTCAAAGAATTATACAAGGCTCCAATCAATTAAATTTATCTGTTCACGCAGTCATTGGAAGCGTTTCATTTTCATTTGATGAATCTTATTATCAAAAATCCCCAAAGCTAGTTTCAGTAGATTGAAACTTGGCTTTTGGGATTTTTATTTTTTTACAAGCATTGAGAAAATCAATCAATGGCTTAACTGAAGTCGAGACTACTTCCTTTGATCAACAAAACTAGTATCGCGAAATTGAACTCGCCCTAAAAGCGTCGAGAAAAAGAGAGATTGACTGGTGGGCCTGGCCCACATGGTCAATCTCCTATTTTCTTCTCGCTTTTTTTACGGGCTTAGTATCTTAGACTACCAAATGATCACACGGTCTTCTGGTGCACGCCACATGCCGTCGCCTTCTTTGACATCAAAGGTTTCAAAGAATTCGTCAAAGTTTGGTAATTGAACATTGGTGCGGAGTTTTCCTGGTGCATGGACATCGACACTTGCGAGGAGTTGCATGTACTCTGTCCGAGCTTTCATGCGCCAGATGCGAGCAAAGTTGGTGAAGAATTCTTCTGCTGAGAAATCTTCCTCTTTCTTAGCGGCTTCAAGGGCTGCAGCGATACCACCGAGGTCTGCTACGTTTTCAGAAACGGTCAATTTCCCGTTGATCTTGGCACCGTAAGAGTCTTGTCCTTCAAACTGATCGATGACCTTTTGAGTCCGAGCGGTAAAGGCTTCGTAATCTTCTGGCTTCCACCAGTCTTTCAAGCTACCATGCTCGTCAAAGGATGCTCCATTGGTGTCAAAGGCGTGGGAGATTTCATGGGCAATGACTGCACCGATTCCGCCGTAGTTGGCTGATGATGATTGGTGAAGGTCATAGAAAGGTGCTTGTAAAATCGCTGCTGGGAAGACGATTTGGTTTTGTTGCGGATCATAGTAGGCATTGACCAGGTGGGCTGGCATGTGCCATTCGCTTCGATCAACCGGTTGGTTCCACTTGCTCCAAGTATGGGCAATGGAAATTTCGTAAAGGGCTTGAGCATTTTCAACCAAGGTCTTGCTTTCGTCGATGATCTTTTTGGCGTATGTTTCTGGTAATTTTTCAGGGTAGCCGATATGTGGTGTGATGACATTGAGTTTGACAATAGCTTTTTCACGAGTTTCAGGAGCGAGCCAGTCTGCTTTTTCTAAGCGCTCCTTATAGACGTCAATCATGGTCGCTACTTTATGCTCTACGTCTGCTTTTGCTTCTGGTGAGAATTTTTCTCCCGCATACCAGAGTCCAAGTGCTTGGCTATAAGGTCCTTCTGCCAAGGCCAGAGCGGCTTTTTCTTTCGGACGTGCTTCTGGAATCCCCGTGATCATCCGTCCATATTCACCAGACAAGACACGGATTTCTTCCGTCAAGAAAGACGTCCAATCTAAAGCTGCACCAAGTTTCAATTTGGCATGAATGGTTTCCCAGTTGGCTGCCGAGTAGTATTTTGGTGCGAATTCCTTCCAGAAACGCTCTTCTGGCACGATGATTTTATCTGGTGTTTGTCCGATCACTTCAGTAAAGAAGGCATCGAGTGGCAATTCTGGGACCAAGGCCTTGAAATCTGCCCACTCATAAGGATGATAGAGTTTGTTGTACTCTGATCTTTCTTCATTTGACAAGACATATTTGGCCAATTCTGCATCCGCCGCAATGACCTTATCCAGGATATCCTTGATTTCTTCCTCTGAGAATTCAAATTTAGGTAAGAGTTTTTCCATCATTTGGCGCCAGATAGCCAGTAATTCTGGGCCTTTTTCGTTGCCTTCTTCATAATAGGTTGTATCTGGCAAGATGAGAGCAAGAGACTCTCCCCACAAGACATTCATTTGGGCATTCATAAAGTCTGGTGACACGCTAAATGGCATGAGATTTGGTTTGCCAGCTAGTTCATAGGTGCCCAACTTGCTGGTATAGTCTTCAAAAGAAGACAGAGCCTTAATTTCATTGATCAAGGGCATGACTGGTGCTACACCAGCTGCTTCTCGCGCATCAAAATCTGCCACCATTTTATGGTATTTGACAAAGTTTTGCAGAATGCTGTCTTCAGGCAGTTCTTCTCCCCGTTGCCATTTTCCAGTGATATCCAACATCAAGTTTTCGATATCTTGGATCAAGTCCATAAAACCACCAGTTGACGGTTTGTCATCAGGAATCACAGCTGTCTCAGCCCATTCCCCATTGACGTAATCATAAAAATCATCTTGTAAACGTACCATGATCTTCTCGCTTTCATTCTTTTCTAATAACCTTATCAAAAATAGGAACTTTTTTCAATGATTACAAGAGATTTAAGCCAAATTATTTTAAAAATTAACTTGACTTAATTTTTTTATTTATGTATATTAATGGTAAAGGAGCAAAATCATGATTCAAATTGAACATCTAAGTGTTGCCTACCAGCAAACACTGGCCTTGGAGGATCTTTCCCTCACCATCCAGGGTCCAACCATCCTAGGAATTCTTGGGCCCAACGGAGCAGGAAAATCAACCCTGATCAAGGCCATGCTAGGACTTCTCCCTCATTCGGGAAGGGTCCAGCTCGATCAAAAAGACCTCAGCCAAGTTCTTCAACGGGTGGCCTACGTCGAACAGAAATCCGCTATTGATTTCCACTTCCCCATCACGGTGCGGGAGTGTGTCTCACTGGGCCTCTACCCCCATCTTTCTATCTTCAAGCGAAAAAGTAAAGAAGATCTCCAAAAAGTGGAAAATGCCTTGAAACTTGTCAATCTTCTTGATCTAGCAGATCGCCAGATCGGCCAGCTTTCGGGAGGGCAATTCCAACGGGTGCTAATCGCCCGCTGCTTGGTCCAAGAAGCAGAGGTCATCTTTTTGGATGAGCCCTTCGCAGGGATTGACTCCGTCAGCGAAGACATTATCATGCAGACCCTTCAGACCTTGAAACAAGAAGGTAAGACCATTCTGATCGTCCATCACGATCTCAGCAAGGTCCCAGCTTATTTCGACCAGGTCCTCCTTCTCCATCGCAAGCTGATCGCTTTTGGGAAAACAGAGGAAACCTTTACCAAGGAGAATCTGCATGCAGCCTACGGGCATGAACTCTTTATAGGAGGTGGAGTCGGATGATTACAGAATTTATTGATGGATTACAGCAATTCCACTTCTTACAGAATGCCCTGATCACAGCCATTGCCATCGGTATTGTCGCTGGAGCTGTCGGATGCTTCATTATTTTGCGAGGCATGTCTCTCATGGGAGATGCTATCTCGCACGCAGTCCTTCCAGGGGTGGCCCTGTCCTTTATCCTTGGCATCAATTTCTTTATTGGCGCCATTGTCTTTGGACTTTTAGCTTCTATCCTCATCACCTATATCAAGAGTAACTCCATCATCAAGAGCGACACAGCGATAGGGATTACCTTTTCTTCTTTCCTTGCCTTAGGAGTCATTCTGATTGGAGTCGCTAAAAGTTCCACCGACCTCTTCCACATTCTCTTTGGGAATATCTTGGCTGTGCAAGACCAAGATATGTGGATGACCATCGGTGTTGGGGTGGCAGTCTTACTGGTGATTTTCCTGCTCTTTCGCCCCTTGCTTCTTACTTCTTTTGATCCCGTTCTGGCTCAATCCATGGGCGTCCGGGTCAAGGTCTACCACTACCTGCTCATGGTGCTCTTGACCTTGGTTTCTGTCACTGCTATGCAAAGTGTCGGAACCATTCTCATCGTCGCCATGCTCATCACACCCGCTGCGACAGCCTATCTCTATACCAATAGCCTCTGGTCCATGATGCTTTTGTCCTCCAGCCTAGGTGCTCTTGCATCCGTTCTGGGACTCTTTATTGGCTATAGTTTGAACATCGCCGTTGGGTCTTGTATTGTCCTCACTTCTGCCCTCTTCTTTCTCATCAGCTTTTTTATCGCTCCTAAGCAGAGAAAGAACAAGCACGCTCTTTCGTCTCATTAAAGGAGAAACACATGAAAAAAATCGCTTCTATCCTCGCCCTCTTTGTAGCACTCTTATTCGGTCTTCTAGCCTGTAGCAAGGGGTCTTCTTCTGGAGCTTCTGGTAAATTGAAAGTGGTCACCACCAACTCCATCCTTGCAGATATAACTAAAAATATTGCGGAGGATAAGATCGAACTGCACAGTATCGTTCCCGTCGGCAAAGATCCCCACGAATACGAACCACTCCCAGAAGATGTCAAAAAAACTTCGCAAGCAGACCTGATCTTCTACAACGGGATCAACCTTGAAACCGGTGGCAATGCTTGGTTTACCAAGTTGGTCAAAAATGCCAATAAAGTAGAAAACAAGGACTATTTCGCTGTTAGCGAGGGAGTCGACGTCATCTACCTAGAAGGCCAAAACCAAGCTGGAAAAGAAGACCCACACGCTTGGCTCAACCTTGAAAATGGGATTATCTACGCTAAAAACATTGCCAAACAATTGATCGCAAAAGATCCCAAAAACAAGGACTTCTACGAAAAAAATCTAGCTGCCTATACTGAAAAACTCAGTAAGCTCGACCAAGAAGCCAAGCAAGCATTCAATAACATCCCGGCAGAGAAGAAGATGATCGTGACCAGTGAAGGATGCTTCAAGTACTTCTCCAAAGCCTACGGTGTCCCATCTGCCTATATCTGGGAAATCAATACGGAAGAAGAAGGCACACCTGAACAAATCAAAACGCTGGTAGAGAAATTGCGTCAAACCAAGGTACCGGCCCTCTTTGTCGAATCCAGTGTCGATGAACGCCCTATGAAAACTGTCTCTAAGGATACCAATATCCCGATCTATGCAAAGATCTTCACTGATTCCATCGCCAAAGAAGGAGAAAAGGGCGATAGCTATTACAGCATGATGAAGTGGAACTTAGACAAGATCGCAGAAGGATTGAGTCAGTAGACCATTCAGATTTCTAAACAAATCAGTGGCTCTTCCTCCTTCATTGATGTACAATGAAAAGAAAAAAGGAGTCTTTTTATGGCAACATTTTTAGGAAACCCTGTGACCTTTACCGGATCTCAACTTCAAGTAGGGGAAATGGCCCATGATTTTTCATTGATCACTCCAGCTCTTGAGAAGAAATCTTTAGCTGATTTTGCTGGCAAGAAAAAAGTCCTCAGCATTATCCCATCCATCGACACAGGTATCTGTTCGATGCAAACACGTCACTTCAATCAAACCTTATCGGATATGGAAGACACTGTCGTCTTGACGGTCTCTGTCGACCTTCCTTTTGCTCAAGGTAAATGGTGCGCTGCTGAAGGGCTCGACAATGCCATCATGCTCTCAGACTACTACGACCATTCCTTCGGGAAAGCATACGGCCTCTTGATCAATGAATGGCACCTACTCGCACGCGCTGTCTTGGTCTTAGATGCGGATAACAAGGTTACTTACGTTGAATACCTAGACAATATCAACAGCGAACCAAATTACGACGCTGCAATCGAAGCCGTCAATGCGCTTGGATAAATGAAAAAAGAGGTCTGCGACCTCTTTTCCATTGCTATAAAATCCGATGAAGTCCATTCTGTAGGAGGACGCGCCAGCGTAAGCGAGGGATGCCTCTGAGGAAACTCCGCACGCGCTGTGCCACTTGTTGCTTGTAGCTCTTGCCTCCTTGTGCAAAGACTCCTTTTCGACTCCAGTAGCCTTCGACACTGCGATCATTTTTAGGGGCTAGATAGCGAACACCTTGACGATAAAGGACCTGCTTCCGAAAGGCTGGGTCCCAAGCTTTGACGGGGTCAATATCTAAGTCCTTATGGGTCCGTCCCCTAGCCAACCCGTAGTTAAAACTGGCACCATTGACAATGCCATTTTCAGAAACTTCTACTGGATCGACTTCATTGAGGAAATGCCCAGCTTGATCGAGAATATACTCCGTATGAAAATTTAACAAGACCTTGAAATTGACTTGTTGGGAGGCCCCTGATGGATAATGAAGGTGACCATCAGGCCTTAGGGAGACCTTGTTATGAAGGCGGGCTGCCGCATAGGCATCAATCTTAATTCCTTTTGTCTCCTGTAAGTAAGCTTGTAAGGCCTCCTCGTCAGTCTGTCCAGCTCTGGCATTATGCGTCCGAATCCATTGTGCCTGGTAACTTGAAAGTAGGTAACGCAACTGGTGAACCTGGCGTTTCAAGAGCTGATCTCCCGACTGGTCCGCCAAGGGATCCCTTTCAAAGGCGACCTGCACGACGCGTGAAAATGCCGTCCAAAAGTCGGATCCTGGCGGACAATCTGGAGCCATCCTAGTCAGAAGAAAGGCTGTTTCTTCACAAGTTCCAGACAAATCACTTGGCATAAGGAGAATTTTCATAACGCCCCTCAGCAAGTCTTGGGCAGCAGTCTCCGTTAGATCCTTGATCTCTTGAAACCACATGTTTTGAAACAGAGGACTGGCAAAGAAAAAGACAGACTGGTATTGTTCTTGGTAGGCTTGTGGATCTTTGTATCCCTGCAAGTGCTTCTCTAGATAGGCTAAACTATTTTCTCTCCAGCCTAGTCTCGCTAATTCCCGTCTGTTCATGATGCCGTCCTTTCTATGCTTCTATACTACCATCTTTTGGAGCTTGAGACAATTCTCATTACTCCACTAGCGTTTTTGAGGATTTTTTTGATATACTAGAAGTGAGCGAAGAAAAGAGGAAAGCATGACACCAAACAAAGAAGATTACCTCAAGTGCATTTATGAAATTGGCACAGAAGTAGAAAAAATCAGTAATAAGGAAATCGCCAGTCGCATGCAGGTCTCTCCACCCGCTGTGACCGAGATGATTAAGCGGATGGTCTCTGAGGGCCTCTTGGTGAAAGATAAGACCCATGGCTATCTACTAACAGATCTGGGCTCGCAATTGGTCTCTGATCTCTACCGCAAGCACCGCTTGATCGAAGTATTTCTGCTGAAAAATCTTGGCTACACAACTGAAGAAGTCCATGAAGAGGCAGAAGTTCTCGAGCATACCGTTTCTGAACATTTCATCGACCGGCTGGATCACATGCTTGGAAATCCTAAGACCTGCCCTCATGGTGGGACAATTCCAAAGAAAGGTGAAAGGCTTGTCGAAGCCTACCAAGACCGTCTCAGTGAAACGACTGAGCCTGGTCTGTATATTCTGCAAAGGGTCTATGACACCTATGAATTGTTAAAATTTTTAGACCAGATCCATCTCCAAATTGGTGATACCATCGTGTTTCAACGGTACGATGACTACACAGGCCTCTATCACTTCGTTATACATGAACAAGAAATTTCTATCAACCAAGTGATCGCCCAACAACTCTATATCGAAAAACATGCAGTCTAACCCGACTGCATGTTTTCTTACTTATGGATTTTTTGTATCTAGCAAAATCGTCACCGGACCATCATTGATCAATTCAATCGCCATATCGGCTCCAAAGATCCCTCGTTTGACTGGGACTTCTTTTTCTAATTGATCATTAAAGGCATCATATAACTGACTGGCCATATCTGGCTTGGCAGCCCCTATAAAAGCAGGACGGTTGCCTTTTTTTGTCTCCGCAAAGAGGGTAAATTGAGAGATCGACAAGATTTCTCCTTGAATATCTTTGACCGAAAGATTCATCTTATCTTCCTCATCTGAGAAAATACGCATCTGCGATACCTTGCGGACCGCATAATCTAAATCTTTCTGGTCATCCTCAGGCCCCACTCCCACTAAGAGCAGCAAGCCTTGCTGGATCGCATTGTAAACTTGGCCATCAATGGAAACCGAGGCACTCTTGACCCGTTGAATTACTAATTTCATTTTATTATCCTGTTTTATAAATCTATTGAGCATTCACTGCTACCCTTGAAAGAACATCGACCTCAGACGACGAGCTAACCAAGCAATAAAAGACTTTTGAGCACGTCCTACCTTCTTCAAAGAAAATCGACATCAAACAAGGCGGTGAGACGCAGGCATACTATCTGAAAAGAAAAGGCTGTTCAGTTGCTTTTAGTGCGAGGCAGCGAGACAAAGACAGTACTTAAGTACGGCGAGGCGAGCTAACGAAGCAATAAAAGATAACTGAGCAGCCGATTAGCCGTTGGTACGCTTAACAGAGTACACCTCCGGTACACTCTTAATCTTATCCACAACCGTTGTCAACATAGACAAGTTCGGAATCCCAAAGGAAATGTGGATATTGGCAAATTTCATATCTTTGGTTGGTTGGGCATTGACGGTTGAGACCATCTTAGCTGTATTGGAGAGGACTTGGAGTACATCGTTCAGAAGTCCGGCACGGTTGAGACCGTAAATATCGATGTGAGCAATGTAGTCCTTGGTCGTATTGTTATCTTCCCATTCTACATCGATCAAGCGTTGCTCGTAGTTGTCTTGAGCTCGGAGGTTCATACAGTCCTGACGGTGAATGGCAACACCGCGTCCTTTGGTGATGTAGCCGACGATTTCATCACCTGGAACTGGATTACAACACTTAGCAATCCGAATCAAGAGTCCAGAAGCACCTTGGATGACCACGCCACCCTCGTGACGGACCTTCAAGGTGTCTTTTTTATTTTCAACCTTGACCTCGCCACCTTTGACTAGCTCTTCTGCTTCTGCGCGTGCCTTAGCCCGCTCTTCTTCCCGGCGTTCATCCTCCGTCAAGCGGTTAAAGATGGTAATAGCCCCAATCTCTCCAAAACCAATCGCCGCAAACAAGGCTTCTTCTGTCTTATAGCTTGATTTTTGTAGCACTTTGTCCATGTGCTTTTTGTCCATGAACTTATTGGCTACCAAGTCATGCTCGTGGAATTGGGCCATCAAGAGGTCACGACCACGGTTAATCGACAATTCCTTGTCTTGATTTTTAAAGAACTGACGAATCTTGTTGCGCGCCTTGCTAGTTTTAACAAGGGTCAGCCAGTCACGGCTCGGACCAAAGGAATTGGCATTGGTGATAATCTCCACCTGGTCTCCCGTCCGAAGTTTGGTATTAAGAGGCACCATCCGGCCATTAACCTTGGCACCAATCGCTTTTTCCCCAACCTTGGTGTGGATTTCATAGGCAAAATCGATCGGTCCGGAATCTTTCGGAAGCGAGCGCACGGTTCCATCTGGTGTGAAGACGTAAATCTCTTCTGCCAAGATATCTTCTTTCACATTTTCAACAAATTCTTTGGCATCGCCTGACTGGTCTTGGAGCTCCATCATCTCCTTGATCCAGTTCATCCCAATAGCTGATTCCTTGCTGTTTACTTGACCCTTGATCCCTTTTTTATAGGCCCAGTGAGCCGCAACCCCATACTCAGCAACCTCGTGCATTTCCTTGGTTCGGATCTGGAATTCAATCGGTCCCTTAGGGCCGTATACAGTCGTATGGATAGACTGATAGCCATTGGCCTTCCGGTTGGCAATATAGTCCTTAAAACGCCCCGGCATTGGCTTCCAGAGCTCATGGATGTAGCCTAGCATGGCATAAACATCACTTGGAGTATCTAGGATGCAGCGAATGGCGATCAAATCATAGATTTCATCAAAGCGTTTCTTTTTATCCTGCATTTTGCGATAGATCGAATAGATATGCTTTGGTCGACCATAAATTTTCCCATGCAGATGGCGTTCCCCAGCATAGGTCTCGATCTTGTGGACAACCTCTTCGACCAACTCTTCTCGCTCGCGACGTTTTTCCTTCATCATATGGGAGATCTTGTAGAATTCGACTTCGTTCAAATAACGGAAGGACAAATCCTCAAGTTCCCACTTAACGCTGGAAATCCCGAGACGATGGGCCAGTGGTGCATAGATCTCCATGGTCTCACGCGAAATGCGTTCTTGCTTATCTTTGCGCAAATGCTTGAGGGTACGCATATTATGCAAACGGTCTGCTAATTTGACCAAAATGACACGAATATCTTGAGACATGGCCATGAGCATCTTGCGATGATTTTCAGCCAACTGCTCTTCGTGGGACTTGTACTTGACCTTCCCGAGCTTGGTCACCCCATCGACGATCACGCGCACATCATGACCAAATTCGCGCTCTAAATCATCTAAAGTCGCATCCGTATCTTCTACGACATCATGCAAAAAGCCACAGGCGACCGTCACAGCATCCAGTTTCAGCTTGGCAAGGATTCCTGCCACTTGAATCGGGTGGACGATATAAGGCTCGCCAGACTGACGGAATTGCCCATTATGGCAATCAACCGCATAGACCAAAGCCTTTTGTACAAAAGCAACATCTTCAGGTGATAAATATTTTTTTGTAAGGGCAACGACTTGGTCCCCAGTTAAATTCTCTTCTTTCGGCATGTATTTTCTCCAGTTTCTTGGATACTATTTTAACACTTTTAGAAGCAGATGGGAACCAATGAAGCTACTTTAATAAACGGATACTTCTCGAAGATCATTCTGGGATCCACCTTGCTTTTCATCATTCGTAAAAGTTTTTTGTAAAAAAATTAACGAAGCGATTCCTTCACTTCGTTAGTTCATTAATTCTGTAACAACACTCACTGCGCTAAGAGCGTAGAGTGGGGCTGTTTCTGCTCGCAGGATGCGAGGTCCAAGTCCTGCTAACACTGCTCCTTTAGCTGTAAAGCTTTCAATTTCAGCAGGTGAGAGACCACCCTCTGGTCCAAAGATAAAGAGCAGTTTGCTTCCAGCTTCTAGTCCGGTCAGCGACTGAAGTAAAGCTGCTGCCTCTCCTTCTTTGGCTGACTCTTCATAAGCCACTACGATAGAGTCAAACTGGTCCAGTTGGGCTAGAAAGTCTGCCTTTTTCTCAAAAAGGGTAATGCTTGGGACAAGATTCCGCTTGCTTTGCTCGGCTGCTCCAAGGGCAATTTTTTCTAGTTTTTCGACCTTTTTACCCAACTTCTTGCCGTCCCACTTGGCAACGGACCAGTCTGCAGGAAAGGCCCAGATTTGGCTAGCACCCAGTTCTGTTACTTTCTGAGTGATGAACTCCAGCTTGTCTCCCTTGGGAAAGCCTGATGCGATGGTCACTTGGACTGGCAGTTCCACATTGTCAGCTAATTCCTCAACCAGCTCCAACTGACGGGCTTCTACATTGACCACGCGCGCCAAGCGCTTGATCCCATCATCAAAGACTAAAGTCACCTCATCATCTTCTTTTAAGCGCATGACCTGAAACATGTGCTTGCTGGTTTCCTTGTCCTCAATGGCGACAGGTGAGCTAGCCAAACCTTTTACAAAATACTGCTGCATGCTAGCCTCCAATCACACCGGAGACATCCTTGGTCTTCTTGAAGACGCAGGCATTCCATTCCCCTTGGATCATGTGGGTTTCAAGGAAGAATCCTGCTGACTCAGCCGACTCGCGCACCATGTCCCACTTGTCCTTGATAATGCCACTCATGATGAGATAACCTTCATCCTTGACCAAGCGATAAGCATCATCTGTCAGATGGATAAGGATATCCGCCAGGATGTTGGCCACGATGACATCTGCCTCAATCTCCACGCCTTTCAGCAAATCGCCTGGGGCTACATGGATGTTTTCCATGCCTGGGTTGAGTTCAATATTTTCCTGAGCGACGCGAACCGCTACGTCATCCAAGTCATAGGCAAAGATTTCCTTGGCACCAAGAAGGGAGCTAGCGATGGAAAGGACTCCTGAACCTGTCCCCACATCTAGCACTGTCTCCCCACCACGAAGAACCTGCTCTAAGGCAAAGAGGCTCATCTTGGTCGTCGGGTGGGTTCCCGTTCCAAAGGCCATCCCTGGATCCAGCTTGATAATCTTTTCTCCCGCTGTCACCTCATAGTCCGTCCATGACGGCACGATGGTCAAGTCATGAGTGATACGAGCTGGTTCATAGTATTTCTTCCAGTTGTCTGCCCAGTCTTCCTCAGCCAAGGCAGTCGTACCCATCTTGACCTCACCCAGATCCATAAAGTCGGTCAATTCTGCCAAGCGAGCCTGCAAATCCGCTTCAACCGCTGCTACATCAACCGTTTCCGGGTAGTAGGCCGTCACCACGATTTCTTCTTGCTGCTCGACCTCAGGAAAAATCTCCCCGAAACGGTCGACATTCCCCACATAGTCCATGCTGTCTTCGATTGCGACCCCTTGGGCACCTAACTCGATCAAGAGGTTGGAGACCAGCTCCTCCCCTTCACGCTTCACTGTAACTTTTAACTCTTGCCATGTTTCCATCTAATTCTCCTTACTATCCATTACATTCCTTTATTACATCTGCATAATATTTTTTCATCGCCTTACGAAGTTGTCTCTTGTATCGACCAATCTTACGGTAATAGACTGAAAGATATGTCGGTATGAATAAAACAACAAACAACACTAAAAAACCCAAGGCCAGAACAACATCATCTAGTCTTCTAAAATTTCCCCCAGCAACCATGATTGGAAAGAAGAAAATAATAAAAATAACGATTGCTTTTGCTATTAAAAATCCTTCTTCTTTATGCTCTTTCATCCTTAAAAAATCTTCATAGATGGCCTTAGCTTTTTCTCTGCTGTATTGCCCATTCTCCAACTTTCTTTTGACATCGTTATCCAAACTTGTCATGCTTAAAACAGGATCAGGAACATTTCCCTCCACATAACCTCTCACCCGTTCTTGCAATTGAGGAACCACTCGATCTGAAATTAAAAACTCTTCAAAGCTCACTAACTTATAGCCCTGTCCCTCATCTCCAAAGTCGATGCGGTCAAACTCTTCTTGGGCTAGATTGCCAACTAGAAAAACGAACTGTTTTTTCTCATCCAAGAGGCCAGGATAGATTCCCGACCAGATCACTTCCTCTTTCGACAGTTGGATGCTCAATTCCTCATAAACCTCACGCGCCACACACTCAAAAGGTGTCTCATTTCCTTCCCGACCACCACCTGGCAAGTCCCACATATTAGGGTAAGGAATCGTTTCTTTATCATCGCGCAAGATGGTCAAAATTTGCCCCTCACAAATCAAGGCAATTTTACAACCCGTAAATTCGAATCGTGCTTCTAAGCAATCCTCAAGCATGAGCTTTCCCTCTTAATATCTCGGATAGGGATAAAAGGTGCTTTCTTCTAGGCCAATCTTGCCTTCTTCAAAAACTTCTTGGTTCCAGACGATCTCAAAGCTCTCTGCTTCTTCGTCTGCTAAGAAATCCATGAGCTCATCCAAGGCCAACTCAGCTGTATCTCGGAGGAAAGTCGCAAAATAGGCTAGAAACTCACGAGACAAGCCTTTTTTAGGCTCATAAGGAATCGCCGTTAAATAGGCATCTTCTTCCACATGAGACTTGGCTGGATTGTAGAAGAGCACGGCTTCTTCAAAGAAAATATCCTCATCAGACTCTTCACCGGCTTCATCAACCAGTGCAACCCCGCCTGTGTTTTGCGCTTCCAAGAGAAAAGCCACTTCTACCGCATGGTTTTTCTTATCCCAATTGATCTCAAAATCAAAGGGAAAAACCTTGTCCATCTCCTCTTCTAAAACATCCAAAAATCCGTATTTAGACATAGCGTCCTCTTTCTAATTTCCCACTCTTAGAGCGGAATATGATACAATAGTTACTACAATCTTACCATAAAAACCGTCTCTTTGAAAGGAGACAAAGCTAGAAAGGAGAAGGAAATGCCCGACAATCTCGCACTCCGTATGCGACCACGAACGATCGATCAAGTCATCGGTCAACAGCACCTGGTTGGAGAAGGCAAAATCATTCGTCGCATGGTCGAGGCCAATCGTCTGTCCTCTATGATTCTCTATGGACCTCCGGGGATCGGAAAGACCAGTATTGCTTCTGCGATCGCAGGAACGACCAAGTATGCTTTTCGGACCTTTAATGCAACAGTTGACAGTAAAAAACGCCTACAAGAAATCGCAGAGGAGGCCAAATTTTCTGGTGGCTTGGTCCTGCTCTTGGACGAGATCCATCGCCTCGATAAAACTAAACAAGATTTTCTCCTGCCTTTGCTCGAAAGTGGTCTGGTCATCATGATCGGTGCAACGACTGAAAATCCCTTTTTCTCTGTCACACCCGCTATTCGTAGCCGCGTACAAATCTTTGAGCTGGAACCGTTGACGACGGAGGAGGTCAAGCAAGCTCTAAAAACGGCGCTGGACGATCCCGACCGTGGTTTTGATTTTCCAGTCGTGCTCGATGAGGACGCTTTGGATTTCATCGCTACCTCAACCAATGGAGATCTTCGCTCTGCCTTTAATTCTCTCGATCTGGCGGTGCTGTCGACCTCTGAAAATGCAGAAGGAATTCGCCATATTACGCTAGAGATCATGGAAAACAGTCTCCAGCGCAGCTACATCACCATGGACAAAGATGGAGACGGCCACTACGACGTGCTCTCTGCTCTGCAAAAATCTATCCGTGGTTCGGATGTCGATGCTAGTCTCCACTATGCAGCTCGTTTGATCGAAGCCGGAGATCTACCCAGCCTAGCTCGTCGCTTGACTGTCATCGCTTATGAGGATATCGGTCTGGCCAATCCAGATGCGCAGATTCATACCGTGACAGCGTTACAAGCAGCTGAGCGCATCGGCTTTCCTGAGGCCCGCATTCTCATCGCCAACATCGTCATCGATCTAGCCCTTTCGCCGAAATCCAACTCAGCCTACGTTGCCATGGACAAGGCGCTGGCTGATCTTAGAAGTTCTGGCAACCTTCCTATTCCTCGCCACCTCCGCGATGGTCATTATGCTGGAAGCAAGGAACTGGGAAATGCGCAAAACTATAAATACCCTCACAACTACCCTGGCAACTGGGTCAATCAGGACTACTTGCCAGACAAGCTCAAACACGCTTCCTACTTTATTCCCAATGAAAATGGCAAGTACGAGCGTGCTCTCGGAGCCACCAAGGAGAAGATTGATCAATTTAAGAAAAAGTGATATCGGTTTCAAAAAATTGAGATTTTTCCTTGAAATATTTTCAAAATGTGGTATCATATACATATAGAAACGCTGTGGTGTACGACTTCACACTTAAGTGTTGACCGACTATTTTTTGTATTATTAGGGAAACAAAAGACTTCTGGCAGTATGCAGGCCGTTTCACGCGGAAGCAGCTAAGTCAGAGCGAGTTGCCCACCTGCTTAATTGCGCGGGTTCAATACAAATCGTGAAGTATCGGCACCAATACAGCTTTTTATATTTGCCTCCTTAGCTCAGTTGGTAGAGCAGTAGACTCTTAATCTATGGGTCACAGGTTCGAGCCCTGTAGGGGGCATCTACATACAACAGGAAAAAGCCTTGATTTACAAGGCTTTTTTGTTTGTCTATAACTGATTTGCCCCATCATTTGCCCCACATTTTTTTATGAGCAATCTTTCCAGACATCTCTGACTACGAAAAACAAAAAAGCTATCCTACCTTTGCAAATTTAGATAAGATAGCAGAATATTTTAATGCAACTCCAACTCAACTTTTTGGAACAAGTAAGGAGATTGAATTAGAAAAGAGTGTTCTTGAATCGAATGAATACTCTGATAAAGTAAGTGAGATCTTAAAGGCTGTCAAATACATCGAACATTTTCTAGAAACTGATGGACAGTACTTAGAGGATTTACTTTACCTAACAAGAGGCAACCAACTATACACAGAAGATGGAGAAGAGTTGTATATGGATCCAACTTCTCCGAAAAGAACATTTCATAACCAATATGAACCTGGTTTTATTGTAGCAAGAGATAAATCCCCACTAGAACTCTTAATTGAAAATAAGGACCTATTAGATTAAAAAAAGCGAGGATATGTACTGATCCCAAAAGTTAGATTTTTTCTGTCTAACTTTTGGGGTGCAGTACATTTTCAACTCTCTTATTTATTTTCTTATCTCACATAATTACTTCACATATCCAGGCTCATCAAATTCATTTTTTTCAATAACATATGCCACATTTGCATCCTTATTGATCAAAGAACATATATCTATTAAACTACAAAAGCTCTCTGACCGCAAAATTCCGTTAATTTACAACCTTATTCCTACTTTCTATTTTACTTTTCTGACAGATAAGATTATAATAAGGAGTATTTATTTTCGGAGGTTTTTATGTCATTTCTATCAAAAAATTGGGCAGGACTGTTAGCCTGTCTGATCATTTCTATCATCTCTTGGGTTTTAGGAGGCTTTCTGCCTGTTGTGGGAGCACCTGTTTTCGCCATTTTTATCGGAATGATTCTCTACCCCTTTCTCACTCCCTATAAACAACTGGATGCTGGTTTGACTTATAGCTCCAAAAAATTGCTTCAGTATGCTGTTATCTTACTTGGTTTTGGACTCAATATCTCTCAAGTTTTCGCAGTTGGAAAATCTTCCCTTCCTGTCATCCTTTCGACTATTTCTATCGCTTTAATTATTGCTTTCTTTTTCCAACGATTTTTTAACATGGATACAAAGCTAGCTACCTTGATTGGGGTAGGCTCTTCTATCTGTGGCGGTTCTGCCATTGCTGCTACAGCCCCTGTCATTCATGCTAAAGAAAAAGAGGTGGCTCAAGCCATCTCTGTCATCTTTTTCTTCAATGTCTTGGCAGCTCTTATCTTTCCAACTCTAGGTTCTTGGCTCCATCTCTCCAACGAAGGTTTTGCTCTCTTTGCGGGTACTGCGGTCAACGATACTTCCTCTGTAACAGCCACAGCTAGCGCCTGGGATAGTCTGTATCATACCAATACTCTAGAATCTGCAACCATTGTCAAACTGACTCGTACCTTAGCTATTATCCCTATTACTCTCTTCCTCTCCTATTGGCAAAGCCGTCAACAAGACAACAACCAAGGAGTAAAGCTTAAAAAAATCTTCCCCGTTTTCATTCTCTACTTCATCCTAGCTTCTCTGCTAACTACCGTCCTTACTTCTTTTGGTGTTAGCAATAGCTTCTTTTCACCTCTCAAACAGCTCTCCAAATTCCTCATCATCATGGCTATGAGTGCTATTGGTCTCAAAACTAACCTCGTTGCTATGATCAAATCCAGTGGAAAATCCATTCTTCTTGGAGCCCTTTGCTGGATTGCTATCATCCTGACTAGTCTTGGCATGCAATTACTCATCGGTATTTTCTAAGAAAAAAGGGAGCCTAAAGGCTACCTCAGAACGTAGACAGACGTCATTTTTGGCGTTTGTCTTTTTGTATGTTCAAAGATATTTTGTCTTATCATCTACTATTCCATCCAAAAATCTGATTTAAAGCAAAATAAAAAGGGATATTCCCTATCCATTTCGATAATTTTTTCATTAATTTGTTTTTCCATTTTATCCTCCGATTAGTCTCGCACTGATATTTATTGATAACAACACTATATTTCTAGTATAGCATAATCATTAGATATTATAGGTTTTCAAACCAAATGAGAGTCATTCGTTTTTGCCCCATTTTTAAATCATGACATTGGAAATACCTAAAAGTACTTCCCTAAAATCACTTATATTTCAATATTTTTAATTACTCTCAATATGAAAATCCTTTCCAAATCCATGCAGGGGGCATCTAAATCAACAGGAAAAAGCCTTGATTTATAAGGCTTTTTTGCTTGTCTATAACTGATTTGCCCCATCATTTGCCCCACATTTTTTTATGAGCAATCTTTCCAGACATCTCTGATTACGAAAAACAAAAAAGCTATCCTACCTTTGCAAATTTGGATAAGATAGCAGAATATTTTAATGCAACTCCAACCCAACTATTTGGAACTAGTAAAGAGATTGAGTTAGAAAAGAGTGTTCTTGAATCTAATGAATACTCTGATAAAGTAAGTGAGATCTTAAAGGCTGTCAAATACATCGAAGATTTTCTAGAAACTGATGGACAGTACTTAGAGGATTTACTTTACCTAACAAGAGGCAACCAACTATACACAGAAGATGGAGATGAGTTGTATATTGATCCAACTTCTCAGAAAAGAACATTTCATAACCAATATGAACCTGGTTTTATTGAAGCAAGGGATAAATCTCCACTAGAACTCTTAATTGAAAATAAGGAATTGTTTGATAAATAGAAAAAGCGAGGATAACCTCGCTTCAGATTGAAGTTAAAATCTTTAGAAGACACTTTTATAAGGACTTTGTCTTCAATCTGTGAAAAGGAGTGAAAACTCCTTTTCTTTTTGTAAGTCAGACTGAAACTTCCAAATTGTTTATTTATTTTATTGACATTTTCTATAAAAATAAGTACAATAGTTTTATTAGAAAACTATACTATATAGGGGGTATTGAAATGAAATTTTCTAATCGTTTACTGCTATTCCTTGCAGGAGTTGTTTTTGTCCTTTTAGGACTTTTCCTATTTACAAACCCAGTAGCTAATCTTGTTGCTTACAGCTGGTGGATTTCATTTGGTTTACTGGTTTCTTCTATAGCAGCTATTTTAGGCTATTTCTCTGCACCAAAAGAGCTTCGCTCACCTGCTTATCTTTTCCAAGGATTTGTTAGTCTTCTCTTAGCTCTTTACCTCGTTGCTTATGGCTTTGTGACCCTGCCGGTCGTCATTCCGACCATTGTAGGAATTTGGTTAATTGTAGAAGCCATTATTGCTTTCTTTAAAGGCAATCGTCTAGGATTGATTTTCCCTATTATTGGTAGCAATATCAGGTGGGTAGCCTTGCTTGAATTTTTACTAGGTCTAGTGATTCTGTTCAATCCAGTGGCTACAGGTGTCTTTGTCGTTTATGTCATTGCCTTTTCATTTTTAGTTACTGGCTTCACCTACATTATTGAGGCCTTTCGTAAATAGTCTAGTTGCTATTTCTATCGCATTCAAAAAAGCTGGGAAATCATATTCTCAGCTTTTTCGTCTCTTTAATTATCACTTTTTCGCATTCCATTCTACGTAGAAATTTGTTTTTCCATTTTATTCTCCAATTTGATCTCGCACTGACATTTATTTATAACAAAACTATATATCTAGAATAGCATAATCATTAGGTATTATAGGTTTTCAAACAAAATACGAGTCATTCGTTTTTGCCCCGCTTTTGCCCCATTTTTAAATCCTGACATTGAAAATACCTAAAAGTATTTCCCTAAAATCAGCTATATTTCAACATTTTTGTTTATTTTCAATATGAAAAGTTCTTACAAATTCATGCAGGGGGCATTTTTTATGCACAAAAAGCCTTGAAAACCAAGGCTTTTTTGCTTGTCTTAAAAGTATTTGGCTCACTTTTTTATGAATACAAATAAGTGAGCTTCATAGCAAGGCTCGCTTTTTCTGTTATGAAAGAAAGAACTTATTTTCTAGTTTTTAGATGAATCATCTCTCCAAATATCTTTCACGGTCAAATCGCCCCAATTTTTTGGGCTGAAGCGACTGGAGTAGATAGAGGTCCAGTTCACCGATCCACCACTTGCGCTTTAAAGTGGGCCGGTTTATCGTCTACATTGGTGATGGTGATGTTGTAGGGCTTTCGTTCCGTCACCCCAAATACTTCCTCAACTTCCCCTTGAACCACTATTCCATCGTTTTCTAAGTAGAAACTCTTACTTTTATCATTCGGTAAGTCTTTACGTTCTGTTTTGTCTTTTAAAAAAATGAGCTCCGTTATTGTTTGCTTTTCAACACTATAGACTATATTACTATCTTTCATCCCCCAACCTTTTCGACCGGACAATTTTAACTTCGTATCGTCTAATTTTTTAAAATGGAGTTCCGAATTATACTCTAGCTGGTCCGTATTGGGATAAACTCTCAATTGAACACTTTGACCAGGCTGGAGGGTATAGCTCCCATAAGTAAGGATCGAATAAACAAACCAGATTGCAAAGGAAGCATATAAGAATCCAATGATCTTTCGTGAACGTTTGCTTTTAAAACGACGTAAAAGTAAGACGAGAGAAATCATAAATATCAGAGGTGTTAGCATTTGTCTTCCTTTCTTACCAGCATTGACCCGGTTATGATTTCTACAGTAGCTTTTCATTTCACTCCTAGCCACACTTTCCATCTAGTATACCATAACCTGAAATGATCTAATCACAAGAACCCCACCAAACATTTGACAGCTCTTCATCGAATCCGCTATGATAAGGGTACTTGAAATTCCAAGTTTTCGTTGCATCTTAAATGTAAGGAGTCCAAAATGAAAATCTATTATTCAAAATATGTCGGATATGGCTCTCTGGCTTTTGCCTGTGCGCTCTTTATCCACTTAGCTTTTTTATCGATCCTAGGTTTTGAGGGGTTTCCAAAAATCACTTTTATCACTCTCATTCAGATCCTTTTATTGTTGATTGCGATCTATGCAACCATTGCTGGGATCAAAAGACTGACCAGTCGTCAGATCGCCTTTGAGCTGACTTCTGATGGGATCCATGCTTATCAGGGAGTGATTCTGACAAAAGATATCTTTATTCCCAAGGAAGATTTGCTGAGTGCAGCCTATAAAGTGGTCGATGTTAGTGACCCCGATCACCAAAATAGTAAGAGTTATTTCATCGAATTTCAACTGAGGGACAATACAGCACTAGAAAATCTCTCAAAATCGAATGTCATCATTAACACAGAGCACCATACCGTAAAACTCTTCGTCAATCTTTGTAAATTTAAGGAAGAAGATTGGCAAGATCTTTCCAAGTACTTGACGGACGAATACCGAATAACCGTTTTATAGCAAAGAAAAGAGAGTGGGACAGAAATCGGTAATTCGTTAGAATTCGATTTCGTCGTCCCACCTCCGCACAGTTGAGTAGGGCTGTAAAAGCTGATGAAATCAGCGTAGTAGAGCCCACTCAACCACTGCGTCTTGCTCGACAATCCAAAAACAATTGAGAGGCTAGGACTTTTGTCCCAGCCTCTTTTTAACTGCTCTTAGTTCCCCATTTTTCCTTTGGGTACGAGCAGATAGAAAAATAGCAAATTCAATCCAAATACGGCAACAAAGAGCGCCAATTGAGAGACATCGATCGTTTGTTTCTCAGTCAAATCTTGGATCAGCTTTGTATAATAATAGCCTGGGAAAGCCCGTTGTAGCTTGCCAACCAAGTCCATAAATCCTCCACTTGCGCCAAGCGTATCATAGGGAATAATGGTCATAGCGGCCAAAATAATGACAGGAAAGCCAATGGTATCAATCGTCTTGGCATCTACTCTTACCCCAAGAACAAAGCCAATCACGCTAAAGTAGATCCCCATCAAGGATAAGAGGAAAAATTGCACCAACAGGCTAGTCGTCACTGGAAAGTGAAAACCTAGAACAGCAACTACTAGTACTGCTAAAAAGATCAAGCTGTTCAAAATCAGTTGTACGATCGATTGATCCCATAAATAGTTCTTGACACTATAGCTTGTAAAGTGGGATTCAAAAGAATAAAACCCAATATCTGAGGCGATTCGCTTACTAAAGGTTGCAAGGCTATTGCCAATGACCCCGATAAATACGGCAATGCCTAATAAAATACTTGGCGAAACCCCTTTTTGAAGCTGATCAAAGAAGATATACCAGCCTATGGGTAAAATAATGGTGAATAATACAAAGCGCTTATTTCGTAAAACTTGTTTTAATTGAATCTTTTTCATGCTTGTTCCCCTCCTTTATTCATCTCTTCTCGGAAATACTGCTCAATGGTTTGACCAGCCTGGTGAATGTCCTCAACAGCCTTTGCGGCAGCAATTCGACCCTCTTTTAAAATCAAGACTTTTGTAAAAAAGGCATCAATTTGGTTAAAATCATGGGTCACCACAACAGATGTAAACTCTTGCTGCTCCAGTAATTTCCAAAAATTATCCACTGCTTCCAAGTCCATGCCAGTCGTTGGCTCATCTAAAAAAATCAACTTTGGATGATTCAAAATGGTTAACAACAAGGACAAGCGTCTCTTTTGACCACCAGAAAGACTTCCCACCATCTGCTCTCTTGATTCTCTTAATTCGACCATCTCTAAGAGTCCATTGATATCAGCCTGCTTCAGCTGATTCATCCGGCTTTTTAATTCGACGAATTCAGCAACGGTTAGATCCTCGATGAGTAGATCCCCCTGAGGCATCATCCCAATTTCTCTTTGAAAATCAAGCGAAGTCTTTATCGTCCCCGAATCAGCCTGGAGCTGCCCAGCGATAATGTTGAACAGGGTGCTTTTACCTGCTCCATTATTTCCCAGCAAGGCAATTTTATCTCCTTCTTCTATCGAAAAAGACACCCCCTTTAATACAGCTTTCTCCTTAAATGATTTTGTAATAGATGCCACCTGAAACATACGATCCCTCTTTTCTTATTGATCTTGTGTCCATTATACTTCAAGAGGAAAACCTTGGAAGCTCTCTGTCAGAATCGGTCAAAAAATCGTCGTGAATGGTCAAAAAAGAGGCTGGGACAAAAATCCTAGCCTCTCAATTGTTTTTGGATTGTCGAGCAAGACGCAGTGGTTGAGTGGGCTCTACTTCGCTGATTTCATCAGCTTTTACAGCCCTACTCAACTGTGCGGAGGTGGGACGACGAAATCGAATTCTAACGAATGACCGATTTCTGTCCCACTCTCTCTTCCATTATTCCTTCCAAAAGGTCAGGCTCTGGGTAAATCGGTAGTTTGAACTCTTGGTAGACACTGTCGTTTTGGGATACTTTTCCAGTAATTGTTGGATCTTGTACAAGCCAAGACCGCGGCCATCTCCTTTACTTGAGAAGTCCTTTTCAAAAATTCTAGCCAGATCTATTTTTTCAGCTTTTGTACTATTTTCAACTATTAAGATGAGGGAGTTTTCCTCCTGGAGCATGGCAAGAGTCAGCTGAGGGTCATCTGATTCAAGACTCGCTTCAATAGCATTGTCACAAAGGATGGATAAGAAGGTGATGAAATCTAAAACCTCGATGAATAAATCACGAACAGGTTCATCGATCTCGACAGAGATCCCAATCCCTTTATTTTGAGCTTCCAACAATTTTGCGGACAGAACACTTTTTACAGCTGGATTTTCGATGTGACTGAGTTTGGCAATATCAAACTTGCTATCGTAAAATTGTTGACCACTCTCTCGAAGAACGTTCTCATAGACTTCCCTGATCGCATTGAGGTCTTCATGCTCAATACTTAACTTGAGACTGGTTAAAATATTCAGGTAATCATGACGAAAGGCACGAATCTCCCCATAGAGCATTTCGACGTGTTGGCTATAGGTGGCTAATTCCTGCAGTTGCCTATCTTTTTGCTCTAGAATCTCTTGTTTCAATCGTTCTTTGGACACTGCATTGAAATACAAGAGCATCACAAAAAACAAAATCAGATAAATACTATTTAACTGTTCCCGTAAAGCATCTGCATGAGGAATAGCATCCTCAAAAACCACCAGACCTACAACACTGAGCAAATACACAAACATGGAAAGATCCATTGGGAGTAGGAAACGATTAAAATACTGCCGTTGAAACCCTACTTTTAAATCTGTAAAATCTAGTTTTAACAATTTAGTGATTCCTATATAAACAGGAAAGACCAGCAATTCAAGTAGAGCATCATACCAGCTGACAGATGCCTCATGAACAAGTACGATCCCTAACATTGGAAAGACATAAAAGGCTAAGAGACGCCCAATGAGACTCTCCATGACAACCGGATAGAGCCCATAAAAAATATTCAAAAGGTGTCGTATGTTACGATTTCGGTAGAAACTATAGGCAATAAATACTAAGAAATAGCCAAAAAAGCCTACCGGTGGTACAAGGGTAAAGATAATTGCAAAGAAGAAGGGGCACAAAAAGAGCCAGCGCAAGGTGAACTCTTGTCTACTGATATGACGATAGATCAGCATGCTGACGAAGAACTTTAGGTAAGACATTAGAATATCTAACAGCAATTCTTTCTCCCTTCTATTTTTTCAAAGCTTCCAGTAAGCCTCTGTACTTGGTCCGTGAGATCAAGCAATTGTCCCCATTTTCAAAAAAAGCTTTCTTGGCTTCTTTATCAATCTTCGTAATATTTTGCGGATTCACCACAAAGGAGCGGTGGCACCGATACAAGCGGGGATCTGCTTTTTCGATATCGGCAATACTAGCGTAAAATTCCAAGCGCTCTTCCTGGGTGTGTAAAATGACCTTGTGAATGGTTGGAGACGTTTCAACATACAAAATCTTATTAAAAGGAACTTGTACACGCGCCATCGCACTCTCAAACGTAAAGGCATCTTGCGCAATCGTGGTCCCAGCTTGCTCCAAGGTATAATCGATGGCTGAGCTGATTCTCTCTTTGAACTCTTCCTCACCCAGCGTTTTATCGATAAAATCCAAGGCAGCCACTTTGTACTGAAAGGTAATGGGCATAAATTCAGAGTGAGTGGTGACAAAGACAATGGTCGCATGGGGATCTTTCTTACGAATCTCTTTTGCGATCTCCAGCCCCTTTTTCTCCTCACCTTTAATCTCGATATCTAAAAAGAATAGGTGATGGGCGCCTCTCTCTGTGATAGCATCCAGCAACTGGCTTGACTTCCCAAACACTTCTGGCGCTTTGCATTGCAAGAATTTTTGACGGATGAGATCCTGCAAGACCGCTTCGATACGCGATTGTTGGATCCATTCATCTTCTAACACAAAAATCTTCAACAAAGTCCTCACTCCTTCCCCTCTACGAATATGTTCTATTTTACCATAAATGATGCCTGCTGAGCCACTCTTTCAAAAGAGACTTAATAGCCCTTCTACCTTTTCTCCTTAACAAAAAAACTCTCCCGGAGGAATCCGGAAGAGCTTGCGCAAGGGGAATTTGAAAAATATTTTTTAATATGAAAAAGGTCGATAAAATCTATGCTATGTTCAAACTCTCATTTTACTAACAGCGATATTACGATCAAGTTTTATTGTCAATAGACATGTATGTGGGAAGTTCTCCCCTTGCAACAATGTAGACCTGTGATCTACTCTTACTAGTATACACTAGAATTATTACAAAATCAGTTAATTTGTATTGCAATTTGTTGGCAAATATCCCTCTGCCTGAAAACACCGCAAATGCTTGATTCCCAAGCATCTACGCAAGTCCTCTTTAATTAGTATTTATCATTTCTGTTACAAAATTTAAAATAAAAATATTATTCCATAATAAATGAAAATCCCAAAGCACGATAAAAAGAGGCTGGGACAAAAGTCCTAGCCTCTCAATTATTTTTGGATTGTCGAGCAAGACGCAGTGGTTGAGTGGGCTCTACTACGCTGATTTCATCAGCTTTTACAGCCCTACTCAACTGTGCGGAGGTGGGACAACGAAATCGAATTCTAACGAATTACCGATTTCTGTCCCACTCTCTTTGAGCTAGTAAGACGATTAGCCAGGCCGCAACATAGTGGCTACTATCCAACGATGAGAGGTATAGCCTCAATCGTGTAACAGTTACGACAGAAAATAAAGAAGGCCTATAACGCCTTCTTTATTTTCTTAGTAAGACACTTCGGCAAGGCACCATGGTGCTTGCCATAACAATAAATGCACCTGATAAATTAACCAAGGGGTTACGACGTGAAAAGGGAGGAACGATATTTTCCTCCCTTTGAGCTAGTAAGATGATTAGGTAGGCCGCAACATAGCGGCTACCGTCCAATGATTCGGTGCTTTAGCACCAATCATTGGTATCAGGTTACATCATCCCACCCATCATGCTTGGATCCATTCCTGGTCCTGCTGGGGCTGCTGGTTCTGGTTTGTTGGCTACGACTGCTTCGGTCGTCAAGATCAGACTCGCTACGGAAGCGGCGTTTTGAAGGGCTGAACGGCTCACTTTAACTGGGTCGATGATTCCTGCATCAATCATATTCACCCATTCACCTGTTGCAGCATTGAAACCTGTTCCGACTTCGGCATTTTTCAAGCGATCAATCACAATAGATCCTTCGTAACCGGCATTGTGAGCAATTTGGCGCACAGGTTCTTCCAAAGCACGAAGAACGATATTGCGTCCGGTTGCTTCATCTCCTTCTAATTCAAGGGCTGCGACTGCAGAGATAACATTGACAAGAGCTGTACCACCTCCGGCAACGATTCCTTCTTCAACGGCTGCGCGAGTCGCATTAAGGGCATCTTCGATACGGAGTTTCATTTCTTTCAATTCTGTTTCTGTTGCAGCACCAACCTTGATCACGGCAACACCACCAGACAATTTGGCCAAACGTTCTTGTAATTTTTCACGGTCAAATTCAGAGGTTGTGGTTTCGATTTGTGACTTGATGACCGCCACACGGTTAGCGATCGCTTCTGGGTTACCAGAACCTTCGACAATGACGGTACTGTCTTTATCGACTGAAACTTTAGCTGCTTGACCAAGGGCTTCAATGGTTGCATCTTTCAATTCCAAACCAAGATCGTCTGTAATGACTGTACCACCTGTCAAGATGGCAATGTCTTCTAGCATGGCTTTGCGGCGATCACCAAATCCTGGTGCCTTAACAGCTACGACATTAAAGGTACCGCGGATCTTGTTCAAGACAAGTGTTGGAAGAGCTTCGCCATCGACATCATCTGCGATGATCAAGAGTGGACGGTTGCTTTGAAGAATGCTTTCCAACAATGGCAAGATTTCTTGGATATTTGAAATCTTCTTGTCCGTAATCAAAATGTATGGATTTTCAAGGTCTGCCACCATTTTTTCATTATCAGTGACCATGTATTGTGAGAGGTAACCACGGTCAAACTGCATGCCTTCAACGACTTCCAGTTCTGTTTCCATTCCACGAGACTCTTCAATCGTGATGACCCCATCTTTACCAACTTTTTCCATGGCTTCAGAGATGTACTCACCGACTTTTTCAGAACGAGAAGACACAGCAGCTACTTGAGCAATGGCTTCCTTGCTTGATACTGGGATCGCATTGTTTTTCAAAGCTTCTACTGCTGTTGCAACAGCGGTCTCGATCCCACGGCGGATGCCAATTGGGTTAGCACCTGCAGTAACGTTTTTGATCCCTTCACGGACGATGGCTTGAGTCAAAACAGTTGCGGTCGTTGTACCGTCACCTGCGATATCATTGGTCTTAGAAGCCACTTCTGACACCAATTTAGCACCCATATTTTCAAAATGGTCTTCCAATTCAATTTCTTTTGCGATGGTCACCCCATCATTTGTGATCAAGGGTGAACCAAATGATTTTTCAAGAACCACATTGCGTCCTTTAGGGCCCAACGTAACTTTCACTGTATCTGCTAAGACATCGACACCACGGACCATTGCAGAACGTGCATCAGATGAAAATTTAATATCTTTTGCCATTTCTCTTACCTCTTTCTTCTCTTACTCTACAATTGCAAGAATGTTTGCTGTTCCAACGATGGTATAAGTTTCTTCCCCATCTTTCACTTCAATTCCTGCATGGCTTTCAACCAAAACGTGATCTCCTGCTTTTACAGCTGGGGCGATGAGTTCGCCACTTAGGGTACGCACACCTTCACCAACGGCCACTACTTCAGCTGTTTTTGTATCAGCCTTGCTCGCACCTGCGAGGACAAAACCTCCAACAGTCTGTTCTTTTTCTTCTACTTTTAAGACCACACGGTCTCCTAATGGTTTTAACATCTTCATTCCTCCATACGAGTTTTTTAGCACTCTCTATACGTAAGTGCTAACCTATGTTTCTATTGTATCACTTGGTCAGAAATAGTCAAGAAAAAAACACCTCAAAAATAGATGAGATGTTTCTAAAATTTCAATTTAAAATTGTCAATTTTTGATTGAAATCATCGATCACTTTTTGAAGATTGATCCGCCCGCGGTAGATGCCATATCCAAAAACAATCATGCCTAAAATTCCAACCAAGGCTAGTAAAATCCCGAGGATCAAGAGTGGGAGGAAACTTTTGTGAAAGAGATAGATCAATACCACACCAATACTGGCAATGATAAAGAGTAAGCTGAACCAACGACCAAGGTTTTCAAGCATGTGGCGTTGGTAGTTGATTTCTGTTTCATATCCATTGACAAGTTCTTGTTTTGTAACCATGGGATTCCTCCTGATAAAAATTGAGAATGAAGTGCAAGTAAAGGAGGTCCATTCACTTCATTCTCAAAAACTCCTACTAGCAAATTTGTTTTTTCTTTTCCTTAGTATTTAAGATGTGGGTCGAAGATACCAAGGGCAACACCGATCAAAGCAACTACAACGAGAAGTAACATGACTTTGTTTGGTGAAATTTTTTTCTTAGACATCAACCACCAGCAAAGAGTGATGAAGGCTGCTGTCAAGAGACCTGGATAAACACCATCGATCTTTTCTTGGATGTTCAAGAAGACTTTTCCTTCAGAATTCTTGAATTGAAGGGCTGTTGTAACAGATACCCAAGTAGCTGCTACGGCACCGATAACCATTCCACCGACAACGCTGATCGCTTTACGAAGAGCTTGTCCTTTTGGTCCTACAAGGAATTCAACGGCTTTATCCCCTAATTGGTAACCTTTGAAGAAGGCAAAGCGCATACCAAAGTAGACTAAGAGGTTCCATACGACGATGTAGAAGAGGGCACCAGCGACGTTACCACCTTTAGAAAGGCCAAGGGCAATCCCCAAGAGAACTGGGATCAAGGTACCAACAACCAATGAGTCACCAATACCAGCGATTGGTCCCATCAAACCGGCACGCATACCGTTGATGGTTTCGCCATCCACTGCATCTCCGTTTGCACGCGCTTCTTCCAAACCAGCTGTGATCCCTACAACAAGAGATCCAAGTTGTGGTTCAGTGTTGAAGAAGGCCGTATAGGTTTGCATAGCATCCTTTTGTTCTTCTTTTGTGTCATACATTTCTTCTACGATCGGAAGCATAGAAGTCAAGTACCCGAAGGTTTGCATATGTTCTTGAGAGAAACAAGTCAAATGACCATAATACCAATGATGGAATGCTTTTGCTAATGTTTTCTTTGAAATTTTCTTTCTATCAGCCATTTTAAATATCCTCCTCATCATCGTCTAGGTCCACCACTCCGGCTGGAGCAGCTTTCATCGATTTGATCACTTCAAGTTCATAGTAGATTACTGCAAAGATTAATGAAACAACAGCACTGGATACCAAGTTCAATCCGAGAGATTTTGCCAAGGTAAATCCAACAAAGAATGGAATGAAGTCAGTTGCTTCTGTAACAATTTGTTTCAACAAGATGGCAATACCGACACATGGGAGAAGAGCACCGACTGTAAAGAGGGCTTTCATCCAGTAACCATCCATAGGAAGGTATTGTTTCATCAAATCAACCATGTTTTCACCGTATTTGGTGATAATCATTGTTGGAAGGAAAGAGAAGAGGAAGTGAGAGATCCAAGGGTAAACCCAGTCAACTGCGTAGAGTTTTTTGAAGTTTCCTTCTTCAACGGCTTTCCAACCAATGTGTTGCCATACCAAGTTCATAGTAGCGGTACCGTAGAAAAGAACTGTACCGATTGTCCCAACGGCTGCACCGATTGGAGCTGCAGCTGCGGCGATTCCTGCTTCATCTGTGATGTTATTGGCATGCACAAACAAGATAGCAAGAGGAACACCAATGTAAGAGATGGCACGCACATCGGCAGATACGGTACCACCAGGTGTTACCAAGGCGATATAAACGACTTGAAGGGCAACCCCGACCATAATACCGGTTGTCACATCTCCAAGAATTAAACCTGAAATCAACCCACCGATCAAAGGACGACCGAGTGTATAGTTCCCGATACTGGAACCCCCCATACCAGGCATTGAAGACAAGCTGGCGAAAATACCAAGCAAGATTGCTTGAATCCATGAAATTGTCATAACAAACGCTCCTTTTGTTTGTAAATATATTTACCTAACAGATAAGACTGTTAGTTTTAAAAACCAAATTTTGATTTGAAATCATCCCAATACCCGATGGAAACATCTGGCAACAATTGGAATTTCACCTTGTAGCCTGCTGCTTGAATGGCTTGGAAGGCTTCTGCTTCTTCCTGAGTGATGGATTGGTTATTCCCCAATTTCACAGCTCCAGGACGATCATTTGCAGGGCCTACGATGATTTCTTTGACATCACCTGGGACAAATCCTTGGTCGACCAAAATTTCCTTCATATCGATTGGATTTTTGGTGATCAAGAAGTAACGACTATCTGATTCTGTTACTTTTGCTGATTTTTCCTTAAAGGCTTCCTTTGTCCATACAAAGGTTTTCTTGTCTGATGCGCCTTTGTAAGCTTGGATCAAAACCTTGTTTGATGCTGCTGCATCGTTTACGGCAATCAAACCATCACATGGTTTTTCTTTTGCCCAGCGTGTGACTGTCTGACCGTGAATCATGCGGTCATCAATCCGTACAAATGTTACTACCATAAGGTACCTCCCTATTAAATATCGTCATCATCTTCTTCAGCACTAGTAGCTGAAACTTCAAAAGGCTGTAGTGCAGATCGTGCTTCTGATAAGATGGTAGCTGACAAATCGTCTCCATCCAACACATCCTTCATCACAACTGCCGTCAAGGCCATGGTGAGGTTCATCCCACCAAGGATCAAGGCTCCATCGAGCTTTCCAGCTTCTTCTAGAACCGTGGCTGCAGTG
Organism: Streptococcus sp. 27098_8_148; assembly: GCF_041432105.1. NCBI lineage: Bacteria > Bacillati > Bacillota > Bacilli > Lactobacillales > Streptococcaceae > Streptococcus > Streptococcus sp. 27098_8_148. Next base: position 60,195 of record NZ_JAPVYY010000004.1, on the reverse strand, counting down.
GTTAATGGACTACCACCTACGATATCTGCCAAGACCAAAACAGAATCATCAGCTGTCAATCCTGAAATGCTCTCTCTGAAATCAACTGCGAAGTCATCGACCGATTTTCCTTCTTTGAGTCCAACTGCGATGACTTGATCCATCTTATCACCAGCAAACATGGCTAGTGATGTCTTTAGACCTTCTGCCAGTCCACCATGACTGACCAAAATGAGGTATTTCATTTTGCTACGCCTCCTTTATTTGACTCTATTGTAGATTATTTGAAAGCGTTTTTACATTGTCAAATGTCACATTCCTAATATGACATTTAGCAATAAAAAAATGACATCTGTCACTTGACAAAATGCCATCTTATTTTACTCTAAACTCCTACCTGTAGACTACTTTCAATCTCCCTCTGAATTTGAGGCAAGCGGTTCTCAACATCTTGATCGCGCAAGGCATTGCCAATCAAGTAATCTAACTTTTCTAACACCTCTTTTGAGACATTTTTCGGACTACTTTCAACAGCTTGTTCCATAATGCGGTTCAAGGTCTGATTGGTCAAGGAATCCGTCCCAAAATCATCCACCTGCAAAAGGTCTTTACTAGAGCGACTCTTGACGACCTGTGGCATGACAGAGATCCCCTGGGATTGGGCAAAGAGAGTTTGTTGAATTTCTGGATCCTCTGTTAAGAGTTGCATCAATTCCCAAGCCAACTTGGAATGAGAACTTCGAGCCGACATAGCAAAAGAAGTCGTCGTGACCAAGGTTGCCTTGGTCGTTTTTGACTTAGCCGGCATCGGGATACAGGTCCAGGTGAAGTTTGAATATTTAGAAACGTGGTAGGGATAAGGTTTATAGGTCCGATATTGGGCCAAGGTCATGGGATAGAAGGCGACTTTTCCCTGGTCAAAATCTTTAGAGCTCACCTTGTAATTTTTATTTAGATCTTCCAATTTTTGAAGAAAAGTCAGAGACTCTTTCACCTCTGGAGCTGTCAGCTTGAGCATGCCACCTTGGAAGAGATGACCTCCATTTGCCGCCAAGGCTTCTTTCCAGGTGTATTCTGTACTCCCAAATTGGTCCAATTGCCCATCCCCATTGGTATCTTTGGTTAGTTTCTTGCAAATCGTATAGAGCTCTTCAAGGGTCCAACCTTCTTTGGGAACCGCGATGCCTTCTTTATCCAAGAGATCTTTATTGACACACATCAAAATCGGATTGCTTTCATAAGGTAAGGCATAGGTTTGCCCCTGATAGACACCGGATTCAAAGGCAACGGGATAAAAGGCAGCTTGGTCTTTTCGATCCATATAACCATTTAACTTCTCGAGCACGCCACGCGCAGCTAATAAGGAAAGATCTTGCTCAGAGACCATAAACACATCCGGCGTCTTTCCTGAGACAATCTTTTCGGAGAGCCAGTCAGAATAATCCGACTGAGGAATCCCGTTTTCATACTCTACACGGACGTGGGGATGGGATTTTTCAAATTTTTGAATCGCACGATCCAAGGCATGGGAACGTTGACTGGTCGGCACATCCCAGCTAGAACCTGCATAAACGCCGATATGGAGTACGGTCAGTTGCTGTTTCCACCAATAAAAACCAGCGCTCACACAGAGCACAACAAGGAGACCAATCCCCCAACAAAGATGCTTTCGCTTCAATTTCATTCTGTATTTCCTTTAGAAAAATCACGTCTCGTCACTCCTGTTTGGACTGACCAGATCGCTAATTGCGTTCGATCTCGTAGGTTTAATTTCGCCAAAATCGTTGATAAGTAATTGCGCACGGTTCCTTCTGATAAGAAGAGTTTGGCTGCAATTTCTTTATTGGACTCCCCATAGCCGACCTCTTGGATAATACGCCATTCCGTCGTGCTCAAATCCTTGACATTGTCCTCATCTACAGCAATAGAGAAGTTGGTTTTGGCCATTTGTGAGAAAATTTGAAAGACTTTACTAGCGATATTCGGGTTGATCATGGCTCCGCCTTGATACACCACCTTAATCGCTTCATAGAGTTCCTCTGTCGAGGCTCCCTTTAAAAGATAACCTGAAGCACCATACTTGAGTGCACTATAGATAAATTCATCATCATCAAAGGTCGTTAAAATAATAATTTTGATATCCGGATAGTGCTCTTTGACTTCTTTTGTCGCCAAGACCCCATCCATGCCTGGCATCCGAATATCCATTAAGATCAGGTCAGGATGTGTCTGTGGAATGCTCGACAAGACGTGATTCCCATCTTCCACTGTGGCCACCACTTCAATATCGGGGTGGGCTGACAAAATAATTTTCAGAGATTCTCGAATCAAGGCCTGGTCATCTGCTACCATTACTTTTATCACCATCTCTATCTCCCTTCTTTATATTTCGGTAAACTGACGCGCGTGAAAAATCCATCGCGACTTTCAAATTGAAGCTGTCCTCCTAGGATGGAAATACGCTCCATCATCTGCTTGAGCCCATAGCCATAGGTCAAGGTTTCAAATCCAACCCCATTGTCCTGCAACTCAATCAGGTAATCTTCTTCATCCTCAAAAAAATGAAGGCTCATCTGACTGGCATGACCGTGGCGAACCGCATTGGTCATAGACTCTTGGATCACACGAAAGATCGTATCTTCAATCATGACGTCCATATCGACATCGACCCATTCATAGCGTAAATCAACCTGCAAGTTGGAGAGCGTCTGGTACTCGCGGATCATCTTTTCTAAAGCATCTTTGAGGGTTCGTCCCTCAAGGGCACCTGGACGGAGGCGGTTGAGAGAGCCCCTCACATCCTGGATTCCTTCACGAACCACTTCTGAAACACTTTTCACCTGCTCTTTTGCCCGATTGGGATCGATATCAATCAAGACTCCGACAGCATCTAAACCTGCTGAGATCCCTGTTAGCGCGTGTCCCAAGGTATCGTGAATTTCCCGAGCAATCCGCTTGCGCTCCCGATCCTCTGCAATCTTCTCAGACAAGGCCATATAGTTGTTCAACTCCGTATTGACCTTCGAAACCATGGCCAACTCTTCTTCTACTTCGTGGTTTTCCGCAAGAACATTCATAATATAGAACAAAAGCGAAATAATGAAGAGCACCATATTCAAGGCATAGAGGGAATTCTTCAAGAAAAAGGCCAGAATCCGAATGGAGGCAGGATAAAAATGAATATAGACATCCAGAGAAGGAATCGGAAAGAAAAGCGAAAAGACGTCTGAATTGGTCACAAGAAGCATCAAGAAACTTACTAGGATAAAAGCAAACCAATACTTGCGGTCTCGCTTGGTATTCAACTCTTTGGAACCATAGAAGATATCCGCAAAAACCAAGAGAATGAGCCCGTTATAAGCTACATTTTGGACCCACATCAAGAGCAACATCAGGAGGATCTCCAGAATGTTCCACTTATCAAAAATGGACCATCGACTCGTTTGAGACCGATAACGACTCATGGAAATCAAGGCAATCCCAGCAAATAAGAGTGCAGACAACCAAAAAGTTGTAGAGGGCGCAAAAGGAATGCGCTCTAAGCGTTCTACTAATAGGGAAGCTTGTCGTTGAGCAATGATATAATTGGTTGCTTGAAGATAGATGATACTGTTGAGCATCACAGCGATAAAATTCACGACCATCAGAATGGCCAAACTGTATCTCACACCTCTAAATTTTCTCATTACTGCCACCCATTCACATCAAATTGATCGATGTTTTCCTTTGTCATCATCTGAACCGGAATGGTTATTTCTTTTTGGTAGCTCTTCCCATCAGCCATATCTTGGATGACCTCCATCACGCGGTCTCCCATCTTCAACGGAGACTGGGCAACGGTTCCTACGACATCATCTGTCGAGTGCAGCAAGGCTTTCATATCTGGTGAGCCATCAATCCCATAGATCGCAATGGGATGGGTGATTCCTTGCTCCTTGATCGCCGCTAAAGCTCCTATAGCCGAGCGGTCATTCAAGGAGACTAGAGTATCGACATTCCCCCCTGACTGCAAGAACTTACGGACAGCTGGCATGGCGATCTCCGTCTGCCCCTTGGTTTCTAGTTCCGAGATGATCTGATAAGACCCATGTCCTTTGATGGTATCCTTAAATCCCTGAATCCGCGTATCTGCCGAAACAGTCCCTTTGTGCTCCAAGAGAAGGATCCGAGCATTTGAAGAGCGTTTCATCAACTCTTTCGCAATCAAGACTCCTGCTTGGTAGTTGTCGGAGACAATGCTGGCATCCGGCTTAAAATGCTTGAGCTGGGTATCAACTGCAATGATCTTAATTCCTTGTTTTCTAGCTTTTTTAAGAGCCCTTAAAATCGGCTGACTATCCCCTTTGACCGGATTAATCACAATCACATTTACTTTTTGAGCGCAAAAATCATCGATCTGCTGGCTCTGCCTTTTTTCATCCAATTCCGGATCTCGAACAGATACAAGAGCCCCTCTCTCATCGGCAATCCGACTAATTTCCGAATGAATACTTTTATAGAACTCATTGTTCATGGTCATATAGGTGACACCAATCTTGGTCTGATCCTTGATGCTACTGGTTTGACAAACAGCATAGATCCACAAGAGGAGGCAGGCCACTGGAATCACCAGTAGAACCCGTTTTATCAGCCATTTCAACAGTTCTTTTCTTTCTTCTTTCCTCTTCAAACTCCGTTCCTTTTCTGAAAATTTTGAATATATATTACTTTATTTTACTACTTTTTCAAGAAAAGTGCTGGCTTTTATTGTACAGATGCATATTTTTGATTTATTTTTAAAAGAGTCGTTCCCGAATAAAATCCCTAGCAAGTATCAAAAAAGCTGGTCTATAAACGAACCAGCTTTCTTTTTTGATCCTAAAAGGGAAGATCTTCCTCTTCTAAGATGATATCGGCTAAATCTCCCGTTCCACCATTTTCACGCATCGCTCGCTGAGCGCGGCTCTCTAGCAACTGAAAACTTTGGCAGAGGACCTCTGTCACATACTGCATAACTCCATTTTTCTCGTAGCGGCGCGTCCGAATCTCTCCATCCAAAGAGATCAGGCTCCCTTTGCTAGCATAACTAGCCATGGTTTCAGCCAATTTCCCCCAGACAACGACATTGACAAAATCAGTCTCTCGCTCCCCGTTTTGGTCCTTGTAGCGACGATTGACCGCAACGGTCACTCGGGCAACGGATTTGTCTGTGCTGGTTTTATGCAATTCTGGGGCCGCTACTAGGCGACCGATTAAAATAACTTTATTATACATCATTTACCTCCTATCTATTTATTCGAAAAAATTTCAAAAAATGGAGGTGACAAACCAAAATCAAAAAAATCTAGGATCCAAAACATCCTAGATTCTTCTCTTTATTCGTGCCAGTGACGAGCAGGATCAAAAGGTGTCCCTGCTACTTCTGCGTCATCCAATTCAATAATGCCTCGTTTTTGAGGAGCATTTGGCAAGTGCAATTCGCGCGGACTGCACATCATCCCATAGCTTTTTTCTCCACGAAGGGCCCCTGGGAAAATCAAGCTACCATCCGGCATCATGGCACCTGGAAGAGCGACAATGGTCTTGAGACCCACCCGCGCATTTGGAGCTCCTGCTACGATCTGAACTGTCTTATCTGGTCCAACTGCTACTTGGCAGATATTCAAGTGGTCACTATCTGGATGGGCCACCATTTCAAGGATTTCTCCCACCACAAATTTTGGTTCCCGATCGTTGACCAAACGTTCTGCGAAGCCTTCTCTTTCCAATTCTTGGTTCAAACGATCCACTTGCTCATCTGTCAAAAAGACTTGGCCCTTGCCTTCGATGGCGAAGAAAGATGAGGCGTCAAAGATATTCCAGGCAACGGTTTCTTGCTTGTCCTCACGGTAAACGCGAGCCACTTTTCCTTTTCTCTCCACCGCGAGCTTTGCATCTCCACTATTTTTCAAGGTCAGCATCAAGACATCGCCGACTTGTTCTTTGTTGTATGTTACAATCATGATTTTCTCCTATTTTAATCCTGCTAAGAATGCTGTAATCTGCGCTTTGGTTTTCCGATCTCGATTGACAAACCGACCGATTTCCTTATCCTTTTCCAGAACCACCAAACTAGGGATCCCATAAACATCCCAGACTTTCGCCAGATCCATATAGGCATCTCGGTCAATCAAGATAAAGGTAAATTCAGGATTTTCAGTCTCAATCTCCGGCAAAAAAGGCTTGAGGTAACGACAATCCCCACACCAATCTGCTGAAAAGACAAACACTTTCTTGCCATCTTGCTCTACATATGAAGCAATTTCTTCTAGAGAATTTGGTATAATCATAGTTTTTCCTCTTCGTAATGCAAGAGACCGTCCTCGTAGATAAAGCGGTAATGGCGCTCATCTTCAAAAATGACACCACCTACTAAGCGCTCTTCACTCGACTCGTAGAGTTCCACATACAGGGTCGCAATCGTCCCCATGGCTTCCATTTGCTCCCGTACTTCTGCTACCAACTCTTCTTGGGTACGGAGACGCTTTTGATCTTTGGCAATTTTATAGACACCGGCCGCAAGAGCTCCTGCACTTGCTACAGCCAGACTAGACAAAATAATTTTTTTAGCTTTCATAGTGCCTATTGTAACACAAAATAAGCAGAGGGACAACGGTCTAGGCTAGAACTCTCCCTCTGCTTTTAGAGACTGATTTCCATAATAACGCTACCATCCTTGTAGAAAAAGTGATAAAATAACATCAGAAAGAAGGTAACCTATGACTGATTTATTTTCTAAAATCAAAGAAGTAACTGAAATCCCTGCTATCTCAGGTCATGAAGCTCCTGTACGGGATTATTTGCGCCAACAATTGACCCCTCATGTGGACGAAATCGTGACAGATGGTCTTGGTGGGATCTTTGGGGTCAAACATTCAACAGCTGCCGATGCTCCTCGTATCTTAGTAGCTGCCCACATGGACGAAGTTGGTTTTATGATCAGCGAAATCAAAGCTGATGGGACTTTCCGTGTTGTCCCAATCGGAGGTTGGAATCCGATGGTCGTCAGCAGCCAACGCTTCAAACTCTTTACACGTGACGGACGTGAATACCCTGCTATTTCAGGATCTGTTCCTCCTCATTTGACACGTGGAACAGGTGGACCAACCGTACCTGCCATTAGCGACATCGTCTTTGATGCTGGCTTTAGCTCTAAAGCCGAAGCTGAAAGCTATGGGGTCCGTCCTGGAGATACCTTGGTCCCAGATAGCTCTGCGATTCTCACTGCTAATGGTAAAAACGTCATCTCAAAAGCATGGGATAACCGCTACGGCGTCTTGATGGTCAGCGAATTGGCCAAGAGCCTTTCTGGACAAGCCTTAAACAACGAACTCTATGTAGGGGCCAACGTTCAAGAAGAAGTGGGACTTCGTGGAGCCCACACCTCAACTACTAAATTTGATCCTGAAATCTTCCTTGCTGTAGACTGTTCACCAGCAGCCGATGTCTTTGGAGACCAAGGGGCGATTGGGGAAGGAACACTGCTTCGCTTCTATGATCCAGGTCACATCATGCTACCAAATATGAAAGATTTCTTGCTCACTACTGCTGAAGAAGCGGGCATCAAATTCCAATACTATTGCGCCAAAGGTGGTACCGATGCAGGTGCAGCACACTTGAAGAACGGCGGAGTCCCATCAACCACTATTGGTGTCTGTGCACGTTACATCCACTCTCACCAAACCCTCTATGCCATGGATGATTTCTTACAAGCGCAAGCCTTCTTACAAGCATTGGTTAAGAAATTGGATCGCTCTACAGTTGATTTGATCAAACACTATTAAACAACATCGATCTGAAGCCCCGTAAGGGGCTTTCAGATCGAGGATAAAATCCTCTTAAAAACTTTCCTTAGGTGAGTACGGACGTCTGCGAACTTCTCCGAAGTTCCAAGACTAATTATTGAGCCTGAGGTCTCAATAATTCCGAGTGCCTAAAACTGAGTCGTTTCAGGCACTTTTCTCACAGCGGAAAGTTTAAGTGCACCCTGCAATGACCTTAATAGACTACCTCATTTTATTTGTTTAGCATCACTTAGGTCATTTTATGTAAAAAATATGCCTGAACAATCAAATTCTATGATGTCTAACCTCATCTTAGGAAAGTATCTTAGAATATTTTATCTTCCATCTGTTTTCTGATATAATATGAAAGAATGAAATGGTAGGGAACGGAACACTCATCCTTGGATTTGTGTGGCAGACCCTTCCCTTATATACAGGAGTTTTACATGAAAAAACAAGCTTTTAGTTCTGAAAAGTATTTGAACTTGCAACGTGACCACATTATTGAGCGGATCAACCAATTCGATGGCAAGCTCTACCTTGAATTTGGTGGTAAGATGTTAGAAGACTTTCACGCTGCTCGTGTCCTCCCTGGATACGAACCAGACAATAAGATCAAGCTGCTCCAAGAATTGCGCGACCAGGTGGAAATTGTCATTGCCATCAACGCCAACAACATTGAGCACTCAAAAGCCCGTGGGGACCTAGGAATTTCTTATGACCAAGAAGTGCTACGCTTGATCGACAAATTCAATGAATTGGGGATCTTTGTAGGCTCTGTTGTCATCACCCAATATGCTGGACAAGCTGCAGCAGACGCCTTTCGCAAACAACTGGACAAGAGCGGCATCGCCTCTTATCTCCACTATCCGATCAAGGGCTATCCGACCGATATGGACCACATCATCTCTCCTGAAGGGATGGGGAAAAATGACTACATCAAGACTAGCCGCAATTTGGTCGTTGTAACGGCTCCTGGACCTGGTTCTGGTAAGCTGGCAACTTGTATGTCCAATATGTACCATGACCAATTAAATGGGATCAAATCAGGTTATGCTAAGTTTGAAACCTTCCCAGTATGGAATCTTCCTTTGCACCACCCAGTTAACTTGGCTTATGAAGCAGCGACTGCAGATCTAGACGATGTCAATATGATCGATCCTTTCCACCTCCAAACCTACGGGGAAACAACGGTCAATTACAACCGCGATATCGAAATCTTCCCTGTCTTGAAGCGCATGTTGGAACGCATCTTAGGAACCTCTCCTTACGCTTCTCCAACAGACATGGGCGTCAACATGGTTGGCTTTGCCATTGTGGACAATGACGCTGCGATTGAAGCTTCCCAACAAGAAATCATCCGTCGCTATTACCAAACTATCTTGGATGTTAAAGCAGAGCGTGTCGGTGAAGGAGCTGTCAAGAAGATTGAGCTCTTGATGAATGATTTGGGCATTACTCCAAATGACCGGAAAGTGACTGTTCTTGCTCGTCAGAAAGAAGAAGAAACAGGGGAGCCAGCCTTGGCACTTGAATTGCCAAACGGCGAGATGGTGACCGGAAAAACCTCTGATCTCTTTGGTCCAACGGCAGCCCTCTTGATCAATGCGATCAAGAAATTGGCGCATATTGATAAAGAAACCAAATTAATCGAGCCAGAATACGTCCAACCTATCCAAGGCTTGAAGATCAATCATTTGGGTAGCCGCAATCCTCGTCTTCACTCGAACGAAATCCTCATTGCCCTGGCCATTACAGCTATGACCAATGAAGACGCTAAGCTTGCTATGCAAGAATTAGGCAAGTTGAAAGGCAGTGAAGCCCACTCAACCGTGATGCTGACAGACGAAGACAAGAACGTCCTTCGCAAGCTCGGTATCAACGTCACCATGGACCCTGTCTACCAGTACGATCGCTTGTATCGTAAATAAAGCAAGACAAACAAAAACAATCCCTGCTCGAGGGATTGTTTTTTTATGAAGCAAAGAAGAGAGATTATTTGACGGCATCCCATAATTGGCGAATGGGCTTTCTTTGAACAGGGTCCACAAAATGAGGAGCAATTTCATTTAAAGATTCTAATACAAAGGCACGTTCTGCCACATACGGATGCGGCAAGATCAAGCTAGGACTGTAATAAATGGTGTCCTCCATATAGAGCAGATCTAGATCGATCACACGTGGCCCCCACTTGATCTCACGGACACGCCCCATTTCTTGCTCAATGGCAAGTAAGGTTTCTAGTAAATCCTCTGGGGTCATCCAGGTTTCAACCTCTGCCACTTGATTCAAAAAGGTGTCTTGCTCCACTCCTCCCCAAGGTTCTGTTTCAATCCTTGTGGATGTTTGAAGAAGATGAATGCCTCGACCCTTGATTTTTTCTAGCGCCGTCTCTAGTTGCAGTTGTTTATCTCCCATATTGGTACCAAGCCCAATAAAGGCTCGTTTTTTCTCTCGTTCGATTGTCACCGAACAAGTCTCGAGTGGCAAGGGAACAGGAGCCCAAGGTTTTTTCAACTCCAGACGAACTTTTTCTACAAAGGCATAGCTTTCGAAAATCTTTTGCACCAATTGAAAGGCAACCGTTTCAATCAGATCGATCTTTTCTGCCTGCATCCACTCGGTCAACTGTTCCGCCAAGATCCCGTAATGGATCGAAGCATCCAAATCTCCTGTGCGGGCAGCACGGGTCATTTCATAATCCACCCATAGGTCTAGGACAAAGCGTTGTCCCAATTCTTTTTCTGCCGGAAAAACACCATGATAGGCGTATATCTCTAAGTCCTTGATCCGTAATTGATCCACTCTCTTCACCTCTTATAGCCGGCCATTAGTGGCCCATGAGTTTATAGGCTTCATTTTTCAAGTCTTTATCTGTCGCAAGCAGTCCACGTGCAGCAGTTGTCACTGTTGCAGTCCCAGGTTTACGGACACCACGCATGTTCATACACATATGCTCTGCTTCTACCCAGACAAGGGCACCTTGCGCTCCAAGATATTCCATCAAGGCATCTGCGATTTCTACCGTCAAACGTTCCTGAATCTGTGGTTTTTTAGCGTATACTTCGACCGTACGAGCCAGTTTTGAAAGCCCAGCCACACGGCCATTTGGAATGTAGGCAATGTGCACTTTTCCATAAAATGGTAAAAAGTGATGCTCACACATGGAATGGAAGAAGATATCCTTCTCAACCACCATATTGTTATCAATGATTTCAAATGATTTAGACAGATGCTCTTCTGCTGTCTGCCCTAGTCCTGCAAAGATTTCTTGGTACATCTTGGCAATGCGGGTCGGCGTTTCCTGAAGTCCCTCACGGTTCTCATCTTCACCGACTGCCTCGATGATCATTTTCACTGCTTCTTCAATTTTCTTTGTATCCATATCATCTCCTAGTTGGATTTTTCTGTTTTTAATAAATAAGGTCGTACCTGGCTAAGGAAGTAGAGCGACCCCGTTACAATGAGGAGCTCATCGCCTTCAGCTTGCCAGTTTTGTAGAAACTCTTGCCAGTTGACTTCCTCAAGCTGATGGTATTTCGCAGCAGCTGTCATCTCTTCTTGAGAATAGGCTCTCGGATCTTCAAAGCTCGTGAGGATCAAGCGACTATTTTCTAGTTCCTGCCACTGAATGAGCATCTCTTCTAAGGCTTTGGTCCGGATGCAGGTAAAAAGAATAGTCTTTTTTTGACTTGGGAACAGTTCCCGAAGGCTTGCGATCAAAGGCGCAACGGCGTGGGGGTTATGGGCCCCATCAAGCAAGATCATGGGATTTTGCGAGACCACTTCCATCCGGCCAGGCCAGACGACTTGATGCAAGGCCTCATCCACTAACTCTCTTGACAAGAGTTCACGCCCTTCTCTTTCAAAAAGTACATCACAGATACTGATCGCAAGAGCTGCATTTCTGGCCTGGTGATGACCCAAGAGCGCTACTTGATAAGAGGCTTTTTCTCTTTTGGAACTGTGATAAGAAAAGGATTGGCCCGATAGACAAGAGGCTTCTAGCTCAACTTGGTAATCTCTGTCATAGGCTGTTATCGGTGCCTGCTTCTGAATCGCAATGCCTTCAATGACTTGGCTAGCTTCTGCTTCTAATTTCCCTAGAACCAGAGGAATTCCTGGCTTAATGATGCCTGCCTTTTCACGGGCAATGGAAGTCAGATCTGGCCCAAGAAGGGCAACATGATCCAAGCCAATCGACGTGATCGCGGTCAGAAGGGGCTGGCAGACATTGGTACTGTCTAGTCGTCCCCCCATACCGACTTCCATGATCACATAATCCAGCTCCTCGTGAGCAAAATAATCATAGGCGATGGCCGTCATTACTTCAAATTCAGTCAACCCTTGAAAGACGGCCTTTGATTGTTCAGCTTGCAGGAGCTGCTGGTAACTATCCAGGTAGGTTTGCAGGTCTTGATCCGAAATGGCTTCGCCATTAATGGTGATTTGGTCATTGTAATGGATCAGATAAGGAGAGGTAAAGACTCCAACCCGTAAACCTGCCTGCCTCAAGAGTTGGGACAAGGTAGCAATGGTAGAGCCTTTGCCATTGGTCCCCGCAACATGAATGACTCGACAGTCTAAGTGAGGATTTCCTCTCAAAGCTAAGAGAGCTTCCATGCGCTCCAAACCGAAATGTGGATCTTGGGAACGATAGGCTTCTAGCCAACGAAGATCCAACTGATGTTCTTTTGTCTTCATTTACTTGTATTGTTTTAAATTGGTATCTGCTGCCTCTTGGGCTTGGAAAATGGCTTGGCCCAGACTGGCTGCCATCTTGTGAAGGGGAATATCATGCACCCGCACTACTTCGACCCCTTGACTGGCTGCAATACTGGTCAAATGACTCGAAGCCAGGTCCCGATTCCAAAAACCAGTCTCCGTTGCAGGATCTGTCTCAAATCCTGCTTCCTCAATAATATTGACCACAAAGCGTTTGCGGGAGACCCCTAGAAAGATCGGATAACCCTTTTGGTGAATCGTCTCAAGCTCTTGCAATAAGAGTAGGTTCTCACGCTTGGTCAAACCAAATCCGATCCCTGGATCCAGCATAATACGATCCATCTGGACACCAGCTGCCTTCGCTACCGCAAGCGAGCGGTCAAAGAAGGTCCACATCACGTCTTGAATCGGTTCTTGGGCCATCTGTTGAAGTTCTTGCTCTGAAAAGACTGGTTCAAAACCAAAACTTGGGAAGATAGTGGAACTTGGATGATGCGGTCTCGCCATCACTGGATTAAACATGAGAACCGCGCTCGCTTCATGCTTGGCGACGACCGTGGCCATCTCAGGATCTCCAAGAAAACCCGTAATATCGTTGACAATATCAGCCCCAGCTTCGAGCGCCGCCGCCGCCACCTGGGACTTCCAGGTATCTACTGAGATCAAGACATCACTTTCTCTCCGAATGGCTTCAATCACCGGAACCACGCGATCAATCTCTTCTTGGATCTCCACATAATGACTTCCTGGTCTGGTTGATTCTCCTCCGATATCGAGGATCTGAGCTCCTTCTTGGATCAGTTTTCTCGCCTGCTGCACGGCTGCATCCACACTCGTATACTTACCGCCATCAGAAAATGAATCCGGAGTGACATTTAAGATCCCACAAAGAAGGGTCCCTTGGCCACTCAGCCATTTATTATCAATCATTTTCGTTCTCCTTTGATTCCCTTCCTACAGCATGATTGCGAACAAAAGAGGCTAGAACAAGTGTTCTAAACCTCTGAGTCTACTCTCCATACGGATTTCTGACCTTCTGTAGGATGGTTCTGCATCAAAACTCATTGGTACCTACCATTTTATCATAATTTATCATGGAAGAAAACTCTCCATACTGGCAATAAACAAAGGAGTATGACCACCGGATAATAATAAGCCAGCGCATTCAAGGTCATGTGAAGGCAAATGCTATACTCGATCCGCTTGTAGCGATAAGCCACCCAAGTTAAGATCAAGGACATGCCTCCGTAAGCTACCCATTCCCCTAGGGTACTCGGTCCATGCAAGTAAGTAAAAAAGAGAGCACCGGCTAGATAACCGATTGGTTCTGCCCCTCGAAAGATCAAACGAGGGATAATGGCCCGACAAAGCAGCTCTTCTAGAATCGGAGCGACAAGGATCACGACCATTCCCATAGCAAGAAAAGGAGCATGAGATTGTAGTTCATTTAGAGCCGCTTGGTTTGCCGTCGTACCACCTGCCTCTTGTTTCAACAAGGGATAAGCGAGCAGGTTATTAGCCATCAACAAGAGAAGAAAAAGGAAATTTCTCCCCAGAGCCGGCCAGGTAATGACCCGAACATCTAAGTTCTCCAGAGGGCTCATCTTGATGACCTTATAAAAAACAAAGAGCACCGCCACTGTTACCAAGAGAGTGAGGATAGTGACCCACCTTGCATCTACTCCTTCTTGAAGGGAATAAACCATGGTGATGAGGGGAAATTGGGAGAGAAAGAATAAGGGCACAAAAAGCAGGAGCCAGAGAACATTCTTACATAATGGGTGCTCTCGAACAAAAGACTGTATTTTTTTCAATGGACAACCTCTTTCTTGTATAAAATAAGAAGACTGGGGCTTTCGCCTCTAGCCTTCTCACTTTATTTCAGTTTACTGATTTTTGAAACGTTCAACGTCACGCGCAATCACCAACTCTTCATCAGTTGGAATAACCAATACCTTCACACGGGAATCGTCTGTGGAAATATCTCCGACAACTCCAAAGACGTTCTTTTCAGGGTCGACCTTGCATCCAAACCAGCTGATCCCATTGATAATAGAAGAACGAACGTTTACTGCATTTTCACCGATCCCTGCTGTAAAAATGATGGCATCTGCACCATTCAAGACAGCTAAGTATTGACCAATGTATTTTTGCAAACGATCGATAAAGATATCGTAAGCCAATTTGGCTTTTTCGTCTCCATTGTGCATCGCTGTATGAATATCCCGCATGTCGCTAGAAGATTCAGAAACACCCAGAAGACCTGATTCACGATTGAAGATGCGGCTGATGTCTTCAGGCTTATTGAAATCCTCTGTATGTTCCATCAAGTAAGGAATAATCGCTGGATCGAGATCCCCTGTACGGGTTCCCATCATGACACCACCTAGAGGTGTGAAGCCCATTGAGGTATCGACAGAGATTCCCTTGTCAACCGCTGTAACAGATACACCATTTCCAACGTGGCAGGTGATCAATTTCAATTCTTCTAATGGTTTTCCAAGAAGTTTAGCAGCTTCACCAGCTACATACTGATGACTGGTTCCATGAGCGCCGTACTTACGGACCTTATTTTCTGTGTAATATTTAGTTGGAAGAGGGTAACGATAAGCTTTTTCCGGCATGGTTGTATGGAAAGAAGTATCAAATACCACAACACTGGTAATATTTGGACAAATCTCTCTAAAGGCACGAATTCCAGCTGCATTTGCAGGATTATGAAGAGGTGCTAACAAAGACAATTCTTCTACTTTTCGAAGGACTTCGTCATCTACCAAGGCAGAATCCTTGAAGTATTCTCCACCAGCAACGACGCGGTGGCCCACACCTGTAATCTCATCGTAGGATTTGATAATATCAAAGCGAATCAAATCATCCAACAAAATTTTTACAGCTTGTGTATGATCCTGGATATCTAATACTTGTTTTTCAGAGCGTCCATCAAATTTAACAGTTGAAATAGAATCTTTCAAACCGATCCGTTCAATCAACCCTTTTGCAAGAACAGTTTCCTCTGGCATTTGGTACAATTGCCATTTCAAACTAGAGCTTCCTGCATTAATAGAAATTGTTTTCGACATATATTCACCTCATTAAGCGTTTTCACTTCCTCTATTATATCAGATCTTTGATCAAATTTCACTATCCTTTAACCAGTTTTGGAAACTTTCCATAAAGTGAACCACCTGGTCATGATCCTGGAGATCGGTAAACGGATAGACAAAGGGCTGAACAGACTCTTCTTCTTGTTTTCGTAGGACGAAAATCGTCTTAGCATAGGCTGGATTTGAAAAAAGAGATTCTGGCAAGGTCAGCATGGCAAGGAGTTGGGCCTTGTCTTTCAACCAAGCCTTTAAAAGATCACTCTGAGGGCTCGTCAAGAGGTTGTTGGGAGCTAAAAAGATGGCTACTCCTTGAGGTTTCAGGTATTTCAGCGCCTGTTCCATCATGAGGTGATGGGCATAGGTATGGCCTTCGGAGCTCGCTACCTGATAGCGCTGTGCAATCGCATCATCTGGATAATAACCAATTGGAAGGTCACTAACGATCAAGTCACTTTCTTTCAACACTTGCGGACGCACCGCGTCGCCTTGTGCAAAGACAACACTAGACTCCATTACGTCTGCGATACTAGCAGATAGGTCAATCAAGAGATCATCTACTTCCAATCCTAAGTAATCAATCGTGAGACGGCTATTGTTGACAATAGTCTCAGCGAGATTTCCGGTTCCACTTCCCACTTCTAAGACATCCAGTTGGTCGCTTTTAGCCAACTGATCGATCAAAAATGTAATGATAAAACCAATCGCATCTGGTGTGAACTGGTGATTCGCTTGTAAAGGCTCTGTCTGAGCAGCTTTCATAAAAAGGAATTGGTAGGCTCTGCGCCATTCTTCCTTACTCAAACCTAGTTCTTTTAATTTTTTGCTATTGTTTTTAACAATGTCTAGATCTGTCTTGCCATCCAAATACATGGCATTTTGTTCAATCAAGGCGTCATAAAAGTTGGTCGACAATTCATTTTGAATACTTTGAGTGTTTTCTAATAGATAGGTATAGGCTTGTTCAATTTTTTCGAAATTCATGATTTCCTCCGCACCCTATCATACCAAAAATTAGTCTTTTTCGCTATTTTCTGATGGTTCCTTGGTCTCGTTTGGCGTCTCTTCAGAAGGCGTTTCGGTCTCTGCCTTCTCCTTATCTTTCTGTGTCTTCTTTTCTTTTTGACTCTTCTTGTTTTCCTTTTCTTCCCTTACAGGAAGGACAAACTCATAGCTTTCGCCATTCATCTTAGCCTGAGCATGAAGAAAACCAGTGTCCTGCTGTAGCTGAACAACTCCAGACTTTAAATGAATCTCTGATGTCTTCTCATCACTCTTTCTCTTTTCAAGAGCCAATTGCACCAAAGCATAGGCCCGTAGACGATCTTGACTCGTCTTTAAGATCCGTCTTTCCGCAACCTGACGATGCAGGTAAAACTGAAGCAAGAGACTAAAAATCGCTGCCATCAAGAGAGCGTAAAGCAAGACACCAGCCTTAACTTTTTTCATTTTGTATCGCTGGTACCACATGGTAGACATACTCCCTTTCTAGACCTTCTTCAAAATTCAACCGCAGATGAAGGAGCTCTCCCTCCTGCCAAATTTGGCTAGAGCGAACCCCTGAAATCATAGGCTGATAGCCTCTGCCCTTATCATCTGTTTTTCGGATATCATCTCCTTTAGATTGGCCAATAGCAATTGGTTTTTGATCCTGAACCAAGTAGATATGATTGTCCGCTACTTTTTCAAAATGACTCCGGTCCAATTCCACCTGCAATTGTTGCTGAAAAAGTATCCATTCCTCCTGCTTTTGGTGTGCTTGGTAGTCCAATTCAGCATGCAGGAGCTTAGTCAAGCCTTGAAAGACCAACACACCCCCACTAAGGACCAAGAGAGCGACCAAGGCTTCGAGCAGGGTAAAGGCCTTGACCTTACCTTTATTCCACATGCAGTACCACCTTTCCTTGATGATAGACCGTGAGTTGATCGGCATCTTTTTCGACTTGAACTTGAATACCATTGGCCTCCAGATGATTTTGCCCTGTCTGAAGTGCCATTTGAACGACAGATAAGACCTCTACCTCTTTGAAATCCGCTAGTCGCTCCCTACGCGAACGCCGGATCTCCCCTAACAATAAGGTCGTAATCATGGCAAATAAACCCAAGGCTACCAAAGATTCTATGAGAATACTAGCGGGAACGGATGCTTTTTTTAATTTTCCCATTTCCAAGCGACAGTTGATAGGTCACCACTCCTCTCTGTGTCTGAAAGTGAACATTGGCCAGGGATGAATTGCCACCTGCACGGTCTAAACGAATGGTTTTAGGATCTTGCAAAATGACAGAATCAGGAATCTCCACTGTCTGGTAGGGCGTTTGAATCTTCCTTGCAGTCACTTCAACATCCAATTCCGTTTGCCTTGCCAGTGCTATCTTCTGACTTTCTTGATAGAGGTGTTCAAACTCTGCAAAAAATACTTTTTCTTCCACCTGCTGAAAGCTCGTCCTGATCGATCCCGATAAGCCCAGATAGATAAAACTGACGATCATCAAGGTCAAAAGGGTCTCCACCAAGGTGAAGGCCTTAATCTGCAACCGCACGAGTTTCTCCACTATTTTTCGCATAATAGGCACGATAAGATTCTGCTTGTTTGTTGGTAATATTTCCATCAGCAATTAGCTTTGATAGAGTGGCTTGGTCATTGGTATGATTGAGCTCGTACAATTCAGCCTGACTTTCGACCACCTTGACAACGGCTGCATTGCCTGTCTCTTTCACAGAGTCTTTTTGCTTGGTCAAATTCGGCACAAAGAGCAATAAGAGTACACTGATGATCAATAAGACCACCAACATTTCAATCAGCGTAAAAGCTTTTACCTTATATGTTTTTAATTTTTTCATAAATGAACCTCCATATTTTGATAAATCGGCAGCAACATGGCTGCGTAAAGTAAGACAATCACAAGAGCTACAAAGACAAAGACCAAGGGTTGTATCACATTCATGGCCTTGTGGACCCGACGAAAGAAGTCTTCCCATGTTTTTTCAGCGTAGATCTCTAGCTCACTTCCAAGCTTTGATTTGACCTCACCATATTCAATCATAAGCGGCAATTCTTTTTTGAAAAAAGAATATCCCCCGACCGTCTCTGAAAAGGATTGACCGCGGTCTAAAGAAAGAACTAAGTCTCTTCCAATCTCTTGGAAAAGCTGGGATTTTTGCTCCTGCATCATGGTAAAAATCTGAGACAGCTCCAATCCTTGCCCAATCAGATTGCCCCATTCTCTGGCATAATAGGCTGTCAAATAAGCTTGAATCATGCCTTTCCCGAAAGGAAGATGGGACAAGCTTCTAAAAACTTTGATCTTGCTAGATTTTCGATAATAGAGAAAGCTGAATAAGAAGAGAACCACTATCCCCGCTACGAGCGCCAAAAAGAGTTGGGGAAAGGAACTGATCAATTGCGTACCAATATTTTGTGCATCCATTTGAGGGAGCAAATAATTGCGCAGGCCTAGCATAATCAAAATTAAAAACCCAAGTAAGATAAGAGGATAAGTGCTAACTTCGATCAACTTTTTCTTGACCTTGCGCATATTTTCTAGGTAAGCACTGATTTTCTCCAAGCTCAATGCAAGATTTCCATGGAGCTCAGCGAGAGACAGCTGCGTCGTGACCGCATCTGAAAAACCGATCCCCGCCATCATCTCTGAAAAACTCCGACCCCGAGAGAGATCTGCTCGCATCTGGGAGACCAAATGACTCTCTACTAGGTGGGAACGATCCAAAAAATCAACAATCTCAGACAGATGAAAACCACTCGAATAAAGATTCAAAAACAATTCAATGATTTGCTTTTGTTTAGTTGTAGATAATTTTTTCGGCTTGTGCCTGAGCCAGCTGGATATATCCCGATTGAGCCAAGAGATCCATTTGTTGGTTCCAGCGGCTGGCTGAGTGTTCTTGGTAGTTTTCCGTCGCAAAATCGACAACACCTCCTCCTGCAATTAATCGTTGGTAGCAAATACCTTGTAAAACAATCTTGAGCTCTTCCTCACTCACTCCAAGCTCTAAGAGCCTCTCATAAACACCTCGAACGCTCTTGGCATGAATAGTAGAGAAGACTGTGACCCCTGTCAAACTAGCTCGTACGACTGCACGAGCTGTTTCCTTATCTCGAATTTCCCCAATGATGAGAAGGTCCGGCCGATGACGTAAGGAGAGTTTGATCAGGTTGTCATAGGTCATGCCGATCTGGTCGTTCAGCTGAAGCTGTAACATATTATCCTGCTTGATCTCGACAGGATCCTCAATGGACATGACTTGCTGGTCCGCAAAGCACTCTTGCGCCAAAGCATGCATGAGAGTGGTCTTTCCCGAACCAACAGGGCCCGCAAAGAGATAGAGCCCACGACCAGCCAATTTCTTCTTCAACTCAGGTAGCTGATCAAACCAAAAACGCAATTCGCGTTCCTCATCATGCAAGAGCCGAATAACCAAGCTTTCATAGCCACGATAATCCCCCACCGTCGACAAGCGAATCGAAACCAGCCCATCCTCCAGAGGGTAATCACACGACCCTAGCTGGCTCCGCCTTTTTTCTCCCACGTTCATGCCTGCTACGAACTTAAAGTGGCTGATCATAGCCGTCATCTCCTCAAAAGGGAAGGATTGTACAAAGCGCCTCTCATCTCCAACCCTCATAAAAACCTGGTACTCCTCTCTCCGAGGGATAAAGTAGAGATCCTGGGCTTCTTCTTTTTTTCCCATACGAATCAATTTTTTTGCAATTTCTTGAACCATAGTTCCTCCTCTCACTTATACTATTCGAAAAAGAAGACAAAAAAAGAAGACTTTCTAGATAGCTCTAAAAAATCTTCTAAATATCTCTTATGACAGGGTTGTCCCCTTTTTTGAATCGAGTGTATATTGACAAGAACGATGTTTGCGGATTCCTTTTTCCTTTTCGTAACCTGGACGGAGCTTGCTTTTAGGGATTTTGTGCTCGTCTTCTAGCAGAACTATCGAGTGGAAAAACTGCACATCATCACTGCAGTCCTCACACCACTCTTGCTCGTTGGTATCCCAAAAGATCGTCATGAGATCACTCCGACTCTTATAACTTGGAAAGTGTGCATTCAACTCTAACCATTTCTGCTTGTAGTATTTCAAAGCCTGGTAATAGTCTTCAAACTTCCGACTACTGACAATATCTTCTTCCCAACCTTCTAAAAACCACCAGGGTTCACAGTCCCCATACATTTCAATCACTCGATACATAAACTCTTCCATCCTTTGTATCTTCTATTATATAGAAAATCCTTTGAGAATAAAAGTTTTCTGCTCAGAGCATAATTTTTCAGGTATTCTCAGGCGATTTTCACAGTTATTTTTCAAAAATAGACTACTTGATTTCTCTTGGGTCCCTTTTTCGAGAATCAAAAAAGAGAGTCCCAACAAAATGACGAGCCATCTTGGGAACTCTCTCTTCTCAAGTATTTAGAACAATTCAAGTGCAATCATGGTTGTCATGGTTGCATCATAATAGTTGTTCAGAGGTAGATCTTGTGTGAAGATATACTTATTCTGTTGCACCAACTTCAGATAGCCTTTTTCGTGTTCAGAAGCATAGACTATCGGTGCCAAAAAACTTGCTGCCTGATGATTGTTCAAGGCCTTTCCTTTCAAGTCATAACCCGCGTACAGGTTTCTTTGACTCTTGAAAAAGTTAAGCATCTTTTTCACCAATTTTTGACTGGTTGCATCCTTACTTTGAACAAGGTTATATGGAAGGCGACAAGCATTATACGAGTAGGCTCCATCATACTTGGATTCAATCGTCTTGGGATCCGCTACGCGAGTCCCTTGCTCATCTACCCAGATGAAATCAGGTAGTAAACCTGTTTTTGTTTGGGAGCTGATCGTTTGGAGTTGCTGCAACATCTTTTCTTTGATGTCCAACCACTTCGAATCTTTTGTCACTTCATAAAAGATCTGGAATTGCGCTGGCAGTGTATCAGACGTCCGCATCAAATGATAGAATTCCGAATCCTGATTGGCCCAATTTCCCACCGTTAACACACCGGTTTCTTCATTGTAGTTGTGTGCGAGAATATCTTCTAAAATCGCTTTGGCTTGAGCCTGGTAGTCTTTGGCTTGCTTTGGCCATTGCTGAGCAGCTTTTAGAAGAGCATAGGCAATATAGAGATCTCCATCTGTGGCGTTATGGTCCTCATCCTTTGCTTTTCCATTTCTGATGGTTTGTTTCCAAGACATCAATTGGGTACCTTCCAAGCGATGATTTAGATAATATTGATAGAGTCGGTCAAAGTCTGCTTGTTGGGCCTGTCCTTTTTTAGCAGCCGCAACAGTAATGAGCATTCCATAACTTTGCGCTTCGGATAAAACCACCGTTTGATTGCTATCATTGGTGGTTCGAACATAGGATTCTTTCCCTTTTGAAACAACAAAATGCTCATTCCACTGATGATAAATTCGATTTCGCATCTCCACTTTACTTCTCGTTCTCGCTAAAAATAAGGTCAAACAGAAAATGCAAAGGATGACTAGAAACCATACATATCTCATCTTTTTCGTATTCATAATTTCTCCTATCCTGCGAATCGTTTTGTTTTAACCCATTTAGTTTCTTTCCGGTGCAATAGTTTGTCCATCACAATCGAAGAGATGGCATCAATCGATACAATGATAAACAGTTGAGAATAGGTGAAGTAGGCAGCTAAGGCCAACCAAATTTGCTTGGTAGTTGCTTGACCAAATTGTGAGGCAAGAGCCACATTAATCTGAAGTAAGTAGAGCCCAATCATCAAGATCCAATTGAACAACATCAATTGCGCAATATAGATATTTTCTGAATCAAAGGCAAATGGAATTTGCACGCCTGGCAACACTGTATGGAGACACATGGCCAGAATATTGGCAAAAAAGATCAAGTCTGATAACACGATAGCTGCATTGAACCAGAAGAAGATACAGGAATAGTTGGTCACTTCTAACTTCACGCGCCAATTTCCCTTACCAAATAAATGCTTGAAGTTAGAAAGAACCACTTCATAATTCCCTTTGGCCCAACGTTTCCGTTGCATATAATAACTCTTCAGAGTTTCCGGCTCTTGTTGAAAAGCTTCTGAATTATAGGCTAGAGCAATCAACTTCCCACTTTGCATAATCTTAAAGGAAATATCCGTATCCTCTGTTAAGGCACCGTTTTTCCATCCCCCAATACTCTTGACAAATTCAGTTTGAATAATGAAGTTGGTTCCTGGAATCCGTCCAATCTTAAAGAGATGCCACATGCCTACATGGTGAACCCGTTGGGTGACGACAATTTCTTGGTTGATACAGCGGGTCAAGAAGTTTTGACCGGCATTCCGCGTTTTATTGCGACCAAAAGAAGCCACATGACGCTCTGGATCTTTGAGCACTTCTTTCACAAGGAAATAAAGAGCATTCTTTTCAGGCATGGCATCTGCATCATAGACACAGATATAGTCTCCGGTCGCCATGGCCAAAGCGTCATTTAACACACCGGCTTTCCCACCTGTCCCACTGCGATTGATGATGGTCAAATCACGTCCTGCATACTCTGGCAATGCTTTAACTGCCAAACACTCTTCATAAGTGCGATCGGAACAATTATCCGCAAACAGTAGTAATTCTACACGATCATGTGGGTAGTTCAAATCAAGGATCGCTTTGGCTGTCTGTGCAATAACCACATCCTCATTATGGGCAGGTACGACGATCGTCACTTTTGGATAATAAGGAAGCGGATCCGTATTGACACGAAAATCACTGTGTTTAAACCAAAAATGAACGGCTGAAAAGAGGATTACTAGGCCCCAGGCTAAGGACAGCCAAATCGAAATCAAGGCAATAATCATCACAATTTGACTAATCATGGTCCACCGCCTTAAAGTTTTTATTGACACGGCGGTAAATCACCGTATAAGCTACAAATAATACAATAAAGCACAAGGCAAAAAATACACTAATGCCTACAGCTATATTAAAAAATATATTTGTAAGAGACATGTTTTCCTCCTAATATTCCACAATAATATCTGTTTCAAGTTGACGTTTTAAGTAACGAATCATTTCTTTATAGCGATGGTATTTGGTGCGATTTGATTGATCCACTACAAGAAAGCCGGACTGAAATTGGATGGCTTGCACCCCATCTTCTCCTTGGAACACCAGTCCTTCCAACTGTGGTTTTAAGACTGTCATATAATCGCCCTTCAGATCCCGCTCGCTATCAGAAGATAAGATCAAGAAATTACCATCTGATACATAATACAAGCTTTCATTTGGCTTTAGATGATGCGTTACCAAATAGTTGATTTGGTTCAAGGTCCGATTGTACTCTCTCGGTTGCAATTGGAAGAACAATTCCTCGTGCGACCAGTGAATGAGTAAGGCTTGAATCGTATCATTGGTTTCCCCACCATAAGAAGCGATGCGGTTACGGTAATCTGCGTAAGCTTCTGGCTCTTGATCCTTCACTTTTGCAATCTCTTTAAAGAGGTGGTAGCGAATTTGGGTCAAAATTCCAATCAAGATTGGAAAACTAAAGAGCAGAAGCAAGGCTTGATGAAATGGGATATAGACAACACCCGCCACCAAAAAGACAATCCCTAGGGCAAATGACAACAGGATGGTCCATGTCAACAACAAATCTGATAAAACAATAGCAGAAAATAATCCTAAAACAAAGAATAATCCTTCTTCAATCAGAATCTCTCTTGCAAAAAACAAGCAGTAAAGTAAAAGAAGTACTTCGAAAACAATCAAAATTAGCAACCATCTACTTAACTTTTCCGTTTTTTTCATTTATTCTTTCTCTCCCTCATGAAATTCTTCAGCAGCATCTCCCTGGCCAAAGTAATGTTTAATAGCTTGCACGATTCGCTCAGAAGCTCTTCCATCTCCATAAGGATTTCGGGCATTTGCCATTTCTAGATAAAGATGTTCGTTGGTTAAGAGCTCCGTCATCGTGGATTTGACGACGGCAGGATCCGTACCAACTAATTTCAAAGTTCCTGCTTTGACCCCTTCTGGGCGTTCTGTTGTATCACGCAATACCAATACCGGTTTCCCCAATGATGGTGCTTCTTCTTGTACCCCACCTGAATCCGACATGATAAAGTAACTTCTCGAAGCCAAGTTGTGGAAGTCAAGCACATCTAAAGGTGCAATGAGATGGATCCGATCATGATCTCCTAATAGATCGTTTGCCGCCTCTTGTACCGCTGGACTAAGGTGCACTGGGTAAACCACTTCAATATCCGGTTCTTGATCCACCATTTCTCTCAGAGCTCCAAAGACCGCTCTCATGGGAGCTCCTTGATTTTCTCTTCGATGCATGGTGACAAGGATGATTTTTTTAGCTGGATCTAATTGATCCAGTACTTCGTGATGATAGTTCTCTTGAACCGTGAGTTTCAGTGCATCAATAGCAGTATTTCCTGTCACCACAATAGAGGATTCCGGATGATTTTCTTTTAAGAGATTGGCCTTACTTTCGCCAGTCGGCGCAAAATACAGATCCGCTAGATCATCCGTCATTTGACGGTTCATCTCTTCTGGATACGGAGAATATTTATCAAAGGTTCTCAAACCAGCTTCGACGTGACCAATGCGGACTTGATTGTAAAAGGCAACCAAACTCGCCGCAAAGGTAGTGGTCGTATCTCCATGGACGAGCACCATATCTGGCTTTTCTTTTTTGATAACTGGATCTAATTGATTCAGAATTTTAGAGGTAATGTCTAATAAGGTCTGGCTTTTCCCCATAATATCCAAATCGTAATCAGGTACGATGTTAAAGGTTTCTAAAACCTGGTCCAGCATTTGACGGTGCTGGGCAGTGACCACCGTAATGGTCTCAATGGTCTCCCTCTGCTTTTGCAACTCCAACACCAAAGGGGCCATTTTAATGGCCTCCGGTCGCGTCCCAAACACAACCATAATTTTCAATTTTCCCATAAACTTCCCCCGTTGACATACATGTAATTCGACATTTTTTTAATTTGTGTACATCTTTTTCCATTCTACCGCCAATGACTTTAAATGTCAAACCGTTTTTGGGTTTTATAAAGAAATTACTAATAGTTAGTCATTTTATTATTTTGGTATTTAGAATACATATCCATATAATCACTAATTGTAAGTATTTACAGCACGACTTCTACCGGGCTAATATTTTTGGTAAAAAAATAAATCAATAATTATACAATTATTTTTCAAATAATAAATTTTTATAATTTTTTCAAAAAAAAGCCGGAACATGTAGTTCCGACTTTTTTTCTTATTCTTCTACGACTTCAGCTGTTTGAACTTCATCGACTGTTCCATCTGTTACTGGCACTTCTTCGATGATTTCAACTTCGTTAATCGCTTGTGGTTCCAAGTTACGGTAACGAGCCATCCCTGTACCTGCAGGAATAATCTTACCAATGATAACATTTTCCTTAAGTCCAAGGAGATGGTCTTTCTTACCACGGATCGCTGCGTCAGTAAGAACACGAGTGGTTTCTTGGAAGGAAGCAGCTGACAAGAAACTGTTGGTTTCAAGAGAGGCTTTGGTGATTCCCATAAGGACTGGACGAGCAGTCGCAGGAACTCCACCAGAGATAAGGACATCCTTATTAGCATCTGTAAAGTCTGTAATGTCCATAAGCGTACCCATGAGAAGGTCTGTATCTCCTGGATCCATGACACGTACTTTACGGATCATTTGACGAACCATTACCTCGATGTGTTTGTCGCCGATTTCTACCCCTTGGCTACGGTATACTTTTTGTACTTCCGCAAGAAGGTAAGTTTCAACCGACAAGACATCACGAACGGCAAGGAGACGTTTTGGTTGGATAGACCCTTCTGTCAGAGCCGCACCACGAGAGACTTGATCTCCTACTTCGACTTTCATGCGGGCAGTGTAAGGGACAACGTATTCACCTTCACCAGTTGCTCCGCTAACAAAGACTTTCTTGGTCCGTGTAGAAGCATCTTCTTCGATCGCTGTGACTTCCCCTTTGACCTCAGTGATGACCGCTTCCCCTTTTGGATTGCGGGCTTCAAAGATTTCTTGGACACGAGGAAGACCTTGAGTGATATCGGTATTTGAGGCAACCCCACCCGTGTGGAAGGTACGCATGGTCAACTGTGTACCAGGTTCCCCGATAGATTGGGCAGCGATGGTTCCGACTGCTTCACCCACTTCAACCGCATCACCAGTCGCCAAGTTGATACCATAACAGTGACGGCAGACACCATGGCGGGTGTTACATGTAAAGACAGAGCGGATAGTGACTTCTTCCACACCAGCATGAACAATTTCACGTGCTAGGTCTTCTGAGATCAAGGTATCTGGACCAACGATGACTTCACCTGTTTCAGGATGTTTAACAGATTTCTTGGTATAACGACCAGTCAAGCGTTCTTCGAGTGGCTCGATCATTTCCTTACCATCAGTAATGGCACGGATCACAAGTCCACGGTCTGTTCCACAGTCATCTTCACGAATAATGACGTCTTGGGCAACGTCAACCAAACGACGAGTCAAGTAACCTGAGTCGGCTGTCTTAAGGGCCGTATCGGTCATCCCTTTACGGGCACCGTGAGTTGAGAAGAACATTTCGAGTACTGACAAACCTTCGCGGAAGTTTGACAGGATTGGCAATTCCATGATCCGTCCGTTTGGAGCGGCCATCAAACCACGCATACCGGCAAGTTGCGAGAAGTTTGAGATGTTACCACGGGCTCCAGAGTCCATCATCATAACGATTGGGTTCTTCGGATCTTGGTTATCCACCAAGCGTTTTTCCAATTTCTCACGGGCTGCACGCCATTCAGCTGTAACAGCATTGTAGCGTTCGTCATCCGTGATCAAACCACGACGGAATTGTTTCGTGATCTGTTCCACACGTTTGTGAGATTCTTCAATGATTTCTGCCTTATCTTCAACGACCGGAATATCGGCAATCCCCACTGTCAAACCAGCAAGGGTTGAATGATGGTAACCTAAGTCTTTCAAGCGGTCCAAGAAAGCAGACGTTTCAGTTGTACGGAAACGTTTGAAGATTTCGGCGATGATATTTCCAAGATTTTTCTTCTTGAAAGGAACGTTTAATTCCAATTTCTCAATCGCTGATTTGACATCTTGACCAGGCTCCAAGAAGTACTTAGCTGGAACACCTTCTGTCAAGTTGGCATTATTAGGCTCTTGAAGGTATGGAAGCTCTGCAGGCATGATATCGTTAAAGAGAATCTTACCAACAGTTGTCAAGAGAATCTTGTGTTGTTGTGCTTCTGTCCATGGTTTGTTCAAGCTATCCGTCGCAATTCCGACACGGGTATGCAAGTGAACATAGCCATTGCGAAGAGCCATCACGGCTTCTTCACGGTCTTTAAAGACCATTCCTTCACCTTCACGACCAGCTTCTTCCATAGTGAGGTAGTAGTTCCCCAATACCATATCCTGAGATGGCGTAACGACTGGTTTACCATCTTTAGGGTTCAAGATATGCTCAGCAGCCAACATCAAGATACGAGCTTCTGCTTGAGCTTCTTCTGAAAGCGGTACGTGGATGGCCATTTGGTCTCCATCGAAGTCGGCATTGTAGGCTTCACAGACAAGGGGGTGCAAGCGAAGGGCTTTCCCGTCAATCAAGACAGGTTCAAAGGCTTGGATCCCCAAACGGTGAAGGGTCGGTGCGCGGTTCAAGAGAACTGGGTGTTCTTTGATGACTTCTTCCAAGATATCCCAGATACGTTCATCTCCACGTTCGACCAAGCGTTTTGCAGCTTTAACGTTTTGTACGATATCACGTGCAACGATTTCACGCATAACAAATGGTTTGAAGAGCTCGATAGCCATTTCACGTGGCACACCACATTGGTACATCTTCAGAGTTGGACCAACGGCGATAACGGAACGTCCTGAGAAGTCCACCCGTTTACCAAGCAAGTTTTGACGGAAGCGTCCTTGTTTCCCTTTGAGCATGTGGCTCAATGATTTGAGTGGACGACTACCTGGTCCTGTGATTGGACGACCACGACGACCGTTGTCGATCAAAGCATCGACAGCTTCTTGGAGCATCCGTTTTTCGTTTTGCACGATGATACCAGGGGCATTCAATTCTAACAAACGTGCCAAACGGTTGTTCCGGTTAATTACCCGGCGATAAAGGTCATTCAAGTCAGAGGCGGCAAAACGGCCACCATCCAATTGGACCATCGGACGAAGATCTGGTGGAATAACGGGAAGGATGTTGAGGACCATCCATTCTGGCTTGTTGCCAGATTTGTAGAAGGCGTCCAAGACATCCAAACGGCGCACAGCCTTCACACGTTTTTGACCAGTTGCAGTCTTCAATTCTTCTTTCAAGAGAGCAATTTCAGCTTCCAAATCCACTTGTTTCAAGAGGTCTTGGATGGCTTCTGCACCCATCTTAGCTACAAAAGAACCTGGTCCGTATTCACGCAAGCGTTCACGGTATTCACGTTCTGTCATGATGGATTTGTGCTCAAGTGGAGTATCTTTTGGATCGATCACCACATAAGCTGCGAAGTAGATGACTTCTTCAAGGGCACGAGGACTCATATCCAAGGTCAATCCCATACGAGAAGGGATTCCTTTGAAGTACCAGATGTGTGATACAGGTGCTTTCAACTCGATATGCCCCATGCGTTCACGACGAACTTTCGCACGTGTTACTTCAACCCCACAGCGGTCACAAACGATCCCTTTGTAACGGATTCGTTTGTATTTCCCACACGCACATTCCCAGTCTTTTGTAGGTCCAAAGATGACTTCATCAAAGAGACCTTCGCGTTCTGGTTTCAATGTACGGTAGTTGATTGTTTCAGGTTTCTTGACCTCTCCATAAGACCATGAACGGACCTTGCTTGGAGAAGCTAGGGTGATTTGCATACTTTTAAAACGATTTACATCAACCACTATTTCTTACCTTTCCTTGTTTTCATACTTGTTTTATTTGGATACAGCTTAGGTGGAGGAAGAAAGGAAACTTTCTTGCCACCTCCTTGTGTCTGTATCTTGTTATCGAATCATCCTGCTAGAAGCATTGGTTGCTCACAGGACAATCATTTTTACTGATTATTTTTCTGATTCTTCGGCATCAAAGGCTGCTTTTGCTTCCTTTGCTGCTTTTTCGCGTGCTTTTTCAAGGTCATCCACATGAATCACATCATCGTCTTCCCCTTCATCAAGGTCACGAAGTTCCACTTCTTGATCATCTTCGTCCAAGACACGCATGTCAAGACCAAGTGATTGCAATTCTTTGACAAGAACGCGGAAGGATTCTGGTACACCTGGTTTTGGAATTGGTTTACCTTTGGTAATCGCTTCATAAGCTTTCAAACGTCCGTTAACATCATCTGACTTGTATGTCAAGATTTCTTGAAGGACATTTGATGCACCATAAGCCTCAAGGGCCCACACTTCCATTTCCCCGAAACGTTGTCCACCAAACTGAGCTTTCCCTCCGAGTGGTTGTTGGGTAACCATTGAGTATGGTCCGACTGAACGGGCATGGAGTTTATCATCAACCATGTGGTGAAGCTTGATCATGTACATGACACCGACAGAGACACGGTTGTCAAACGGCTCACCAGTACGTCCATCGTAAAGAATCGTCTTGGCATCGCTATCCATACCAGCTTCTTTCACAGTATCCCAGAGATCTTCTGAGCTTGCTCCATCAAAGACTGGTGTTGCGATGTGAATACCCAAGTTACGAGCGGCCATACCAAGGTGAAGTTCCATAACCTGACCGATATTCATACGTGATGGCACCCCAAGAGGGTTCAACATGATATCAACCGGTGTACCGTCTGGAAGGTAAGGCATATCTTCAACTGGAACAATACGAGACACAACCCCTTTGTTTCCGTGACGACCGGCCATCTTATCTCCGACGCGGATCTTGCGTTTTTGTGCAATGTAAACACGAACCAACATGTTGACACCAGATTGTAATTCATCACCGTTTGCACGGGTAAAGATCTTAACATCGCGAACGACTCCATCTCCACCGTGAGGTACACGGAGTGATGTATCACGCACTTCACGAGATTTATCCCCAAAGATAGCGTGAAGGAGACGTTCTTCGGCAGAAAGGTCTTTTTCACCTTTCGGTGTTACCTTACCGACAAGGATATCGCCTTCTTTAACCTCAGCACCAATACGGATAATACCTGTTTCATCCAAGTCACGAAGAGCATCTTCCCCGACGTTTGGAATTTCACGGGTAATTTCTTCAGGGCCTAACTTGGTATCGCGTGTTTCTGATTCGAATTCTTCCAAGTGAACAGATGTGTAGACATCTTCTTTCACCAAGCGTTCGCTCATGATAACAGCATCCTCGAAGTTATACCCTTCCCAAGTCATGTAAGCGACGATTGGGTTTTGACCAAGGGCCATTTCCCCTTTTTCCATCGATGGACCATCAGCGATAAAGTCGCCTTTTTCAACGGTTTCACCAACTTTAACCAGAGTACGTTGGTTGTAAGCTGTACCGGAGTTTGAACGACGGAATTTTTGAACATGGTAGACGTCCAAAGAACCATCTTCCCGACGGACTTCCACCTTATCCGCATCTGCATAGGTAACCTTACCACCATGTTGTGCAATAACTGCAGCACCTGAGTCATGGGCTGCTTGGTATTCCATACCAGTACCCACATAAGGGGCTTTTGGATCAATCAATGGAACAGCCTGACGTTGCATGTTGGCACCCATGAGGGCACGGTTGGAGTCATCGTTTTCCAAGAAAGGAATACATGCTGTCGCAACGGCAACTACTTGTTTTGGAGACACGTCCATGTAGTCGACTTGATCAGATGGGAACTCTTGGTTGTTACCACGGTGACGTCCCATAACGATCGGCTCAGCAAAGCCACCCTTTTCGTTCAACTTAGAGTTGGCCTGCGCGACGATGTACTCATCTTCTTCATCGGCTGTCAACCAAACGATTTCGTTGGTCACTACACCTTTTTCACGATCCACTTTCCGGTATGGCGTTTGGATGAAACCATATTTGTTCAAGTGTCCGTATGAAGACAAGTTGTTGATCAAACCGATGTTTGGTCCTTCAGGTGTTTCGATTGGACACATACGACCATAGTGGGTATAGTGCACGTCACGCACTTCATATCCGGCACGGTCACGTGTCAAACCACCAGGCCCTAAGGCAGACAAACGACGTTTGTGAGACAACTCAGAAAGTGGGTTGTGTTGGTCCATGAACTGGGACAACTGTGAAGACCCAAAGAATTCTTTGATCGCTGCAGTTACGGGACGAATGTT
Source organism: Streptococcus sp. 27098_8_148 (assembly GCF_041432105.1). Lineage (NCBI taxonomy): Bacteria > Bacillati > Bacillota > Bacilli > Lactobacillales > Streptococcaceae > Streptococcus > Streptococcus sp. 27098_8_148. The sequence goes on along the minus strand of NZ_JAPVYY010000004.1, from coordinate 28,293 downwards.
AATAATTTGTTGTGGTGTCAAGACATCGTTATCTTGTACAGACATCCGTTCGCGAACGTTTCGTTCCATCCGTGAAAGTCCAAGACGCACTTGATTGGCAAGCAATTCACCAACGGCACGAATCCGACGGTTTCCAAGGTGGTCGATATCATCTACACGGCCAAGTCCTTCTGCAAGGTTCAAGAAATAGCTCATCTCTGCCAAGATATCTGCTGGAGTTACAATGCGTACTTTGTCAGATGGATTCGCATTCCCGATGATGGTGACAACACGGTCTGGATCTGTTGGAGCGACAACTTTGAATTTTTGCAATTCAACCGGTTCTGTCAAAACAGCAGCATCATTTGGAATGTAAGTGATTTTGTTCAAACCATTATCCAATTGTTCTGAGATGCTGTCGATGACATCGCGCGTCATGACAGTACCAGCTTCTACAAGGATTTCTCCTGTTTCAGCATCCACCAATGGTTCTGCGATTGTTTGATTCAACAAGCGGTTCTTGATATTGAGTTTCTTGTTGATCTTGTAGCGACCAACTGGTGCCAAGTCATAACGACGTGGATCAAAGAAACGGGCTACCAACAAGCTACGTGAGCTTTCCGCTGTTTTTGGTTCACCTGGACGAAGACGCTCGTAGATTTCTTTGAGGGCTTCATCTGTCCGCGAATCCATTGGATTTTTGTGAATATCTTTTTCGATGGTGTTGCGAACCAATTCGCTGTCCCCAAAGATATCGATAATTTCATCATCTCCAGAGAATCCAAGAGCACGCACAAGCGTTGTAAATGGAATTTTACGTGTGCGGTCGATGCGCGTGTAGGCGATGTCTTTTGAGTCAGTTTCAAGCTCTAACCAAGCTCCACGGTTAGGGATAACTGTTGATCCATAGCCAATCTTACCATTCTTGTCCACCTTATCATTGAAGTAGACACCTGGTGAGCGGACCAACTGAGATACGATAATCCGTTCTCCACCATTGATGATGAAGGTTCCCATTTCAGTCATGATTGGGAAATCACCAAAGAAAACTTCTTGGGTCTTGATTTCACCTGTTTCTTTGTTGACCAAACGGAAGGTCACAAAGATTGGTGCTGAGTAGCTGGCATCGTGAATGCGCGCTTCTTCAAGCGAATACTTGGGTTCGCGGATTTCATAACCCACAAATTCCAATTCCATTGTATCCGTGAAGTTTGAGATTGGAAGCACATCTTCAAATACTTCCTTCAAGCCATGATCCAAGAAATCTTTGAATGAGTCTGTCTGGATTTCAATCAAGTTTGGTAAATCAAGAACCTCTTTGATTCTTGAAAAACTACGACGGGTCCGATGTTTCCCGTATTGAACGTCATGTCCTGCCAAAGTTTTTAGCTCCTTTTTCTATACTAGGATAGCTTGGTAACATCACTCCTACCACCTATCCGGTTTTAACTACAATTTTGTGATTTGCATCACGTGAAGAACTGTCTCTTCACCTTATTCGTCGCTTTTTGTAATTTTTAGAAAAATTAAATTTGTGTAACAAACTAGGGTTTTCCTGAAAAATAGGCACAAAAAGAGCAGCTAAATCGACTTATTCAAGTAAGATTTAACTGCTGTAAGCTCTTATTTGGACAATATTTCAAATAAAGCACACGACAAATTAGTTATCACTATTATATCGTTTTTTGCTCCAAAAATCAAGGCTTTCTCTAGTTTTTCTACTGGATCAGACTAGCGTCGATTGCCGCGATTGGAACTATTTCGATTTGAACTATTGCTTGATGAACTATTGGTTGTCGAATTGTTCTTATTATTGGACTGATTTCCACTGCTATTACCGAGAATCGCTGCCCAAGCACTTTGGTAATCGCTATCCGATCCCCCGATGGCAAAGCGGTATTGAGTGGTTGGCGCTCCGTTTTTGGCCCAAAGGCTCGTCACCATTTGACCGCTCACATCGATATCCCGGCCATTGACATTGACGCGACCCGGTCTTTCACCAGTCGATTTGAGCACTTCAGAGCGGATCACACTCTTATCGAGAGTGAATTTATCCTGAATTCCGAAGAGACTTGGATCTGCTTGGTAGATCGCATTTGCCAACTGCGCCATGTATTGGGCATTGTTGTTGTATCCAGTCAAGGTCTGCATAGAAGCATTGTTGTCATGGCCAATCCAACCTCCTAAAGAAACATTAGGGGTGGACAGCATGAGCCACATATCCCCATTTGAGTTAGTGGTACCGGTTTTTCCAATCCAGTCAGCACCTGCCAGCGTTGGATTGACTTGGCTAATCCGTGACTTAAAGGTCGTTGTAGCACCAGACGTAATAACCCCGCGCAAGAGATCCTGCATAATCGTTGCCGTCGCTGGAGAGTAAACACGAACAGGATCTGCCTCGTGCTTGTATACTACATCCCCATCTCGATCAATGATTTGCTCTACCATGTAGCGTTTGAGGTAGTTCCCATTGTTAGCAATGGTTTGGAAACCATTGGTATGTTGGGCAACAGTGACCTCAATTCCTCCCCCCATTGGCAGACTCTCAATGCCATATTCAGGGATATCATAGCCCATTTTCTTCATGTAGGATGGGACATCCACACCCTTTTCACGAAGGGTCCGGTAAGTCCAGTAAGCTGGAATATTCCATGAGGTATTGAGGGCCTCACGGAGATCCATCATGGCTGTCCCTCGGCTATCCACGTGCATGATTGGCTCACCACTTGAGAAATTAGTCGGGTAGTTAGAAAGGATGCTATTGCTTCCCATCAAGCCTTGGTCGATGGCAATACCATAGGCCAACAGTGGCTTGATAGTAGATCCTGGGGAACGTTCTGTATCAAAGGCATGGTTGTTTTGGTTACCATCAAAATTCCGACCACCGATAAATCCTAAAACAGCACCCGTTCGGTTGTCCATCAGGACATTCCCAACTTCTACCAGTCCCGTTCCATCATCCAAGACGCTTCCAAAATTCGCGACTGCAGCCTGCATCGCATTGTGAACCGGTTTGTTAATAGTGGTTTGGATAGTGTAACCACCTTCGCGCAACTCACTCTCAGCTAATTCTTGATAAGCCTTGACGGTTTCATTATTTTTCAGGTCTTGCTTGGTGACATTGTCTCGCTTGATCAAGTAATCATACATGGCCTCTTTTGCTTCTTCCATTGCTTGGAAGTAGAGGTAGTCATGCGGTGTTTTCTCGATGCCATCTGGAGCAATGAAGTCTTTGGTCAAGTCGTACTGAGCATAGGTTTCGTAGTCTTTTTTCGATAAGGCTCCCGTCCGGTACATATTGAACAAAACATCTTTGGCACGCGCCAAACCTAACTCGAGATTCTCCTTGCTCTTTAGGCTTCCGTCTGCAGCATAAGGTGAGTAGACAATCGGACTCTGTGGCAAGCCAGCGATAAAGGCTGCTTGTGGAACAGACAAGTCTTTCGCAGAGACGCCAAAGATCCCTTGAGCTGCGGCTTCCACACCTGCAATATTTTGTCCCCGATTGTTTCGTCCAAAAGGCGAGACGTTTAAGTAGGTGGTTAGGATTTCGTTTTTATCCATTCCCCTCTCTAAAGCTAGAGCATCGACAATCTCTGTCGCCTTACGAGTAAAGGTGGGAGCATCTCCTACGACTTGCTGTTTGATCAACTGCTGGGTTAAGGTCGATCCCCCACTAGAGGAACCGACACCGGCTACAGATCCAAGCGTCGCCCGAAGAACAGCTTTGGGTACAACCCCCTTGTGGCTTTCAAAGTTCTCATCCTCAGTAGCGATCACAGCCTTTTTGACATTGTCGGAAATGGCATCTCCAGCTACCGGCGTGCGGATCAAATCACTGTCCACTTCTGCAATCAGGCTCTTATCGGAATAGGTCAGTTTTGAAACACTGCTGACATTGCGAACCTGCTGGACTAGTTCTTCTGTCTTTGGAACCTTAACATTGCTAAAGAGGCTTGCTGCATAACCAATCCCGATCCCTGCGCCAAATAAAAAGAGGCACACAAATAAGGCGATCATCACATCCCACAAGAGTTTGAGCGTCCTCAAAAAGGTCGCAAAAATATCGCCGACAGACCAGCCACTTTCTTCATTTTTTTCCTTATTCGGAGTTTCTGTATACATCTTTGCAAAGAATTTTTGGACTTTCTTCCAAAACTCTTGCAGCTTCTCTTTTAATTGATTCACTGATTCTTTCTCCTTGTTCCCTATATTATAGCAGATTAGCCCCTTTGTTTTCAATCACAAGAGCGTAGAAATCCTCGTTCAATCTTCTTGAGTAAGGACAAGAAAATGACGGAAAGCATTGCCATTTCCGTGGTTTATGGTAGAATAGAGAAATGAATAAACTTATAAAGGAGAAAAGACACATGCACATTTTTGATGAGCTAAAAGAGCGTGGTTTGGTATTTCAAACGACGGATGAAGAAGCCTTGCGCAAAGCACTGGAAGAAGGTCAGGTTTCTTATTATACTGGTTATGATCCAACTGCTGACAGCCTTCACCTTGGTCACTTGGTTGCCATCTTAACGAGCCGTCGCCTTCAACTAGCAGGCCACAAACCTTACGCGCTCGTTGGCGGTGCGACTGGTCTCATTGGAGATCCGTCCTTCAAAGATGCTGAGCGTAGTCTCCAAACAAAAGAAACTGTTCAAGAATGGGTTCGCTCCATTCAAGGGCAATTGTCTCGTTTCCTCGATTTTGAAAATGGTGACAACAAAGCCGAAATGGTCAACAACTACGATTGGTTCGGAAGCATTAGCTTTATTGACTTCCTTCGAGATGTTGGAAAATACTTTACGGTCAATGCTATGATGAGTAAAGAATCTGTTAAAAAACGGATTGAGACAGGGATTTCTTACACAGAGTTTGCCTACCAAATCATGCAAGGCTACGACTTCTACGTCCTCAACCAAGAACACAATGTCACCCTTCAAATCGGTGGATCTGACCAATGGGGAAACATGACAGCTGGTACTGAGTTGATGCGTCGTAAGGCAGATAAAACTGGTCATGTTATGACTGTGCCTTTGATCACAGATGCAACTGGTAAGAAATTCGGTAAATCAGAAGGCAATGCCGTCTGGCTCAATGCAGACAAAACATCTCCATACGAAATGTACCAATTCTGGATGAATGTGATGGACGCCGACGCTGTGCGCTTCTTGAAGATCTTCACTTTCTTGTCACTGGACGAGATCGAAGAGATCCGTAAGCAGTTTGAGGCTGCTCCTCATGAACGTTTGGCTCAAAAGATCTTGGCGCGTGAAGTGGTCACCCTCGTTCACGGTGAAGAAGCTTACAAGGAAGCCCTCAACATCACGGAACAACTCTTTGCAGGAAACATCAAAAACCTTTCTGTCAAAGAACTCAAACAAGGCCTTCGTGGTGTGCCAAACTACCAGGTCCAAGCAGAAGACAACCTCAACATTGTAGAACTCTTGGTCACAGCTGGTGTAGTGAATTCTAAACGCCAAGCCCGCGAAGATGTTCAAAATGGAGCGATCTACGTCAATGGCGAACGCATCCAAGACCTTGACTATGTCTTGAGCGATAGCGATAAATTAGAAAATGAATTGACCGTTATCCGTCGCGGTAAGAAAAAATACTTTGTTTTGACTTATTAAGAAAGTAAAACCACGAAGTTTCGTATGAACTTCGTGGTTTTCTTATACACTTTTTTCTGAGACTATTTCCCTTTTCTGCGATGCAACAAAGCTTGGTTGATTCGTTGAGTTTTTTTATGGAGTTGCCAAATCTGGTACAGCCAGATCAGGCCGTAAATGGCTAGAAAGATCAACCAAGGAATCGGGCTCCGTAAGGCTGTCCCCCAGCCAAAAAACAAGTAGGTTAATGCTAAGATGGCAGCTGTCACAACTAAATGCAAAGCCACACGCAAACTATAGGTCAAAAACTCTTCTTCCTCAAGAATGAAGGTCAAGATGCCCATTGTCCCACTCATCAAAAATATCGCTAGGATGTTGCGGACATTTACAGCGGGATAGACGATGTTGGTATAGACATGGGATAATAACACCAAACACAAATAAAAGAAGGATCCTGTCCTCATACCAGATACAAAATAAGCTATAACTCGTTTCATCACTTTCTCCTATACCCCTAAATAATCCATCAAGGATTTGACATATTTCCGACTGACACTTGATTTTACTCCACGTGTCAGTTTAGCCATCATATTGCCTGAAAAACTATCCGATAGCGATTCTAAATGGTCGATATTCATCACAGCGTGGCGTGATATCTGTAAAAAATTACGACGATTAATCCGATGTTGAAAATTTATCAAAGTATCTCTGATGGTGAACGTTTTGTCTGTCGTATAAATGGTGAGCTGATTCTTATCAATCTCAGCTAGAATAATGTCATCAATTTTCACCATGATCAAATGATCATCTGTTTTGATAGGGATCACTACTTGATTCACTGTCGAAAATTGTTCGAGATACTCCATCACCTCTCGTGCTTGATCAGATAATTGCTTGGCTTGAATGACCACACAGGGGTCGTTTTCTGGGATATCTTGTTTTTCCTCAAAACGAATCTTCATTCCTACTCCAATTCTCACTTACTTTCTTTTACTCGATCTTTTTGCCAAGGAAATCCAAATCCCCAAAGCTAGAAGAATACCTCCTAACACTATAAGGTATGTTTGTTCCTTTGTCAATAAAGTTTGCCATTTGAGCTGAACACCCATTTTTTCTTGAAACTCTTGAAGAAGCTTATCTTGACCTTTAAAGGTCTCACTTAATGCTTCTTTCATGAGGACTTGTCGATAAAGTGCAGCAATATAAGTAGCTGGGGTACATTTCATTAGTAGTTGAGCAAAATTAGGTAGAACCCCCAAAGGAACATAAGTCCCTACCAAAAAACCAGAAGCTGTACCCACTATGGTCGAAAACTTCCCAAGACTGTCTACTGATTGGAAAAAATAAACAAAAATGACGTTCACTAAGCTAGAAAGTAGGCTACTAAGGAGCATAATGAGGAGCACTTCAGGTAATAGAGATAAGGTTGGAACTTCTCTAAAATAGCCACACATCAGCACATACATAAGGATCTGCATGGAAAAAGAAATGATGATTGCACTCGTTAGATACGAAAATGCTAACCGCCACTTTCCTTGATCCGATAAATAAAGATCCTGATCTACTTGATGTTCACGGTCCTTTACTAACTGAGTCAGGGCAGCCAGACTTGTCGTAATCCCTGTCACAGCCAGCGTCCCACTCATTAACCAATTATTTAACATAGGAGCACTATTGGGAAGCTGAGCCCAGGCATCTGTTAGATTTTTTTGAAGAAAAATAATATAGAGAATAAAGGAAATCAAGGCTCCCAACAAGGAGAAGAAAACACCTGAACGATTCCTAAAATACAATAAAAAATTTCGCTTTAGTAAGGCTAGCATTAGCGAACCTCCCTTCCTGTTAGTGCAATAAAGGCATCATCCATAGTCCCTGGACGAAACTCAAAATGGGCTAATTTATCTCTAACTTGTACCAGGTAATCAATGGCTTCCCTTTCACTCTCGGGTTGAAGAACATACTCCAATTGACTTTGTTGCTCTACTGACATTCCCGAAGATTTGAGACTTTCTATCTGCTGTCTCTCCTTGAAACGAATCTTTAAGATATTAGTAGCATACTGGCTTTTAATATCTAGTGCCGATCCTTGAGCAATCACTTTCCCATGGTCTACAATATAAATTTGATCAGCTTCATCTGCTTCGTCAAGATAATGTGTGGTCAATACAACAGTCATTCCCTCTTCTCTCTGCAATTGATAGAGCAAATCCCAAATAGACTTCCGGGTTTGAATGTCTAAACCTGTCGTTGGCTCATCTAAGAACAGAAGATCTGGGCCGTGCAGTAGAGCACGCGCAATGTCAACCCGACGCTTTTGGCCGCCTGAAAGCGTCCCATATTTCTGCTTTTGGAAAGCTGACAGGCCTAGTCGATCAATAAGATCAGACACACGATTTGGTTTTAGGCCTTTGTACTGTCTGGCACGAATGGTCAGATTTTCCCTAACCGTCAGCATCTCATCTAAAACACTGGTTTGGAAGACCACACCAATTTTAGTACCGGGTTCATAAATAATGTCGCCTTGCGTTGGTTGTTTCAAACCAATCAACATGGAAATCGTCGTTGATTTCCCCGCCCCATTTGGTCCTAGAATCGCATTAAACGTTCCCTTTTCAAACTGTAGGTGAATATGATCAACCGCTAGATGATTTCCATACCGTTTACTGATGTTTTTAGCTTGTAATATCATGTTCTCTCTCCTTTTTGACAATATCAGTCTAGCAAAAAAGCCGTTTAAAAAACGGCCTTTTGGGATAAGCGGTCAAAATGAGAACCTAAGTGGCAAGATGAAAGTGACAAAAAGAAGAAAATTTAATGCAACCATTCTTTTCCCCATTGATTCAAGTCCTTTAAAATCGGCATCAGTGATTTCCCTTTTTCTGTCAGCTCATATCCTGTATGAAGAGGCAGAGACTCATAATCATATTTCTCAATCAATTGGAGCTCTATTAAAACATCTAATCCACGTGTCAAACTGATAGTTGTAATCCCTTCAACTTCTCTTCTCAATTGATTGAAACGAACTTTCTTATGCTTGTTTATAACCCATAATATATTCATCCTCCATTTCCCACCAACCACATCTAAGACTCGAGACATACTACAGTTCCAATTTTTATTTGTTAACATTTTTTCTCCTTACAAAAATGTGCCTACTATTCAGGTAGTTTGTAAAGTATTATAATCTATTTATCATTTATTTTAAAGGAGTCACTTATGTTTATTGTAAATCTTACCTATATCAAGCCCCTTGATGAAGTTGAAAAATTCTTAGAAAAACACATAGATTTTTTAAATCAGTATTATACAGAAGGTCATTTTATCGCATCTGGAAGAAAAAATCCAAGGACCGGCGGTATCATTCTCATGAGAGCAAAAAATAAAGATGCTGTCCAAGAAATCATTGCACACGATCCATTCTATCAAAATAAGATTGCTCAATATGAGATCATTGAATTTGAGACAAGTAAATATTGTCCAGAATTGAAAACCGTCCTGAACAATCCAGTGGACAAAATTAGATAAAGAAACTCAAGGTCCACTCAATTCCGCGTAGAACCGTTAAAAAAGTGTGACTTAGTCCCATTAAAGCATCAGTTGCTATCTAGAGGCTCTTTTGTTACACTACTAATATGAATACACCGATCAAACCAAAATTACAACGATTTCAAACAGCCACTGCCTTTGCCTGTCCCATCTGTCAATTGGACCTAGAACTTGTGGGTACTAGTTTTAAATGTCCCAAGGCCCATTCCTTTGATTTGGCGAAATTTGGCTATGTTAACCTGGCTCCCCAGATCAAGCAATCAAAGGACTATGACAAAGAAAATTTCCAAAATCGCCAGCTGATCTTAGAAGCAGGGTTTTATGAGCCGATTCTAACAGCGATCGGACAAAAAATTCCGACTTGTGATGGCAAGATTCTAGATATCGGTTGCGGAGAAGGTTATTACTCCCGAAAACTACAAGAAGCTTATCCCCAAGCTACTTTCTATGCATTTGATCTTTCAAAGGAATCCGTACAACTAGCTGCCAAGAGTGATGCTAGCTGGAAGGTCAATTGGTTTGTAGGAGATTTGGCTCATTTACCCATTCAATCTAAGAGTATGGAGGTCATTTTGGACATCTTCTCCCCGGCTAATTACGCTGAATTTGAACGTGTCTTAAAGACAGAAGGGGTGATCATTAAGGTCGTCCCAACCTCTTCTCATCTAAAAGAAATTCGTCAGTTGGCCCAAGATCAATTGACCAAGCAATCTTACTCCAACCAGGAAATTTTGGAGCATTTTGAAGACCACTGCCAGTTCCTCTCATCCGAAACGGTCAGCCTTACCAAGAGTTTAACTCCTGAAGAACGCCAGGCGTTCCTCGCCATGACCCCCCTTCTATTTCACGTTGACCAAGAAAAAATCGACTGGAGCCAACTTACAGAAATCACCATCGAAGCTGAGCTGCTGGTTGGGAAAATCAAGATACAAAGGACTTAAAATACAAAGTAAAAAGGCTGAGACAAATCGTCTCAGCCTTTTTACTCATCTTCTGTATGCTCTGTCATGACTTGTAACGCACGTTTTTATATCCTTTTGGCTATCTGTACGATTTTTTCGAGTTCTTCTTTCCGTTGACGATCACTCATATACTCCACTCGTGTAACTTGTGTCATTTTAACCGGTTTAATACCACAGGGTTTCAAGATTTGAGATTTTAGAACCTTTGCGTAGTCTTGAGAAAAAGGAAGAAAAATTTTTGGCGTATTATGCGTCGTAATGATCCACGCTTTTCCATCTAGTTGCCCCACCGGACCTCGAGGTCCATTCTGATAAGCAAAACCTGCAACAAAAACACGATCAATAAAACCTTTTAAAATAGCTGGCATTCCACTCCACCAAGTAGGGAAAATAAAAATCAACTGATCCGCCCAACTCAATAAATCTCTATATGGTTTCATATCTTCATTATGCTGTAAATCTCTCCTTTTATGCCTTTCATCAAAACGTAAAACCGGATCAAAGTTTTCTTTATATAAGTCTACTATTTTAACTCTATGCTCTGGTGCTAAATGCTTTTGCACAGTTTGAAGGATTGATGCATTATAACTTGTTTCATTCGGATGTGAATAGATTATTAAAACATTCATCAGCTATCTCCTTTTATATAAATATCAAGCATCGTTCTGACGGTCTTTTGAACATCATTTTCTTTAAAGCTTTCTCCAACAGGACTCCTTACCAATAGAGCCAAACCAGCAATAAAACTCCAAAAATGGATCAAAATTTCTGCGTCACCACTAGAAAGATTTTCCTCATCTTTAAGTCTTAACGCTACCGACTTAAAATGTTCAAATCCTGGTAAAGAGGAGTTGACTGAAATAGTTTCCTGGAACAACTCCATATAGTTATATGGAAATTTGATAAATAATGCTTCAAATAGATAGGTTTCCTCTTGGGCAAACCTTACAAAGTTACAGCCCATCAGAGTTAGTTGAGTTATTGCATCTATGGAAGTATCAATTCCAAGTATCATATTTTTCAAAAAGAACATTGATAAGTGTTCCATAACAACTTGAATATATCTATCTTTACTTCCAAAATGCTTATAGGGAGCTCCATGAGTCACCCCACATTTTTGAGCTATTGTACGCATAGACATCCGGTCAATCCCGTTAGTTCTGATTTCTTCAATGCCGACCGAAATTAACTTTTCTTTCAGTTCTTCCGTATTCCGTTTCATTTGACCACCTTCCCTTATCGAAGTATACGTTGTCTACTTTTTATAAAGTATACACCGTCTACTTATTTTTGTCAAATAAAAAAATACTCAAAACTTAGCTTTAGAGTCCCTAACCTTCTGTTATGTACTCTCCTAAGGAAAGTTTCTAAGAAGATTTTATCTTCAATTAAAAGGCTGAGACGATTTGTCTCAGCCTTTTACTCATCTTCTGTATGCTCTGTCATGACTTGTAAGCGATAAGTTTTAGGCGATTTTCCACAGAGTTTGCGAAAAACCTTGTAGAAATAGCCAACATTACTGTAACCGACCTTGTAGCAGATATCTTCAATACTATCATTGGTCGATAAGAGGAGCTGCTGGGCAGCCTTGATCCGCTGTTTATTGAGGAGTTCTGCGAAAGTCGCATTGGTTTCTCGTTTAATCAATTGGCCCAAATAGACTGGATTGATAAAGAGACCCTGACTGATGTCCTTGAGTGACAGCTCTTTTTGGTAATCACGGCTAATCACTTGGAGGACACTCGCTACATTTTCATTCATCCGATAGTGGGATAAGAAACGGGACAACTCTTCCTGGATAAAACCAATCATCTCGCTAAAAGTGGCAGTTTCTTGGACTTTCTTGACTACATCAGCTAAATTATCACCTTGCAGGTATTCAAACAAATGAAAGACATCCATCAAAAATTGGATAAAGAGCTGCTTGGTCAGTGAGACCTTAGGTGTCTTCTCAAGGATCATTTTTTCTAACCAGTCCAGTTCTTCTAAGATCTGTTGGATATTTCCTTGCATGATCACCCGATAGGCCGGCTCGTAGTAATGGAAGACTTCTTCATCTTGATTGAGAGGGGTCGCCCCATAAAAGAGGCTCCGCTCCACTAGATCCTTAAATTGATGAAAGTGCTCCTTATACGGAGGTTCAAAGGCCTTCTCAATCATGGCTTCTTCTTCCTGATCCGAGATAAAGAGTTGAAGATTTTGCCCAAGAACTTGATAAGACGAGCTGATAAAGCCTTTTTTCTCCTTAGCGACTCCAATCCACAATGAGTTCCGACCTGCGATATAGCGACAAAACTCTTCCTCAGAGATATCATCGTGAATCAAACGGTCGGCCAACTCTTGGCTTGGTTGCTGGATTTTATGCTGAATTTTTTCTAGGATATTGCCCATCTCCACCTTATTGACAGGTTTGAGCAGGTAGTCTGCCACGCGCAAATTGAGAGCTGTCTTGACGTATTCAAAATCCTGATAGCCTGACATAATGATAAAGGCAGCATCTGGGATCAAATCCTTCATCTCAGCAATCATCTGAAGTCCAGTTTTCCCAGGCATATTGACATCCGTGATCACCACATCTACCGGATACTCTCGCACATAATCAAGGGCCTGGTCTGCATCTTCTGCAGTTGCGACCACTTCCATATTCCAGTGGTCAAAGGGGATTAATTTTTTTAACCCTTCTGTAATCATATACTCATCGTCTACTAATAAGACTTTGTACATTCTGTCTCCTTTATTCATCTTGAATGGTTATCGTATAAGTCACTCCATGGTTAGGTTGGGAGAAGACTTGGATATGGTAGCGATCTCCAAAATAGAGCAGCAGGCGTTCATGGACATTGACAATTCCGATGGACTGCCGACCACTCTTTTCTTCGATTTCTGAGCGTGGATTGCGATTGGCTAGCATCTCTTGAATGCTTTCTAGCTGTTCTTCTTTCATCCCGCGCCCATTATCAGTGATCAAGATGATGACCTGCCCTTCTCCTTGCAAGACCTTGACACTGATCACATTGTCCTTGCGTTTATGGTCCACCCCATGCGCAAAATAGTTCTCGACCAAAGGCTGGATGGTGAATTTTGGAATTTTCATTTTTTCCAAACCTGGATCGATCTTAAAGCCATAGGCAATCGATTTGGGATAACGTACCATGCAGAGGTAGCTGTATTTGCGACAAAATTCGAGCTCATTTTCAACCGTCGTCACTCGCTCATCTGAGATATTATTGCGCAAAAGACTACTAAACTCATAGATAATATCACCCAATTCATCCTGCTCTTGCATGACGGCATACATCCGTATAAATTCCAGTGTATTGTACATGAAGTGGGGATTGATCTGGGCTTGTAGTGCCCGCATATTGGCATCTTTTTGGCTGAGCTGTAGCTGGTAGATATCCCGAATATTCTTATCCATATTGTCTAACATGGTATTGATCATATTACCAATAACCAGCAGTTCTTGGTCCTTGGTCGAGGTATCAATCCGTCGTTCACTCTCGCCTTGACTGATCAGATTCATGGTATCGACCAAATCGAGGACTTGACGCCGGTAATTTTTGAAAATCTGCCGTAATAACAAGTAAAGGATCAAGAAAATCAGGAAAGCAATGGAGAGAAAAGTAGTCAGGTTAGCTAGACCCTTTTTGAGCAGATAACTTTCAGAAACAGCTACATCCACCTTGTAGCCATAGATCGTGCTACGGGTTTGCCATTTAACATCTTTTGATTGCCCCTTATCCCCTTCATGGTACATCTCTTTCCCAAAGGGAGTGAAAATCCGCACAGCGATCGGAAGATCGCCTCTGGCATTATCAATCGCTGCCGTCAAAATTTCTTGGTCCAGCGTCATATAAGCAATCCCAACTCCAGCACCCGTAGTCGGATCTGTCAAAGGAACCGGAATGGCTGTCGCAGGAGCCTTGTAATGGTCCGCCGATACTTGCTTGCCTCCCTGTGATTGCCGGGTAGAGACAAATACCGTCTTGTAATCAGACAAGGTGACATCGATACCCTCGATGTTTTTATTACTCAAATAGAGACTGTCAATATTCTTATGTAGGGACAATTGGATATAAGAAGGGAATTGGGCATTCAATCGCCAAGTCTCATACTCCGATGGTGACAAGGTAAAATAGCGATAAACTCCTTCTAATTTTGCAGGGTTTTCAACGAGGCTACGACCTTCTTGTGTGACCCGTTGATAAGAGGTCTCAAGATCCGTCACCACTTCGGTCAAGACCCGTTGGGCGATCCGGTCGGCTTCAGCTTGCTGGTTTTTCCAAGAGATCCCCGCGACAACTAGGCCCATAATGGTCAAAATGACTACCATGACATAGGCGTAGAATTTTAAAAGCGTACTTAACCAGATTTTTTTCATCGTTAGGATACCAATTTTTCGTGGATATTTTGATAAACAGGGTCAAAGATATCATTGACAAAGAAATGCCATACACCGATCAAGACGAAAAAGAGAAGGGCTGGCATATAGTAGCTAATGACGCCAAGTAGCGCAGTTCCAAGGATGAACTTGAGAACCGGACGAATGTCCAGCAACATTCCGATCAAACTGAGCTTGATACTATTGGCATAAGAGAGATCGAAATGAACTTGCAATTTCAAATAAACGGCGTAAGCTAGAGGCGCAACCAAGAGAAAAACCAGATTAAACAAGAGAACCAAAATTTGGAAGAAATTCAAGTGAGGAATCTGGATCATGAGGTACATGCCATAGAGAAGAACCCCTTCAATGGCAAAGAAGGTATAAAAGACTTGATTAGCCGGGCGTAGATTTTCTTTGAAGAGTTCCCAAGCGCGTGACCAATGATAGTCCTTGTAGGTCATGCCATTTTCCGCATAGAGGCTCATGATAGTGGCACTAGCGGGTCCTACTCCTAGCAGAACACCCCCACAGATCGTCAAGACCCAAAAAATCCCTGTTACCAGCATGGCAACATAGACTCTCGTAAAAATGAACTCGATGATTTTTCCCATCATTCAGCCTCTTTTCCAATTAGTGATTCTATTATACCATAAAAATAAAACGCTTTCCCCCTATTTGCATTGGTAAATTGAAATGTTGATTTTCATTTACAGTTCTATTTTCATAAAAAACTGTTCTTTGATACAGATCTATAAAATTATATAAAAATAAAAACATTTTATGAGTTAAAGTTATTCAATCATCTACCGAAACTTTCCGCCGTGAGAAAAGTGCTAGAAACACTAGTGTTTCTAGCACTCGGGAGTTTTGAAACTTTAGGTTCAAAACTAAGTCATGGAACTTCGTAGAAGTTCGCTGACGTCCGTACTCACATAAGGAAAGCTTCTAAGAGGACTTTCTCTTCAATATAAAAGGCTCTGGAGATCCCTCCAAAGCCTTTTCGAACTACCTGTTCTTATTTTTTAGAAGCAAGGAATTCGTCGTATTGTTTTTGCATTTCGTCAAGCACTTTTTGGTAAGCACCTTCTGATTTCAATTTTTCAAGCATCTTAGGAACTTCTACTTCAGGATCCACTGTACCAGTATTGATCGCACCTGCGAATTGGTTCAAAGTATTTGTAAGAGCAGTGATTTCTGATTTCACTTTATCTGTGTTAAAGATGAAGCCAAGTGCTGGAGATTCTTTTGCAGTTTCCAAGTCTTTCTTAGATTGTGCAATTTGTTCATCTGTTACGTTTTCGTTGATGTAAAGAATCCAGTTGTTACCAGTGTTCCATCCAGACATGTGAGTGTTTCCGTTGTAGCCATCCAAGACTTTGACACGGTTTTCTTTGCCGGGAACTTTTTCCCAGTTCTTGCCTTCTGGTCCATAAACAAGGCCGTTCAAGAGTTCTGGATCAGTGTTCAAGAGGTTCAACACTTCCATTGCTTTTTCTTTGTTCTTAGAGTTGTTTGAGATAACAAAGTTAGCTACTTGAGTAGTATTGTTCTTCTTGTACAGTTCAGTAAATGGTTTGATTTCGATCTTACGGTTTGCTACACGAGAAAGCAAGCTGTTACCGTAGTCAGCTGGCCCTACTGTTTCTTCACGAACCAACCATGTATCTTGAGAAAGATCATAACCAGTGTCGCTCGTTGCTACGTCTTTTGGAATGTATCCTGCTTCGTAGTATTTGTGAAGAGTCTTCAAGTTTTCTACATAACGAGGAATTGTGTAACGGTCAACGATCTTAGTAGTGTCACCTTTCAAGTCAACAACGAATGGAAGTCCATCAACAGCCACATAGTCAAAGTCATCTGAAGGTCCACCGTAGCTCTTGTTCATTGCAAATGGAACAACGTTTGGATCTTTTTCTTTGATGGCTTTCAAGACTGGTTCAAGAGAAGCATAGTCTTTCACGTTTGAAACGTCGATACCATATTTTTCAAGAAGTGGTCCGTTAAATGCAAAGTTTTGAGAAGATGCAACGTTAGCTGCTACTGGAACAGCATAGATCTTGCCGTTTACAGTGTTCCCTTTGATGTAAGCTGGGTCAAGTGCTTTGTAAAGGTCTTTCCCTTCTTTCTTGTACAATTCTGTCAAGTCAGCATAAGCACCTTTTTGAGCGTTGATCACGTAGTTATTAGCAAAGGCGATATCATAGTTTTCACCAGATGAGATGATAACATTCATTTTTTGTGCGTAGTCACCCCAACCAAGGTACTGGATATCCAATTTTGCGCCAACTTTCTTTTCAATGATCTTGTTGGCATTTTTAAGAAGAACATCCAAGTTATCAGGTTTATCCCCGATTTGGTACATCTTGATGATTGGTTTACCATCTTCAGTTGTTGCAGATTTCTTGTTGTTCCCTGTAAGGTTTCCACAAGCAGCAAGAGTAGCTCCAAGAGCAATGACACTAGCAGATGCTAACGCGTATTTTTTCCAATTTTTCATAAGAAAAATCTCCTTTATGTTATTTTCTTTTTAGACTAAGTTATGAGTTGAAAATCTTGCTGATTTTCAATGAACGATGTTATTCTTTCACACCACCGATGGTCAAGCCTTTTACAAAGTAGCGTTGGAAGAATGGATAGAGAATGGCGATTGGCACTGTTGCCACAACCACCATGGCCATACGTCCTGTTTCCCGTGGGATGGATTGTACAGCTCCTGCCAATTGGCCGGATACCCCGACGTTTTTAGCGATGTAATCCATATTGTTTTGAATTTGCATCAAGAGGTATTGCAATGGGTAAAGGTTGTCACTCTTAATATAGAGGAGGGCGTTGAACCAGTCATTCCAGAACCCTAAAGCGGTGAACAAACTGATGGTCGCAATCCCTGGAAGAGACAATGGCAAGCAGATTTGGAAGAAAATCCGTGTTTCACTTGCCCCATCGATCCGAGCGGATTCAAGGATGGCTTCTGGAATGGTCCGTTTAAAGAAGGTCCGCATCAAGATGATGTTAAATGGACTGAGCAACATTGGGATAATCAAAGCCCCGATGGTATCACCTAACTGCAAGAGTTGAGTGGTCACAATGTAGCTTGGAACCAACCCTGCACTAAAGAGCATACTAAGGAGTGAAAATACGGTAAAGAACTTGCGGTATTTAAAGGTACTCCGTGAGATTGCGTAAGCATAGGTTGTGGTGATAAAGACATTACATGCTGTTCCCACAATGGTCACAAACAAGGTAATGAAGAGGGCTTGCAAGATTTTGTCTTTGAACTGTACTAAGAAGAGGTAACCATCAAATCCAAATTTTGCTGGCCAGAATTGGAAGCCATGGACTGCCAAACTTTGTTCGTCTGTCAAAGAGATCATGACAACGAAGATGAAGGGAAGCACACAGGTCAAGCCGACCAAGGTCAACAACAAGGTAAAGAAGAAGTTGCTCTTCTTACTGAAAGAATGGATCCCGACATTATCAATTTTTTCTTTTTGAATGGTTGATTTTTTCATACGATCCTCCTTTCTAGAAGAGAGCGGCATTCTTATCAATGCGACGGGCAATGATATTTGAGATCAAAACAAGAACCAAACCGACTACCGATTGGTAAAGACCGGCTGCTGCTGTCATCCCGATATCCCCTGACTTGGTCAGACCGTTGTAGACATAAACATCAATAACGTTTGTCACACTATAGAGCGCTCCAGCATTATGCGGGATTTGGTAGAAAAGACCGAAGTCTGCGCGGAAGATATTTCCGACTGCAAGAATGGTCAAAACCGTAATCAAGGAAGACAACTGAGGAATGGTGATGTTGCGAATGCGTTGCCACTTAGACGCACCATCCACGGTCGCTGCTTCATAGTAAGTTGGGTCAATTCCCATGATGGTTGCATAGTACATGACACTGCTATAACCAAAGCCTTTCCAAATTCCTAAGAAGAGGAGAAGCGCTGGCCAGATCCACAATTCCGAGTAGAAATTGATGGCTTTCATACCAAATGAAGTTAAGATGTGGTTGACCAATCCTTTGTCCACGTTCAGGAAGGCATCGGTGAAGAAGCTGATGATAACCCATGATAGGAAGTATGGGAAGAGCATGGAGGTTTGAAGCACCTTGACCACTCTTTTTGATCTCAACTCACTAAAGATGATGGCGATCCCAACGGAAACAATCAATCCTAAGAAAATGAATCCTAAGTTGTACAATACCGTGTTTCTTGTAATAATGTAGGCATCTTTGGAACTAAAGAGGAATTTGAAGTTGTCAAAGCCAACCCACTTACTCTTCATGACACTGTCAATGAAGCCCTCTCCCGTAATATGATAGTCCTTAAATGCTACGATATTCCCAAAAACCGGAATATAGAAGAATAAGATTAACCACGCTGCACCAGGTAAGACCATTAAAAGAAAAATGAAATTTTCTCTCAGAGTCCTTACAAACTTTTTCATTTAACTCCCCCCTTTGAGCCTTGAGCGTGTTTATTTGCTTTGGTAGCGTTTACATCACCTATTATAAGATAGCCCATTTACATTTTCAAACTCCTAATTATAGAAAAAATTCTACAAATTTATGACATAGTTTTAAAAAAGAGTAGAAAAGGGTGGTCGTAAAGACAGCTCCTCTTCTACTCCTATCGACCATGGATGAGATTTCTGTCATCCGACTTGGCATTTTTTACGTTGTATAAATGGTTGAGGCAGTCGCAATAGTATGCCACTGATTAGCCGTTGTGGCTGCGAAGTCCTGATCTCCGTAGAAATCGTTGAATGGCAAGATTTCTACTTCTAGTTCATCGATACATGTGATGGAACCAGCTAGATAGTCTTCAATCCGACTTTCAGCTCGCTTGATCCGTTGCAAGAGTCCACCCATCCGGATGTCTACGGTATCCAAGCCAAAGACCTTGTTTTCTTTCAACCATTGGTGGCTAAAGAGGTCATGGAAGGTTTCAATCTGGCTTCTGAGTTTTGGCAATTCTCCTCTAGCGATTTGTTGCAAGCTCTCTTTATCACCTGCTTGATAGGCCTCACGAATGCGTCGGCCCACATCCACTTTATTACTTAAAATGGCATTCAACTGAGCCTGAGTCTCAAAGAGATAGGCGTAGACACCCGCTTTTTCTTTAATGTCAGAAAGAATCTCAGCTGCTTGGGCAAAGTGTGGCTTGTCCTGTTCAGGTGTCATGTGCTTGTCAAGAATTGGGCAAAGAACATCCTGATAAAAGACATAGCGGTTAGGGTTAATCCCACTGAGATTGTCTGGTAGGTCTGGCAAGAGGTTGGCCAGATCCAGCTGCATAAAGTCCTCAACGGATAGGCCTGTATTGGTCTTAAAGTGAGCTGAAAGACGCTCTAAATCATTGCAATAGCTGAGTTCTGCCCAAATTTGTAAACTTGGGAGAATCGAGAACTGGGCTGTTTCACCACCATTGTCCCCCCAGCCCGTCACAATGACTTCCTTGATCTGATTAGCACGGCAGGCTTTATTGGCTTCAAGAGCGACGAGGCGACTGAAATGGTTGTGGGGCGTAAAACCAATCCACTTCCAGGCACCACCAGCAAAGGCAATATCCTGACTAATCTTATGGTGATTACGGAAGTTTCGGTTGTATTTTTCCTCGCTATCCTGATAATAATCCCAGTAAACCAAGGTCACACGGTCTTTAAGACGGTCTAAATAAACTCGTGTTTCTTCTGGAATTTCTACCTCACGGTCGTACTGGCCATCTGCTGACATAAGCTTGAAGAACATATCACTCCACATCTGGCAGTGGAAACCATACTTGTCTGCAATATCCAGCACGCGCTCCAAATGTTGGCACATAAGGAGACTCCGATCCACAATACCGTTCAAGATAAGATAACGACCCAAACCGACCAAGTGAGCTTCGTCCATCCCGATGTTGACCTTGCGAGTTTGTAATTTAGATAACGTCGCAAACATACCGTCAATCAGGTCGTAGACTTTTTCTTCACCGATGAGGAGAATATCCTCTACATCGCGGAGTTGCTGGACTTCCTTAACCCCCCATTTAACAAAGGCTGATAAATGAGCCAAGGTCTGGATGCATGGGACAAAGGTCATGTCAAACTGCTGGGCATAGTCTTCGATTTCCTGTAACTCTTCAGCTGAGTAGGCTCCACGGAAATAACCAAAGTAAGGTTGCCCCTCAATCTGATAGGTGTCCTCCATATAGAGCTCAAAGGTTGAATAACCCATCAGAGCCAAGAGTTCAATCATCTGTTTGGCTGATGCGACATTGAGCACGGCGTTGCGCGAACAGTCGGCCATATAGGCCAAATCTTCATAAGCCGCCTGTTCTTCAATCTCTACTTTGTCTCCTTCTGCTAAAGCTGTTGCTAGCACAGACAAGGCGCGGTAGAGTTGATGAGGTTTGCGGTAGGTCAGTTGATACTGCCCATTCTCACCCTTGATAGAGATAGAAGCTTGGTCAGACTGAGCGACCGCCACCTCTACATCTGGTAGAGAAATGTGATTGTTTAATACTTCAACAGCTTGGGCTTGTTTGGGACTAAGTCCTGTAAAACTTACCATTGGTTTTCCTCCTGTAACCAGTTGACAAGGGCACCGTAGAGATTGGCATCTGCCTGATAGGTGCAAACTTGAATCACTGGAGCAATTGTATATTCTTCATATCTTTCCACAAAGATGTCTACTGCTTTTTGCACCCCTTTGATAAAATCTGGGTTTTGACTGATAGAGCCACCTAGGCTAATCACATCTGGGTCAATGAGATACTGGATATTGAGCAGTCCTTGAGCAAGATTACGATTCATGCGCTCAATGGCTTCCTGGCAAAGGGCATTGCCGGCTGCAGCCTCTTGGTAGACCTTACGTCCATCCCAGTCAGACTGACCTGATTTTTCAATCACATAGCGAACCATGTTTCCTGTAGAAGCGAGTTGTGACCAGTTATTGAGCTTTTCTGCAGGCTCGATAGTTGTCATGTAGCCAAACTCACCGCCCAAGCCATGACGTCCACGGTGAAGCTTGCCATTGATAATCATGGCTCCACCGATTCCGGTACCAATCACGACACAGGCTGCATTTTCAATCTCAGGATGCGCCAGCAATTCACTCAGTCCAACACAGTTGGCATCATTTTCTAGATGGACAGGTAGCTTGTGATGAGAAAGGGCCTCATACCATGAAAAACCATGGATATAAGGAATGGCACTGA
This sequence comes from Streptococcus sp. 27098_8_148, assembly GCF_041432105.1. Lineage (NCBI taxonomy): Bacteria > Bacillati > Bacillota > Bacilli > Lactobacillales > Streptococcaceae > Streptococcus > Streptococcus sp. 27098_8_148. The sequence continues at coordinate 6,611 of NZ_JAPVYY010000004.1, read as the reverse complement.
TCCCTTCAATTACCCCTGTTTCTTGGTTAACAGCCCCTGGCACACTCATAGCAATCCCACGGTAGTCACGTTCTGACAATCGCTGGTCCAGCCAAGCTAGCAAATCTTCTAGAGTTTCTGGAGTTGGGGTGCTGGCCTTATCTAAAATCTTTCCATCCGGAGTGAGACTAGCAAACTTAATCCCAGTCCCTCCGATATCAATCGTTGCAATGGTCATTGCTTTTACCTGTAAAAAGGAGCGAGTCAGCAGTTGGTTCTTACTTTTTCGCTCCTCCTTTCCTTTTATTGTTTCTTCAGCTGCAACCAGCTATACTTCTTCTTTTTTAATCCATTCTGTCCGGATTTCTTGCGGTGCCAATAAACCTGTATGGACCGGATACGGTTGTTCCAGAAGATCGACAACCGTTTGTTGTCCTTCTGACACGCGCACATTTTCTTGGCTCATGTTGTAATAGCGAAGGATGTAACCTTCTTCATTTTCTGCTACCTTAAAGGCTGTTGGACAAACCTGAGGATGCGTCAAGGCTGTATGCTTGAGTAAGCTACCAGACGCTGCTACACTTCCTTCTTGTTTTTCAACTTGAAGGCTGGTCATCGGTGTCTGCAAAGCTTTGGCACGACGAAAGGCTGAGAAACGCCCCTGAGCTTGATGGCATTCTACTGCATATTCAACCTCAAAGTTCCGCAAACATTGTGCTTCTGGTGTTGGGAAATAGCCCCAGTCACCAAGTTCACCGGAAGCACGGAGAAGTGTTACAGCTATCGTATCGTCTCCAAGGATTTCGTATTCATGCAATCCTTTATTGGCCACTGTTACCCCTTTGACGTCATCATACAAGCTGACGAAAGCTTGCTGGTGTTGAGGATTTTCAGGATTTTCCCAAGAAGCAGCCGGTTTATTTGGCCGTGTCACAACCTCATAGATACTTTCAGAATCGTTGCTTGGACGTGTATTGTGAGTCTTGACCAGAAGACGGATGCGGTGATCCTTGGCAGTATTGGTAAAGCGCGTCTTGAAGCGAATTTGTGGATCATCTACAAAGATGGTCATCTCCGTTTCAAGAGGGATCGTTGTCAGCTCTTCTGAGCGACTTGCCTTGCGGTTCATAAACTCGATAATGCCTCTTTGCTCCGCATCCAATTGTTCATCCGCGCTAACCGGGATCGTCAAGTCATGCTTGAGCAAGATTTTGGCATAGCGAGCATTGTTTTCCAAGACCTCATAAGCTGTTAACTCCGCATAGATCGGTTCGGTTCCTTTTGGTTGGAAGTAGATATATTCATTTCCGATATCCCCACGATCTTCAAAGCGAAGGAAATCCTCATAAGCCTCATTGGTCGTTTTATCATAGAGGGTCAAGCCATCATCGATACTAAGGGTTACAAATGGCGTATCGATCACCCCATTTTGGAACAGACCATCATGATGAGGTGCTTTGCCTTCTAAGAGCTGGAAGGTGGTCCAAGAAAGAGGCGCTAGGTGAACTGGAACCGTCACGCGCACTTGACGTGCAATATAGGGTTGACGGAATTTATCCTTAGGCAGGGTATAGCCAAAGCTTGCTCCCAAGTCCTCAATCTCTGCTTCTACAAGATGCCCCTCTAAATCTTCTACGTGGTAGTCTGGCAAGCTCAAAGCGGCCATTTTCTTGAAGCCTTCTGTCGGATGCAATTCCTTAAATGGACAAACCGCAACATCGACAATCGTGCTGACGGTGTCCACCTTATTATGCAAGCCAGTATTGATGACCGTAAAGAGGTGCTCACTCTGGGCTTTTTGAGTTGCTAGTTTACCTTTCCATTCGTTGAGAAGGTTGGTCTTGACAAAGTTTCCGACTTGATTGACCTTGGCAAAACGAACTTCCATCTCACGGTGAACATCATCTACGCTACATCCACATATACTATCGTGTGGCGCATTTTGTAAGAGTGTCTTCCAGGCATAGGTCAATTGATCCTTGTGGTTGTGACCACCAGTAATGATGGTCAAAGGTTCCACCACTTGCTCCAGCAAGTTGCTGTTTTCTTGGAAGGCTTGCTTGAGATAAATCCGAGAGGAAGACGTATTTGCCAGTGTGTACCAACCATCGGTTTCCTGACTGGTCAATTCTCCCGTAACCGTAGATAATTGCTCAGGAAGCGCACTTTCCACTGCTTGAACATATTCATCAAAAGAGCTATGAATAAAGGTCACGTCAGGGAAGAGTTCATTGGCCACGCGAATAGCTTCACTCAAGTTCCGTTGAACGGGTTGGTGGTCACAACCGTTCATCATCAACCATTGGTTGGTGGAGGCATAGTCACGAACATCTGCCAATTTTTGTTTCCAAAAAGCTAAAGCCTCATCTTTATCCACTGGAATTTCATTCCCATTACTGTACCAGTTGGCAAAAAGAATACCGAGTACGCGACTACCATCCGCCCCTTGCCAGTACATTTCAGAAAATTGAGAGGTAAACTGCTCATCTTCGAGGACTTGGTTGTCAAATCCGATTGGTTTGACTCCACGACCAAAGGCTGCTACGTGGATACCTGATTTTTGAAGAATTTGAGGTGCTTGCCCCATATTTCCAAAGGTATCTGGGAAGTAACCAATCTGAGTGGATTTGCCCCATTTAGCGCATTCAGCCTGTCCAATCAAGGTATTGCGGACGTTGGCTTCACTGGAGATCAGGTAATCATCCTGCAAGATATAGAAAGGACCAATCTTGAGCTTGCCCTCGTCGATATAACGTTGCACCTTGTCGCGGTTTTCAGGGCGAATTTCTAAATAGTCGTCAAGGACAATGGTTTGTCCATCTAAGTGGAAACTTTTGAACTCCGGATCATTTTCAAAAAGATCAAAGAGATTGTCAAACAGTTCCACCAATTGCATCCTGTGGCTTTCAAAAGGTAGATACCACTCACGATCCCAGTGGCTGTGAGAGATGATATGTACAACAACATTTTCCATGAGTAAAACCTCATTCTAACTTAAATTTAAAAATATATTTTTGATTCTTTCCCAGAATCTGTTAAGCGACAGCTCATTAGCGAATATCCAAGTAATCCAAGACCAATTCACAGAACATCATGTTGGCCCAAGAGAACCATTCACGCGAATATTTGGTTGGATCATCTACGTGGAAGCTTTCGTGCATCACACCTGTTCCGCCATCACAGGCAACTAGTTGGTCTAGCAAGTATTTTTTTTCAGCTTTATCTGTAGCTGTTAAGCCTTGGATTGATAGGGCAATCGGCCAGATATAACGATAGAAGGTATGAGAGCTTCCGAGACCGCTAGCGTATTCTCCTTGGTAGAAGTATGGATTTTCAGGGCTGAGAATGGTGCGACGAGTTGCTTGATACACTTCGTCATTGACATCACAGTAACCAAGATATGGAGCAGCTAACAAACTTGGTACGTTAGGATCGTCCATGATGCTAGCATTTCCTAAACCATCCACTTCAAAGGCATAGATCTTCTCGCCCTTGTTGTTAGTCGTGTAGGCGTAATTTTCGATTCCTTCTTGGATTTCAGCCTGCAGACGTTTAGCATCAGCAATGATGCTTTCACTATCAGCTAGACTCAATGTAGCAAAGATTTCTTGGACATAACCTAAGACAACGACTGCGAACATATTTGACGGAATCAAGTAGCTATACTGACAGCAGTCATCACTTGGACGAAAGGCTGACCAGGTCATCCCTGTCACGGCAAAATCTGGCCCAAAGCCGTCATTCACCAGCGTGTCTTCCTTACGATCAGTATCTCGAACGAAGCGATAAGGGGAGTTGTTATGGTCTTGTTCCACCGTCCAGAGATGAAGAATCTCCTTAGTCGCTGTGACAAAGGTTTCATCAAATTGGCTAGTCTCACCAGTTTCTTTCCACAGAAGATAAGCCAGCTGCAAGGGATAGCACAGCGAATCCACTTCATACTTGCGCTCCCAAATCCAGCCATTCAAATCGGTGTGGTCGGTCTCGTGATGGCCTTTCCAGTTCTCCTCAATATTAAAAGAGTTGGCATAAGGATCCTTGAGAATCAAGGTCATCTGACGTTTGACCAAACCAGCAATGGTCTGGCGCAATTGGGAATCTCGTTTAGCCACATGAAGATAGGGCCTCAATTGAGCCGTTGAGTCACGCAACCACATAGCTGGGATGTCCCCTGTTAACACAAAGGTTGACCCATCTTCTAAAATTTCAACTGTATTATCCAAAGTATCTGTATAACAACGTTCAAAGACATCCACCCACTCAGGGTATTCCTTAGCACGCTCAGCCACTTGATCCAACCATTCTCGCACAATTTCTTTTGAATAGGTCATTTATTTTCCTCACACGTATCGATTCTTTCCTATTCAGTATAAAAGATTTCAAATGGGAAATACATACGCAAACTATAGCCCTTTTTCTACAAAATTTTCCATTTGATAAAAACGCTATCATATTTGACAACACTTTGATACAATGAAGAAAATACCAGCGCGTGTTCCAAGAAAAACACAGATCATTTAAGGTTGATGAAGAAAAAGGAGACAAGATGCGCACACATTGCCAAACCATCGATACCCGCTGGGGAAGCGATAATCATCCCCACTATTCGCACGGGAACACCCTCCCTTATACCGGAGTCCCTTTTGGGATGAACTACTTCCTTCCCCAGACGACACACGAACAGGGGGCTTGGTTTTTCAACCCCAATCTCCCTATTTTTCAGGGATTTCGCCTCACCCACCAGCCTAGTCCTTGGATAGGAGACTACGCTTGGTGCCTCATCACGCCCATCACAGGGGAAGTTGCAAGTTCCGACCTCTTCCGTCGTCAAAGCAGTTATTCGATGAAAGAAGCCGTTTTCCAACCCCACTACCTCCGTATTTTTTCGGAACGTTATCAGATTCAAAGCGAGCTAGTTCCAAGCCGCTACGGGGCTATCATGCACTTTCGAGCACCAGAAAAGCTGACACTCTGCTTTCATGCAGCAAAGGAACTAGAGGACTTGACTCTGACAGGCCAAACCTGCCACTTCCACATTCTGGATCAGGCCCATACCGCAGATACTTCCTACTCTTTCTATCTCCAGTGGCAATTTAGCCAGCCGATTGAGAGCGTCACTCACATCGATCAAGATCTTTTTCTGACCTTTGCGAGCAATGAAGTGACCGTCCAATTAGGAACTTCTTATCTGTCCCAAGACATGGCTCACAGCCATCTTCCCCACCTTCCCTTAGAAGAAGCTAAAAAAGAAGCAGCCGATCAATGGAATCAGCTGCTAAAACGAATTGAAGTAAAAGATACCGGAGGGCGTGACCAAGCCTTTTTCGATCATTGCCTTTACCGACTCCTCCTTTTCCCTCAAACCTTTTATGAAACAGATACCGAGGGAAATGACTGGCACCTGGATGTCACCCATAATGAAATCAAACCAGGAAAAGCTTATACCAATATCGGATTTTGGGACCTCTTTCGGACCTCTTTTCCGCTCTTTAGCCTTGTCTACCCCGATTACTACCGTCACTTTCTCGAAGGATTTTTAAACACTTACAAGGATACTGGTTTTCTACCAAAATGGTTGGCCCCAGATGAACGAGGGATGATGCCAGGCACCCTCATCGATGGCGTCTTTGCGGATGCTGTCACTAAAGGGATCGCACCAGACCTACATGAAAATATGCTCACAGCTATGCTCCAGACGGCTCATAAAACAGATCCCACTCAACATTTTGGTCGCCATGGCAATGAAAGCTACACGGCCCTTGGCTACCTCCCCGATGATTTTCACGAAAGTGTGAGCCATAGCCTAGATTATGCCTATAGTGATTTTTGCATTGCTACCGTTGCCAAGCAATTGGGTCATACAGAAACAGCCGCTCGGTATGCTGCTTCCAGCCTCTCCTACCGAACATTGTACGATGCCCAAACAGGCTTCATGAGAGCCCGATCCACCAATGGAAACTTTAAAGAGCCCTTCTCTCCTACCAGCTGGGGAGGAGATTTTGCAGAATGTTCTGCAACCCAGGCTACTTTTGGAGCCTTACACGACCTCTCCGGTCTGATAGAGCTAATGGGCGGTGAAAAAGCCTTTACCCAACGACTGCTGGATCTAGCCAATCAAAAACCTCAATTTGATGTAAGAGGATATGGCTATGAAATCCATGAAATGAGTGAAATGGCCCAAGCCCCATTTGGGCAGATCGCCATCTCCAATCAACCCAGCTTCCACATTCCCTACCTCTTCCGTTACAGCCTTCATCCCGAATACACCAATCTCCTGATCCACCAGATCCGTTCCCAAGCTTTCCATCAAGATTTCCAAGCCTATCCAGGTGATGAGGACAATGGTAGCCTATCTGCTTGGTACATCTGGTCAGCCCTTGGACTCTATCCAACCTGTCCTGGAAAACCAATCTATGATCTGGGCCTCCCTCTCTTTAAAGAAGTCCTTCTCCATCTTCCCAAGCAAGAGCTCAAGATTTGCGCCAACTCACACACTGCAGGCGCCTATTTCATCCAAAAAGCCCTATTAGATGGCAAAGAGAAACAAGAGGTTTCCCATCAAGATCTCCTTGAAGCCCAATTGCTCCAATTTGAGCTTTCTTGGCTCCCCCCACATGCATAAGAAAAAGAGA